>CAMNKK010000091.1 GCA_946542235.1 uncultured Clostridia bacterium | reverse complement strand
AGCTGGCCTGTTCCTTATTCATGAACTGCTTAACACCATGAAGAACACCTGGTTCCATGTGGCGGATACAGAGCTGGCGCCTGCCGTGTAACCGGATCCTTTTCCGGGACGATTCACAGGGTTATTCCACTTTTTCCAGGAGCATGACACAACTGCCGAAATCGCCGGGGATGCAGGCGCTGAAACCGAGGTACATCAGCGAGGCTCCGGAATACAGCTTTCCGGTTTCATCCCGGTAGGTAGCAGCAGGGTCCAGCCCGTGCATCTTTACCCGGACCGGCGGCATGTTTGCTTCGGACAGGATCCGGTAAATGCAGATCAGCGCCTGCTTTCCGTCCTCCCGGACGAACTGCCAGGCAGCATACCGGGCTCCAAAAGGAGACAGGAGCCGCCGGAAGATTCCCTGCTGCACCAGGCCGCGGAGCTCCTTCGCGCGCGCGATGACCCCCCGGGCCTGTTCCTTTTCTTCCGGGGAGAGGGAGGTCACATCCAGCTCAAAGCCGAAGGCGCCGCCGCAAAGGGCCACATCGCCCCGCATCTCCATGGAGGTGGTCCGCCTGCACTGGTGATTCGGCACCGCGCTGACATGGGCGCCCATGGCGCTGATGGGATACACGATGGAGGTGCCGTACTGGATGCCCAGGCGGGAAACGGCGTCCGTATTGTCGCTGGTCCAAGTCTGGGGCATGTAGTACAGCATGCCCGGGTCAAAGCGCCCGCCGCCTCCGGAGCAGGATTCAAACAGAACATGGGGAAAGTTCCGGGTGATCTCTTCCAGAATCTCATACAGCCCCAGCATATAGCGGTGCTGCGATTCCATCCGCTGCTCCGGCGGCAGGGCGGGGGAGAAGTATTCGGTCATGTTTCGGTTCATGTCCCATTTCAGGTAATCCGCGCGGCTTTCCCGGAGCACGGAGGATACCGCTTCCGTGACGTATTCCCGTACTTCCTTCCGGGTGAGGTCCAGGATCAGCTGGTTTCTTTCCTCTGTCCTGGCGCGGCCGGGCACATGAAGGCACCAGTCCGGATGGGCCCGGAAGAGATCGCTGTCCGGGGAGATCATTTCCGGTTCCATCCAGATTCCGAACAGCATATCCAACCCGTGAATTCTATCGGACAGACCCGCCAGACCCCGGGGAAGCTTCGAGGGGTTCGCGGTCCAGTCGCCCAGGGAACAGTTGTCGCTGTTGCGCCTGCCGAACCAGCCGTCGTCCATTACGAAAAGCTCGACGCCGAGCTCTTTTCCGTCCCGGGCGATCCGGTAGAGTTTTTCCTCATCAAAATCGAAATAGGTACCTTCCCAGTTGTTGATCAGAACGGGCCGGGGACGGTCCCGCCAGAATCCCCTGGCCAGGCGGGTTCTGTACAGCCTGTGATAGATCCGGGACATTCCGTTCAGACCGCGGGAGGAATAGACAAGCACCGCCTCCGGCGTCTGGAAGGATTCACCCGGCTGCAGCAGCCAGCTGAACACCTGCGGATTCATGCCCATATACAGGCGGGAGTTGCCGGCGTTGTCCGTGGAAGCGCCTGCGAGGAAGCTTCCGCTGTATACGAGGCTGACGCCCCATACTTCTCCGCTGTGCTCCCCGGCCCCCTTTCCGCAAAGGGCCAGGAACGGATTCTCCTCATGCCCCGAAGCACCGCGCTGGCTGCCGATCTCATATTTTCCCTGCCCCAGCGGCGTACGGACCGGCGTCCGCTCCCTGGCCCAGGAACCCTTCAGGTGAAGGACGTCATAATCGGATCCCCACAGGGGGACGGAGGCTGCCAGGGCGCCGCGGAGGGAAAGAGGATCCGGCCCCGCGTTGATAATGCGCATGCTGCGGGTGATCGCCCCGCTCGCCTCAAAGACGGCATACTGCAGCGTAACCGCCAGGCCGGTCAACGGATCCGCCAGGTCGATCTCCAGGGAGCAGGCCTCCCCGTCCTCCTCCGTGTAGACAGCAGGAAGGCCGGGCAGACCCTTTTTCCCCGGGATAATCCGGTGCTCCGTAACCCGCAGATCCACGACATGGTCGCCCTGCGCATTAAGGACATCCACGGCAGGCGTTCCGTACCAGCCCTGCCCCAGGGTTGGCAGCTCCGACGGGAGCCAGTAGACCGGGAGATCAAAGGATGCAAATCCCGGATAATCCGACAGCTCCGGATGGACCGCGTGATCCGGCACGCGCTTTCCCCAGTAAAGATTCATCAGCTTTCCGTCTTCGTTTACATGCAGCACATAGCTGATGTCTCCGCCGGAAAGAGTAAATACCCGGTTTCTGTAAACAATCGGCATAATAACGCCTCCTTCAGCCCTTGATGCCGGTCAGGGCAATTCCTTCCACAAACTGGCGCTGGAACAGCAGGTAAACCAGGATGACAGGCAGAACGGAAATGGTCGCGGCGGCGAAGATCCCGCCGTTGTCGTTGTAGTACTGCCCGTTGAACAGGGAGAGTCCGACCGGCAGCGTATACCTGTCCATGCTTTGCATCATCAGGAACGGCCACAGATAATCGTCCCATACCCAGAGGAACTGGAAGATGCCCAGGGCGGACACTGCCGGAATCACATCCGGCAGCACAATCCGATGGAATATGGTGAATTCGCCGGCGCTGTCGATCCGGGCGGCCTCGATCAGCTCGTCCGGAACTGCAGCCATATACTGCCGCATCATGAAGATGCCGAACGTGGAGAACAGGGAGGGAATAATCAGCGAGGTATATTCCCCGACCCAGCCGAGCCAACCCATGAGCTGGTACTGCGGAACGATGGTGACCGGCCAGGGGATCATCATGGTCGCCAGGACGAACAGGAACAAGGCTTCCTTGCCCCGGAAACGGAGTTTGGCGAACACATACCCGAAATAAGCGCTGGAGTAAAGAATAATCGACGTTTTAAGACAAGTCAGCCATACGCTGTTGAAGAAGAAGCGGCCGAAGCGGTTTTCCTCAAACACCTTCCGGTAATTGTCCCAGGTGAATACCTCCGGGATAAAGGTCGGAGGATTCCGGATAATTTCCGCGTTGTTCTTGAAGGAACTGAGGATCATGAATACAAAGGGATACAGCATGGCGCACGCGCCGGCACACAGGACCAGCAGCTTCAGGATGCCGGAGAAGGTGATTTTTCCCCTGCTTTCAGGCATGTTTCTCCGCCTCCTTCGTACGCGTGATCCGCAGCTGGAGCACGGAAAACACCAGAATGACGGCAAACAGCACGAACGCGATGGCGGAAGCCCGGCCAAACCTGTTGTTGCCGAAGGCCTCCTGGTAGAGGTAGTACACCATCGTATAGCTCGCCTTGCCGGGACCTCCCTTCGTCATCAGGTCGATCTGCGTGAAGGTCTGGCAGTAGGTGACGAAGGAAGTCAGGAGAATGAATTCCGTCGTTGTTTTCAACAGCGGGAAAGTGATATACCGGAACGCCTGCCAGCGGGTGCATCCATCCATTTCCGCGGCTTCATACAGCGTTCCGGGAATGCCGGTCATTCCGGCCATATACATGACCATGGCATAACCCGTTTCCTTCCAGATCGTCATGGCCATCACACACCACAGCGCCTGGGACGAATCGATCAGGAACCGCTGCGGAGCGATTCCCGCAAGGCTGAGGTAGTAGTTCAGCGGCCCATTGGAAGGCTCGTACATCCACTTCCAGACCATGGAAACGGCTACGGTGGAGGTGATCACCGGAATAAAATAGATCGTCCGGAACAGCACCCTGCCGCGGCGCATGGAATAGATCAGGGCGGCAAAGAAGAGACCCAGCAGCGTTCTGCCCAGGGTGACCACCACGGTGAAAACCAGCGTATTCCCCATAGCCAGGCCCAGGGTGGACTGCTCAAAGATCTTCCGGTAGTTTTCCAGGCCGACAAACGAGAATACCCGTTTGGTCGGCATCCAGTTGAAGAAGCTTCCGGTGAGGGCATATCCGATGGGAAAAATGAAAAAAACAGCATAAAACACCACCAAAGCCACGACGGCGATCACGATCATGATCCGCTGGCTTTGGGAGAGCCTTCTGCTGTTTTTTCCTGCTTTCAGCTGGTGCTGCATGCACATTCCCCCTGAACCGGAAAAGCCGCGCCGGAAACAACCGGCGCGGCCTGTTCCGGCGCTTTATTCGAATTTCAGTTCATCCGCGTGCGGATATCTGCTCTCTTCGGAGACAAATTCCGTGGATTCCATGGAGTCGATGATTTCTTCCTTGCAGGCTTGCATCATTTCATCGATATCCTTGCCGTTCAGCATGACTTCATCATAGAAATATTTCTTCAGATTGGAGTGGTAGGAATCCGGATAGTTGCCGGGGTAGATCAGCCGGTCCATGAAGCGGGCCGTCGTACCGAGCACTTCATCCGCCTGCACATCCGGATTTTCGATCAGGCATTTCTTGGTGGGCGTTCCATACTGTTTCAGCGCGAAGTCCAGCACGAAGTTATCGTTCGAAAGCAGATAGCACAGGAAGTCGTTGATCACGGCGTATTCCGCATCGGTCACGTTGCCGTTGATGGCGGGGGATACTTCAATGTTGGAACGGTCGTATGCCGCGGGTACATTGCCGTCAGGGCTGGGCATGATGAAGAAGCCGTATTCGACGTCCGGCGCATTGGCCTGCATCCAGCCTCCGAACCAGGTGCCAATGTAGGTCATGGCGGAGGTGGACTGGGAGAAGCTCAGAATGCTCATGGGCAGTTCCACGGAGCCGGCCTTCTTCTCCACATACAGATTCTTCAGCCACTCGATGACTTTTTTCATGTCGTCGTTGAAAAGGGGCGTTCTTCCGTCCTTTTCGAACATGGCCGAGCCGAGTTCATATTTCATGGCTGTGATGAGGTATTCCATGCTCATCTCATTGTAGTTGAAGCCGGCCACTTTGACTTTTCCGTTTTCGTCGTACTGTGTCAGCTTCACCGCCGCGGCGGCCAGATCATCCCAGGTCTTCGGGATATCGTTTTCGGTCAGACCGGCTTCCGCCCACATCTTCTTGTTGTAGAAGACTCCGCAGGA
Source organism: uncultured Clostridia bacterium (assembly GCA_946542235.1). Taxonomy (GTDB): domain Bacteria; phylum Bacillota; class Clostridia; order Christensenellales; family Aristaeellaceae; genus Aristaeella. Next base: position 2,509 of record CAMNKK010000091.1, on the reverse strand, counting down.
CATGACCGCCAGGCCCTGGTAATACATGTTTCCGCTATAGAGGCTTTCATCCACAAAGGTGTAATCCTCCCGAAGGTCCTCCAGGGGGAATACAGCGGGATCATAGGGCTTCAGGTTGGCCATGAACTGGTCCGTGAAACCGTTGTGCATATGGAACAGATGCGGCCCCGTCTTGTTGGGCAGCGCCATACCGAGCTTCATGAAATGATCGTCATAGGATCCGGAGGTGATATTGAAGGTGATATTGGGATGCAGAGCGGTATAGGCGTCGCACCATTTCCTGTAGGTTTCCTCCAGTTCAACCTGCACCCAGAATTCCAGGGTCATCGGTTCTCCGTTGTTGACTTCCTTGTTCAGGTCATAGTGCAGCTTTCCGGTATTCACATATCCTTCGCGTGTGCTTTCCGCAGATGCGCCGAAAAACATGCTCATCACCATCAGCAGTGCCAGCATACATGCAAACAGTTTTTTCATGGTTCTCCTCCTTTTTCAGTTGTACAGTGCATTTCCCTGCACTTTGCTGATACCATTATATATAAATCCTACGGTTCGATAAATATAAAAATCATTCAAAACGTTATAAAAATCTTGCTTCCACGAAAAAAACGGTCTATACTGTAGACGGAACGGGAAATCCGGCGGGAAGGAGAATCGCATATGCAGGGACCGGAACAGGGATCCTATGACGTGGTACACCTGAAGCACAGTAAGAATCCGCCGTCATCGGAAATCATCATCGACCATGCGGGCCATATCATCCATACGCCTGGGGAGAACTCCGAAAAAGACCTGCGGAATGTTGACATCCTGCATTATGTCGTACGCGGAAAAGGGGCCTTTACCTGTGACGGAAAGACATTTTTTCTCCGGCAGGGTGATCTGTTTCTGTTTCCGCGGGATACCATCGTTTCCTACAAGGCGGACGAACAGGACCCCTGGGAGCTGTATTATGTTGGCTTTTTCGGTGAAAAAGCGGATTACTATATGAAACTGCTGGGCCTGTCAAAAACAAATATCGCGCTGCACGATATCCCTCCCGGAACGGTGCTGCCGTATTATCAGAATATGCTGGAAGCAGCACGTGATCAGGACGTTTCCCTTACTTCCCTGATGGGCTGGTTTTACCTGATCCTCGGGGTGCTGATGCGACGCAGTGGCTGCAGTACGGACAAGGCGGAGCCCATCGACCTGTTCCACACAATTGTCAACTATATACAGGCGAATCTGTCCCATCCGCTGCGAATCGCCGCGATCGCGGATATGTTCCATCTCAGCCAGCCCCAGCTGTTCCGGCTGTTCAAGAGAAATGAAGGGGTATCTCCGCAGCGGTATTATACCAGGGCCAGGATGAATTATGCCTGCACGCTGATACACCAGTCCCTGCTGTCATTTAAGGAGATTTCCCAGCTTTGCGGATACGAGTACGAATCCCATTTCTACAAGGCATTCAGGAAGGAGTTCCATATTACGCCCGCCGAATTCCGGGATATGAGGTGAGAATAGAAAGCAACATGCTGCGGCTATATCTATAATATGAACCGGAGGGAAAAAAACTGAAAAGAGGAGGAGAACAGAATGTACAGGCAGAACGCGTTTGACCGGGAAGGTACTTTTCTGAAAGGCAGCCTGCATTGCCATTCGACCCGGTCGGACGGCCAGGATGCGCCGGAGGACGTGATCCGGACCTATTACGAGCACGGATATCAGTTCATGGCGCTGACGGACCACAACATCTTCAGCCGGATGACCAGGACGGATCTTCCGATCACAATGCTTTCCGGGATTGAAAGGGATATGACCATCCTCGGATTCAGGAAGGACCGGCCGCTCTGCGTGCATATCGTCGGCATAGGGGATCCGGCCGCTCCGGAAGGACCGGCCCACGATGAAGTGATCCCGAACTACGGCAGCTATGAGGATTGTTCCTCCGCCCAGGGCATGATCGATGAAATGCACAGCTGGGGACTGAAAACGTTCTACTGCCATCCGGAATGGTCCGGAACAACCTATGAGGATTACAGATGCCTGAAAGGCAATTTTGGCGTGGAAGTCTGGAATACAGGCAACGTGATCGAGAACGGACTGGATACCGGAACCGCCCATTGCTGGGATCAGGCGCTGGACGAGGGAAGAAGAGTATGGGGCGTCGCCGTGGACGACGGCCATTCGATGAAGGTCCACTGCCACGGCTGGGTCATGGTCAAGGCTGAAAACAGCGCCCCCGAAATCCTGAAGGCGCTGGAGGAAGGCTCGTTCTATGCTTCCTGCGGACCAGAAATTTATGACTTCTGCTTCCGGGACGGACGAGCGTATGTGGACTGCAGCGACGCGGTAAGCGTCAGCTTCCATACCCTGCGTATGCCTCTTCGCAAAACGGCCGGGGAACATGTGACCCACGCGGAATGCGATGTCTACGACGGAATCCATTATGTCCGTGCGGTTGTGACGGATGCGCAGGGACGTTGTGCGTGGACCAATCCCATCTTCCTGCGCTAAAGCAAAGGGCTAT
>CAMNKK010000090.1 GCA_946542235.1 uncultured Clostridia bacterium | reverse complement strand
TCCGGCGAACGGACAGCAGGGCCCCTACGGCCGCCCGGCAAACGGCCAGCAGCAGGGCCCCTACGGCCGCCCGGCAAACGGACAGCAGCAGGGTCCCTACGGCCGCCCGGCAAACGGACAGCAGGGCCCCTATGGACGCCCCGCCAACGGAGCACCCCGGCAGGGAGGATTCGGGCAGCCCGCGGGCGGAGCCCAGCGGCCCCAGGGCGGATACGGCCGCCCGGCGGCCGGAACTCAGCAGGGCGGATTCGGACGGCCTGTCGGCGGCGGAATGGCCGGCGGAAACCGGGGAACCCAGGGCGGCGGATACGGCGCGCCCCGGGGGCAGCAGTCTGCCCGGCGGAGCGCCCCCTCGGTGGATCTTGTGCCGCCCATGGAGAAAGAACGGGTTTCCAACTACGACCCCAACAAGAAGAACTACGAACGCCAGCATGATCCGGAGCACGTCAGCCGCAACAAGAAGCAGCAGAGCAAACAGAACTCCCGCTTCAACGGCTACGACGATGAGCCGATCCGGGGCGGTAAGCGGGCCAGAGCCAAGAAGCCCAGCGCCCAGCAGATGATGGCTCCCATCAAGATCGAGACGGCCTATATGGCGGGGGACACCATCACGGTCCGCGACCTGACGGAAAAGATCGGCAAGCCCGCCGGAGAGATCATCAAGAAGCTCTTCATGCTGGGCAACATGGCGACCATCAACAGCGAAATCGACTTCGACACGGCGCAGCTGGTCTGCTCCGATTTCGAAATCACACTGGAGCGCAAGCAGGAGCAGACCGCGGAGGCCGCCCTGGTGGCGGAGGACTTCACGGACGAGGAAGAGAATCTGATCTCCCGGCCGCCGGTCGTGACCATCATGGGCCACGTGGACCATGGCAAGACCAGCCTGCTGGACTATATCCGCAAGAGCCGGGTGACCCAGGGCGAGGCCGGCGGAATTACACAGCATATCGGTGCCTATACCGTGGATGTGGACGGAAGGCAGATCACCTTCCTGGATACCCCCGGCCATGAGGCCTTTACAGCCATGCGCGCCCGCGGCGCCCAGGCGACGGACATCGCGGTGCTGGTGGTTGCGGCGGACGACTCTGTCATGCCTCAGACCGTGGAATCCATCAACCATGCCAAGGCGGCGGAAGTGCCGATTATCGTGGCGATCAACAAGATGGACAAACCGGAAGCCAATCCGGACCGGGTCAAGCAGGACCTGACCCAGTACGGCCTGGTGTGCGAGGACTGGGGCGGAGAAACCATCTGCGTGCCGGTATCCGCCAAGACCGGAGAGGGCGTGGACGAGCTGCTGGAGATGATCCTGCTGCAGGCGGATATGCTCCAGCTGCGGGCCAATCCGAACCGGCTGGGCCGCGGCGTCATCATCGAGGCAAAGCTGGATAAGGCAAGGGGACCGCTGGCCACGGTGCTGGTCCAGAACGGTACCCTGAACGTGGGCGATTCCATTATCGCGGGTATGGCCTCCGGCAAGGTGCGCGCCCTGATCAACGACCGCGGCGAGCGGGTCCAGAGCGCCGGCCCCGGCATGCCTGTGGAAATCATGGGATTTGACGATGTGCCCAGCGCCGGGGACGAGATGATCGCCGTGGGCGACGATCACCTGAGCCGCCAGGTGGCTGATGAACGCCGTGAGAAGCTGCGGGCCAGCAGGGAAGCCTCCATGGCCAAGATGAGCATGGAGAACCTTTTCTCAGCCATCGAAGCGGGCAAGGTGACCACCCTGAACCTGATCATCAAGGCGGACGTGCAGGGCTCCGTGGAAGCTGTGAAACAGGCGATGGAGAAACTGTCCAACGACGAGGTCAGGATCCGCGTGCTGCACAGCGCGGCGGGCGCCATTACCAAGGACGACGTCAACCTGGCGGCGGCCTTCAACGCGATCATCATCGGCTTCAATATCCGTCCGGACGCCTCCGCGCGGGAAGCGGCGGAAAAGCAGAAGGTGGATGTGCGGCTCTACACGGTTATCTACAAGGCCATCGAGGATATGGAGCTGGCCATGAAGGGCATGCTGGAGCCGGAATACCGGGAGGTGCTCCTGGGCCATGCCGAGGTGCGGAACGTCTTCAAGATCACCGGCGCCGGGATTATTGCCGGCTGCTATGTGACGGACGGAAAGGTTCAGCGGAACGCGAACGTACGGCTGCTGCGTGACAACGTGGTTGTGCATGAGGGCAAGCTGAGCAGCCTGCGCCACCTGAAGGACGACGTGAAGGAAATGGCGGCCGGCTATGAGTGCGGTATGAGCCTGGAAGGCCACAACGACATCAAGGAAGGCGACGTTGTCGAGTGCTTCATCATGGAGGAGATTCCGCGGTAAATGAGAGAGTTTCAGAGAATTGACCGGATCTCCGAGGAGCTTCGCAGGGATCTGGATGCGATCATCCGGGAGGAGATGAATGATCCCCGGACGGATTGCACCTGGAGCATAACCCGGGCGGAGGTGACAGGAGATCTCCGGTTTGCCAAGGTTTATGTTTCCGTGCTGGAGGATGACCGGCGGGACCAGCTGCTGGACGCCCTGAAGAACGCGAAGGGGTACCTCCGGAAAGCCCTGGGCAGGCGGATGATTATCCGATCCGCCCCGGAGCTGATTTTCGTGAATGACCGGAACATCGCCTACGGCGTCCATATTGCGAAGGTGCTTGCGGAAACAGGGATATCTGACCTGGCTGAGAAAGAGAAAGAAAACGACTGAGGACCCGAACCCTGGGAAAAAGATGAACGGGGCTGGCCCGGCGGACAGGAGGATCAGAGAGGCCATGAGGGATCCGGAAGGAATTGCAAGGGTGCTGCGGGAGGCGGATTCGGTCTGCATCTGCAGCCATGTCAGTCCGGATGGGGACACCATCGGCAGCGCGCTGGCCATGCGTCTGGTGCTGCTGGGAATGGGAAAGCATGTGCGGGTGTTCTGCCAGGACAAGGTTCCGGATGTGCTGGAATTTCTGTCCGGCGCGGAGGAGATTCAGTTTCCCGAACAGAACACGGAGCAGTACGACCTGTTTCTCTCCGTGGATGTGAGCGATCCGGCCCGGCTCGGCACCTGCGGGCCGCTGCGGGACTGCTGCCGGCATACGGCGCAGATTGACCACCATGGAACCAACCCGGACTTCGCGGAAGTAAACAGCGTGGACGGGGACGCCTCCGCCACCTGCACGATGATCCGGGAACAGATGAAGCATCTGGACGCGCCGCTGACAAAAGAAATCGCGGAATGCCTGTACGCGGGGATCAGCACGGACACGGGCAACTTCTCCTTCGACTGCACGGATCCGGAAGCCTTCCGGGTCATGGGGGACCTGCTGGAGGCGGGGCTGCCCCTGGCGGAACTGAGCATGCGCCTTTTCCGGGAGAAGAGCAAGGCGCAGCTGAAGCTGCTGGGACGGGCCGTGGAGAAGATGACCTTCGAAGCGGATGGACAGATCGCGGTGATGACCCTGACCATGAAGGACTTTGAGGAATGCGGCGCTCTGAGCGAGCACGCCGATACCCTGGTGAACTACGGGCTGGAAACGGTGGGAACCCGGATGGCCCTGCTGGGGCGGGAAAACGGGGATCAGCGGATCAAGTTCAGCCTGCGGGCCCGGGCGCCCCTGACCGTAGACGACGTGGCCGCAAGCCTGGGAGGCGGAGGGCATAACAGAGCCGCGGGAATCAGCATGGAGGGCAGCCTGGAGGCAACTACCCGCCAGGTGGTCCGGGCCATGAAAGCCAGACTGCAAGAGAAGAACGGAAAATGAACGGATTTATCAATATCAATAAGCCTGCCGGGATGTCCAGCGCTGCCGTGGTGGGAGTGCTGAAGCGTCTGACGGGCGAGAAGCGGATCGGCCATGCCGGGACGCTGGATCCCGAAGCCGCGGGAGTCCTTCCCATCATGCTGGGCAGGGCTACGCGGCTGTTTGATTATCTGGTGGACAAGGAAAAGGAGTATGAAACCGTCTGTGCCTTCGGAACAGCGACGGACACCCAGGATGCAACGGGGACGGCCGTGGCCTCGGGGAAGGACTTTCCGGATCCGGACCGGATCCGGCAGGAGCTGTCCGGGCTGACGGGGGATATCCTGCAGCGCCCCAGCATGTACAGCGCGATCAAGGTGGGCGGACGCCATCTGTACGATCTGGCCCGGAAGGGAGAGACGGCGGAGGTGCCCGAACGGACCGTGCACGTGGAGCGCATCGAAATCCTCGGGGAGGAGCCGGAGCACGGAGTTCGGCTGCGGATCGTCTGCGGAAAGGGGACCTATATCCGCTCCATCTGCGACGATCTGGGAAAGCGGTGCGGCTGCCCGGCCCATATGCGCAGCCTCACCAGAACCCGGAGCGGATACTTCCGCATCGGGGAAGCCGTATCCCTGGAGGAGGCCCGCCGCCTGGCCGAGGAGGGTACGCTGAGAGAGCTGCTGATTCCCATGGACGCTCCGATTCAGCATCTGAGGAGGATGGACGCGCCGGCATGGATGGCCAAATGGGTGGCGGCCGGCGCCAGGCTTCCGCTGGATAAAATGGAAGGGGAGCCTCCGGAGGAAAACGGCGTGACCCGGATCTACCTGCAGGGTCAATTCTGGGGGATGGCTGTGCGGCGGGAGGGTCAGCTGGCCTGGCGGGCACAGATTCCGCCGACGGAAGAGTAAATACCACGTTTCAGGAAATGAAGGATATGGAAATAATCAGAGAAAAACGGACAGCAGGGCCTGTGGTGGCAGTACTGGGTACCTTTGACGGGGTGCACCGGGGCCATCAGGAGCTGATCAGCCGGGGAAAGCGGCTGGCGGAGCAGCTGAATGCCCGGCTCCGTGTGGTGACCTTTGACCGGCACCCCATGGAGGTGATCTGCCCCGGGCGCGCCCCGAAGGTGCTTCAGACCGCGGAGGAGCAGGCAGAGATCATGGAACGCCTTGGCGTGGATGAGCTCAGGATCTTTTCCTTTACCCCTGAGATGGCGGCCACGGAGCCGGAGGATTTTCTGCGGCTGCTCCGGGAGGAATGCGATCTGAAGGCGGCGGCGGCCGGATGGAACTATACCTTTGGCCGGATGGGCCGGGGCAACGCGGAAATGCTTCGGGCGGACGCGGAAAAGCACGGCTATGGGGTATTGATTGTACCGCCCGTCAGATCCGCCGCGGGAGAGGTGATCTCTTCTACAGCCATCCGCGGCAAGCTGCTGGAGGGTGACCTGGAGGGGGCAAACGACATGCTGGGATACCCCTATGGGATCTCCGGGCAGGTGGTCAGCGGAAAGCATGAGGGTACCCGGATCGGTTATCCCACGGCGAACATCAGGCCGGAGGGACGCAAGCTGCTTCCGGCCTACGGCGTCTACGCCTGCAGACTGGAATGCGAAGGAAAGCGGCGGGCCGGGGTGCTGAACATCGGACTGCAGCCCACGATTCCCTCCGGGGAGGTGACCGTGGAGGTCCATGTTCTTCATGAAGAGATCGACCTGTACGGAAAGCGCGCCGCGGTGCGGCTGATCAGGTTCCTCCGCCCGGAAAGGCGCTTCAGCTCGATCGCCGGGCTGACGGAACAGATCGGCCGGGATCAGCGGGAGGCGGAGGCCATGGAGGAAACCCTTCTCCGGGAATGAGAACTTCCCGCCGGACAATTCGGACGGAACTGCGCAGAGGCTTGCCAGGTCGCTGAAAATGCGGTATAATAAGCCTTGCGGGCTTTTTTTCACCGCCGCAAACAGATGTGAAGGAGATAACGGAATGCCAGCAACCAAATTTGACAAAGAGTCGATTAAAAACTCCATCGTGGGCAAGGTGCAGCGCTACAACGGGCTGACCATTGAGGAAGCTACTCCCCATCAGATTTACCGCGCCGTGGCCTCCACTGTACGGGATCAGATCATGCAGAAATACATGGTTTCCCGGGAGGAATGGAAGAAGAGCAAGAAAAAACGCCTTTACTATCTGAGTGTGGAATTTCTGATGGGCCGCAGCATGTATACCAGCATGCTGAATCTGGTTTCCAGCAGGGAATACACCGAAGCGCTGCAGGAGCTTGGAATTGATATTCAGGATGTGCTGAAGGAAGAGCCGGAGCCCGGCCTCGGCAACGGCGGCCTCGGGCGGCTGGCGGCCTGCTTCATGGACAGTCTGAGCAGCCTGGATCTGCCGGCCATGGGGTGCACCATCCGCTATGAATACGGCCTCTTCCGCCAGAAGATCGTGGACGGACAGCAGGTGGAGCTGCCGGACAGCTGGCTGGACAACGGAAACGCCTGGGAAAGCCCGGTCATGCAGGACGCGTGTGAGATTCATTTCGGCGGACACGTGGAAGAGGTCGAGATCAACGGCCAGAAGAGATACGTCACACGGGATTATTACACCGTGGAAGCCGTGCCCTATGACATGCCCATCGTCGGATATGACACCGAGACGGTGAACCCCCTGCGGATGTGGAGCGCCAGAAGCCCCAAGAAGATCGACCTGAACAGCTTCGGCGAGGGCAGATACGTCCAGGCCAGCGAGGAAATCGAGCTGGCGGAGACCATCAGCAAGGTGCTCTATCCCGAGGACAAGCACTATGAAGGCAAGATGCTCCGGCTGAAGCAGCATTACTTCTTCACCAGCGCCAGCCTGCAGTACATCATCAAGACCTTTAAAAAGAACTTCGGCAATGACTTCAGCAAGCTGCCGGAGAAGGTCGTGATCCATATCAACGACACTCATCCCGGCATGGCGATTCCCGAGCTGATGCGCATCCTGATGGACGAGGAAGGCCTGGGCTGGGAAGAGGCCAGTGCGATCGTGCAGAAGACCGTCGCCTACACCAACCACACCATCATGGCCGAAGCTCTGGAGAAGTGGCCCGTGCACATGGTGGAGCAGCTGCTGCCCCGGTGCTACCAGATCATCTGCGAGATGAACCGCCGCCTGTGCGAGCGGCTTTGGAACTACTTCCCGGGAGACTGGGACCGGATCGCGAACATGGCGATCGTCAGCTACGACAACGTGCACATGGCCAACATGTGCGTTGCCATGAGCTACAGCGTGAACGGCGTGAGCCGGCTGCACGGCGAAATTCTCAAGAGCGACACCTTCCATGACTATTACAAGGTCATGCCGGAGAAGTTCAGCGCCATCACCAACGGCATTACGCACCGCCGCTGGCTGATGAGCTGCAACCCCGGGCTGACGAACCTGATCAGCGAAAGCATCGGCACCGGCTGGATCAGGGAGCCGGAACGGCTGCAGGAGCTGCTGCCCTATGCGGACGATGCCGCGTTCCGGGATCGGTTTGAGGAGATCAAGAAGCAGAACAAGGAGCGGCTGGCAAAGCTGCTGCTGGACCGGCAGGGCGCCGTTGTGGATCCGTCCTTCATCTTTGATGTGCAGGCCAAACGCCTCCACGAGTACAAGCGCCAGATGCTCAACGCGCTGCATATTCTCGTGCTGTACAACCGGATCGTGAATGACGAAACCTTCGTCATGGAGCCCAGGGTCTTCATTTTCGGCGCCAAGGCCAGCCCCGGATATACCCGCGCGAAGCAGACGATCCGCATGATCTGCGCGCTGAGCAAGCTGATTGAGAAGCATCCCCGGGCCCGGAAGATGCTGCAGGTTGTTTTCCTGGAGAACTACGACGTGAGCAGCGCCGAGGTGCTGATCCCCGCGGCGGAGGTTTCCGAGCAGCTGAGCACGGCCAGCAAGGAAGCCAGCGGCACCGGCAACATGAAGTTCATGATGAACGGCGCGG
>CAMNKK010000089.1 GCA_946542235.1 uncultured Clostridia bacterium | reverse complement strand
TGGCTGCGTGAAAAGGGACTGAGCCAGGCGGCCAAGAAGGCCAGCCGGATCGCGGCGGAAGGCGCGGTTGCCCAGTATGTGAATGAGGATGCCACCGTGGGCGTGATCGTCGAAGTCAACTGCGAAACCGACTTCGTGGCCAACACCGACAACTTCAAGAACTTCGCCAACAGCGTTGCCAAGCATATCGCCCAGGCGAATCCCGCGGATGTGGATGCCCTGCTGGCTCAGAAGTACGTGGATGACGAGAGCAAGACGATTTCCGACATGATCAGCGACGCGACTGTCGCCATCGGAGAAAAGATTTCCATCCGCCGCTTTGAGCGCTATGAGACGAAGGGCGTGATTTCCACCTATATCCATCTGGGCGGAAAGGTTGGCGTCATTGTCGAAGTGTCCGCTGACGAGAACGGAAAGAAGAGCGACGAAGTGAAGACCTTCGCCCACGACCTGGCGCTGCAGATCGCCGCAGCCCGTCCCGAAGCGGTTCGCCGTGAAGAAGTCGATTCTGCGAAGCTGGAAAAGGAAAAGGAAATCCTCCGCGCCCAGGCGCTGAACGAAGGAAAGCCCGAAAAGATCGTGGAGCGCATGGTCGAAGGCAGAATCGAGAAGTATTACAAGGAAGTCTGCCTGCTGGAGCAGCAGTATGTCAAGGACGGCGAGAAGACCATCAAGGGTCTGATGGCCGAAGTCGCGAAGGCTGCCAATGCCCAGATCGATGTGGTGAAGTTCGCCCGCTTCGAGCGCGGTGAAGGCATCGAGAAGCGCAAGGATGATCTGGCCGGTGAAATCGCCGCCATGATGAAGTAATACGCAAAAGAAAATACCGGCTTCGGCCGGTATTTCTTTTTCCCTTGAACCAGTATGCGCGAGCTGTCCCGCCGCCTTTCACAGGGCGGCGGGATTATTTCATCCGGCCTTCGGCCCATCCGGGCTTTCCACCGCCCAGGAGGAAAGCCTTCATTTTTTTCTGCAGGGAAGATCCCTCCGGGAGATCTCCGAAGGTTTCCGGGTCCTTCGAATGCCCCGGAAACACCCAGCCTACGGCTCCCATGCTCTCGCTGTCCACGGAAAGCACCTCAAAGCGATCCTGAAAAGCGCGGATTCGGGAGCCTTCGGCGAGAAGCGGACGGATGGCCGGGGAAATCAGCCAGGAATCACAGTACATGGGCGCATCCGTCCAGCCAGGGAAAAATCGCGCCGCGAAGGCGCGGAACCGCTGAAGCGAGTCATCGACGGCTTCGGAGTCCAGAGAGGCATCCGTCGGAATATGCAGGGAAACCCGGCGCCCCTCCGCCCCATCCAGCAGCTCGAACTCCAGGCTTCCCAGACGGAACAGCTCCATAGCCAGCTGGCGGGGGAACCACCATCCGGCGGTGAAGCAATAATGCCCGTAGGCAGCCAGTCCATCCTTCAGATAGCGGGAGGCAAACATCATGGTATCCCGGAAGATCTCCCGGGGGATGCCTGCCTGCTCCCATCTCGGAACCTGCCGAAGGGCGATGGACAGCTCCTCCCAAAGGGCCCTGACATGATCCGCGTCCGATGGGCCCAGCCGGTCCGTCAGCTCCTTCCAGGCATCGTCCCACTGATCCCGCCGGAGAAGCCTGGATTCGAGATCAGGATCCATCCGGGATGCTCCGGCCGCGTCCCATTTTTCATACTGCACCCGAACCGGGTCGGGAATTTGAATCAACCGGTAAAACTCGCCTGAATTCATGCTGCACCTCCGGAAGAAACGGGAAGGGCGGGGCCGCCTCTCTCCGCGTATGATCCATGCTGCTTCCTGAGAAGATTGTATCATACCCGAAGGAAAAATCAACCGGCAAAAGAAAGGGGATTTTCATTGCGCGGGATATCGGGATCTGATATAATGGGCTGACCGAAATGACACCGGAAAGAAGCGGATGGGAACCATGAATCAGGATAAAGTTTACTCGGGAATAGACCGGATTCCGACAGGGAAAGCGTCGGAAAAGCTGACGCCCGGATGCCTGGTGCTGGAGGGCGGCGCCTTCAAGGGGCTTTATACGCAGGGACTGCTGGATGCCCTGATGCAGCAGGATGTGAACCTGCAGTGCGTGATCGGCGTTTCCGCCGGAGCGCTGTCCGGAGTGAACTATGTATCCGGCCAGATCGGGCGTTCCGCACGGATCAGCCTGACCTACCGTCATGACCCCAGATATGTAGGGCTGAAAGCACTGAAGAACAGTCACAGCATCGTTGATGTCGGGTTTGTGCTGGAGGATCGGGGAATCTGCGAGCCGATGGATCAGGAACGGTTCAACCGGCCGGAGCAGCGTTTTCTGGCGGTGGCGACCAACTGCCTGACAGGGGAGCCGGAGGCTTTTGAGAAAGGGAAATGCGCCGATTTGATGCTGGCGGTCCGGGCCTCGGCGACGCTGCCTTATCTGGCGCCCATGGTGCAGATTGATGGGACGCCCTACCTGGACGGCGGATGCTCCTGCAAGATTCCGTATCAGTGGGCCCTGGATGAGGGATTTGAAAAGATCATCGTAATCCGGACCCGGGAGACGGAATTCCGCAAGAAAAACCGGGAGGATCCCCTGGCTGAGAAGGTATACAGGAAGTATCCGAAAATCATGGAAAAGATCAAACGGATGAACCTGGAGGCCAACCGGGAATTCGAGGAAGTGGAGCGCCTCCACGCAGATGGAAGAATTCTGCGGATTGCTCCCTCCCGGGAGGTGAAGGTGAGCCGGCTGGAACGGGACATGGAAAAGCTGGGGAACCTTTACTGGCTTGGATATCAGGACGGCCTTGACCGGATGGGTGAAATCAGGGAATATCTCGGCATTAAAAGCTGAGCGCGCTTGTTAAAAAATGAGCTTGGGTTGTCAAGGGACATAAAGAATGATAGAATTATTGCAAGGAAGTGAATCCTGTTGCAGGGTGTTTTCGCAAACCGTACGCTGCTTTGCTGCCTGACGGCCTGGTTTTCTGCCCAGCTGGCCAAGTATCTGATCGACGGGCTGCGGCACAGGGGCTGGAACCTGCGTCACCTGCTCTTCGGATCAGGCGGAATGCCTTCCTCCCATACGGCGTTTGTCGCTTCGCTGGCCACGATGGCGGGCCTGAAGGAAGGCTTTGATTCCATGACCTTTGCCATCTGCTTCGTCATCTGCTTCATCGTAATGACGGATGCGATCGGGGTCCGGCGTGAAACCGGCCGCCAGGGGAGCGCGATCAATATTCTGATGGACTGGTTCACCCTCGAGCATGATGAAACGGAGGGGAGCGAGGATCTGAAGGAGCGGATGGGACATACGCCGCTGGAGGTGCTGATCGGAGCGATCTGGGGCGTCGGGTGTGCCCTGCTGTTTGTATGAAGAAGGAACATGACGGTCTTACCTTTCAGCGGGGGGACGCAGTTGCCATCGCCGCAGTGGTGACGGCCGCCCTGGTGATGATTGCCCTGCTGCTGATTCCCTCCGGCGGAAACGGCAGGGTCATTGCCCGGATTTATCAGGACGGGGAAGTGATCCGGGAGCTCCGGCTGGAGGAAAATACGGAGATTACGGTCGAAGGCGCGTACCGGAACACGATTTCCGTCCGGGACGGGAAAATAGCCTTTACCCACTCGGACTGCCCCGGAGAGGACTGCGTTCATTCCGGATGGATTTCCGCTCCGGGAAGAAGCGCTGTGTGCCTGCCGAACCGGGTGGAGATCCGTCTGGAGGGAGAGGCGGATACGGATGATGTGGACGCGGTGGTGCAGTAAGGAGAAGCCATGAAGACAAAAGATCTGACGACCATGGCGATCCTGACCGCGCTGGCTTTTGCCCTGAGCTGGGTGGAAAGGCTGATTCCGCTGGAAATGATCATTCCGCTGCCCGGGGTCAAGCTGGGACTGGCGAATACGGTAACCCTTTTCGCCCTGTACAGGCTGAGCCTCCCTGCGGCGCTGCTGATTCTGACTGCACGGTGCCTGTTGAGCGCGCTGTTCAGCGGAAACATGACAGGGCTTGCTTTCTCCCTGGCCGGAGGGCTGCTGTCCATGCTCGTCATGGCGGCGGCAAAACGGAGCCGCCATCTGAGCGTATACGGCGTCAGCGTGCTGGGCGCCGCGGGCCATAATTGCGGCCAGATTCTGACAGCCATGCTGCTGATGCATTCCGCTTATATCTGGGGTTATCTGCCGTATCTGCTGCTGATCGGAACCGCCTGCGGCGCTGCTACCGGCGCTGTCAGCGCCGGGGTGCTGCGGGCCCTGGGCGGCAGAGCGCGCAGCGCAGCCTGACCGAATCCCCGGAAAAATGCATGGGGTGCCGGCAAAAGCGGAAGCGATCCCTGATCGGTTGAAACCGTACCTTCGGGTGCGGATCGACATATTAAAAACATTATGGAGGTATTCCCGTATGAAGAAGTTGATTGCTTTGGTACTGTGCCTGATGATGGCCGCCGCACTGATTCCCGCGTCCGCGGAAGGCGCGCTGAAGACCGGCGTTGCCGCTGTCGTTGCCCTGACTCCCACGGATGCCACTCCTGAAAAGGACGGACAGGTTCGCAACGAGATCACCATCGCCGCGGTGACCGTGGATGAAAACGGCGTGATCACCGGCTGCGTGATCGATTCCTACCGCGCGGACATCAAGTTCAACGCCAAGGGAGAAGTGACCACGGACACAACTGCCGAATTCCCGACCAAGACCGAGATGGGTGAAGCCTACGGCATGGGCGGAGTGGCCCCCAAGGGCGAATGGAACGTGCAGGCGCAGGGCTTTGCTGCTTACTGCGTGGGCAAGACCCTGGATCAGATCAAGGGTATTGCCCTGACGGAAGGCAAGGCGACGGATGAGGACATCCTGGCCACCACCACCATTTCGATCGGTGACTTTGTGGAAGTTGTGGCGCTGGCGGTCGAAAAGGCCGAAGATCATGGCGCAAAGGCCGGGGATGTGCTGTACCTGACGGCCACCGCCAATGCGGAATCCTGCAAGAACGCGACCGAGAACAAGGACGGCACCGCCCAGCTGGATGCCACCTATGCGGCTGTGACCGTGAACGGCGACGTAATCACCGGCATGGTGATGGACGCTGTGCAGCCCAAGGCGACCTTCTCCGCGGAAGGAAAGGTGACCAGCGACACCACCGCAAAGGTGCTGAGCAAGCTGGAAAAGGGAGATGCCTACGGCATGGGCGGCGTGGCCCCCAAGGGTGAATGGTATCAGCAGGCTGCCGGATTCTGCGCCTATGTGACCGGCAAGACCCTGACGGAAGCGGCCGGCATTGCCATCGGAGAAGGCGGCAAGGCGACCGACGCGGATCTGCTGGCGACCACGACCATTGCCATCGGCGATTTTGTAAAGCTGATCGCCAAGCTGGCGAAATAATTCCGACTGTATACGTATTACAGGACTGAACCATCATCCGGGCAGGGATTCGTCCCTGCCCGGATGAATCAAGGAGCGTACCCGATTGAGACGGAAGCTGACCCTGGCTGTACTTTTCCTGATCATGACGCTTCTTCTGTGCACGGGCTGCCAGGCCCGGGAGAAGAAACGTTATCAGGCCAGCTATCTGACCCTGTTTGACACGGTAACCACGATTCTCGGCTATGAGGAGGATCAGGATATCTTCTCTGCCGAGGCGGCCCGGATTCATGATCAGATGGAAGCATATGACCATCTGTACGATATCTATCATGAATACCCGGATCTGGTGAACCTCTGCACCGTGAACCGGCATCCCGGGGAGACCTTCACCGTGGATCAGCGGATCATCGATCTGCTGAAGCTGGCCCGGGAAGCGGATGAATTCTCCGGACACCGGACCAATGCCATGTTCGGCGCGGTGCTCCGAATCTGGCACGAGGTACGGGAGGAAGGGATTGAGGATCCGGAGAGCGCCCGTCTGCCGGAGCTGTCAGAGCTGGAAGCGGCGGCAGGTCACACCGGATTTGAATATCTGGAGATGGACGAAGCAGCCCGGACGGTCCGGCTGACGGATCCGGAAGCCAGCCTGGATGTGGGGGCTCTGGCCAAGGGATATGCTGTCCAGAAGGTATGTGAAACCCTGCCGGAAGGATATCTGCTGTCGGTAGGCGGCAATGTGGTGGCAACCGGGCCCAAGCCGGACGGCAGCGCCTGGACCGTGGGGGTGCAGGATCCGGACGCGGCGGGGGAAGCCTATATTCACAAGCTGAGCATCTCCAGAGGATCCGTGGTGACAAGCGGGGACTATCAGCGGAGATATACCGTGGACGGAGTACAGTATCACCACATCATCGATCCGGAAACCCTTTTCCCCGGGACGAAATGGCGCGCGGTGACGGTGATTGCGCAGGATTCCGGACTGGCGGACGCGCTGAGCACCTCGCTGTTCCTGATGGACCAGGAGGAAGGACAGCGGCTGCTGGATCAGACCGGAAGCGAGGCCATGTGGATCGGCAAGGACGGGACACAGGCTTTCAGCCCCGGGTATAAGGCATACATCAAACCATAGAAACGATCGGACAGGCTCGAAAGCAACCGGGCCGGAGGACAGGTGTTCAAGATGAAAAACAAGTTTCCTGCATGGCTGGTTTTAACGGTGATCTGCGTGGTTGCGGCGGCGCTGCTGGCCGGGACCAACCTGATGACAAAAGATGTGATCGCAGAAAACGCGAACCGCGAGAAGTACGCGACCCTCGGAAAGCTGATTCCGGACGCGGACAGCTTTGAGGAGCTGGAAAGCGGCGTCATTGTCGGAAAGGACAAGGATGGGAATACCGTAGGTTATTCCAAGGCCGCCACAGCCCAGGGCTTCGGAGGCGAGGTCGAGACCACCGTGGCCGCGCGGCCTGACGGAACGATCGGCGGCATCAGCGTCGGCGGATCCAACTTTGCGGAAACGGCAGGACTGGGCGCCCGGGCCAAGGAGCCGGAGTTCCAGGAGCAGTTTGCCGGAAAGAGCGCTCCGGTGGCCCTGACCAAGGACGGCGGAGAGATCGACGCCCTGAGCGGCGCGACCATCACCAGCCGCGCAGTCATCAAGGGTGTGAACCAGGCCATGGAGGAGATTGCGGCGGAAGCCGGATTCACGGTGGAGAGCACCAGCACGGCGGAGCATCTGGGCGAGGGGAAGTATGCCGCGACGGCCCAGGGCTTCGGCGGCCCGGTCAAAGTTTTCCTGACGCTTGACGACGGGCGCGTGATTCAGGAGATTTCCATCGGCGACAACCAGTTCGCGGAAACGGAATATCTGGGTGAGCGGGCGCTGGAACCGGCTTTCCAGCAGCAGTTTATCGGCAAGACCATCCCTGTGACCATCGATGAGATCGACGCCCTGAGCGGAGCGACCGTCACGACCAATGCCGTGCTGGAGGCCATCAGCATGATCAGCGACGGACTGGACAAAGGTCTGGCGGACGCGCCCATTGTTGAGAAGAACAAGGAAACCGAAGAGGCGCCGAAACAGGAGGAAGAGCCTGCGGCAGAGGTGGTTGATCAGGGAAACGGAAAATATAATTCCGCCGCGAAGGGCTTCGGCGGTCCGGTACGCGTTTTCCTGACGGTGGACGAAAACCGGACAATAACCGAAATCTCCATCGGCGACAACGACTTCGCCGAGACGGAATACCTGGGGGAGCGGGCGCTGGAGCCGTCCTTCCAGCAGCAGTTCATTGGAAAGACCATCCCGATGACTATCGACGACATCGACGCGCTGACGGGCGCGACGGTGACGACGCAGGCCGTGATCACCGCGATCAATCAGATTGCGGAGTTCATCCGGTAAACGAACGGG
>CAMNKK010000088.1 GCA_946542235.1 uncultured Clostridia bacterium | reverse complement strand
AGAGGGTGGAGCTGGTCTGGCATACGCCGCCGCCGATCTCGTCCCGGCTCTGGCCGCCGGAGATGGCCGCGGCCTCCCTGTATCCCTTTTCCGCTGTGCGCTCGCCGGTGGCGCCGTTGAAGGAGAAGATCTCGCCCGGCATCACCGTCCTGCCGTTGATGGCCTTCGCGCTCAGGTCGATATTCGTGTTGCGGTTTTTGTTGCTGGTCGTGTCCGTCGTATAGGCGGAAACAAGCCCGAAGCGGTTCATCAGCTCCGCCCGCGTCACCTCCGCCAGCACCTTCTCCGGCACGATGTGAACCGTCGTCTGGGTCACGCCGTTGTCCAGCAGGGTCGCCAGCCGCTCGTACAGGTCGTCCGGATCCACCCGGGCCCCCGGCCGGTCCTCCGTAAAGCTGAAGGTTTTGCTGCCGAAGTCGAAGCTTTCCACCGTGCTGTTCACCGGCTCGCGGTCCACATAGTTCGCGATGCCCTCCACCATCGTGCGCAGCGCCTCGCGGTCATAGTCCTGCTCCGAGGTGTACGAAATCGGACCGGAGCGCATGGCGGATGCCTGGTTGATCCGCTCCTGCAGCGGCGTCATGCCGCTGCCCCGCAGCCCGTCCGTATTGCTTCTGCCCTGGGCCCAGGCCTTCTCCACCAGCTCCTCAATATTCCGGGACACGGGGACGCGCTCGCTGTTGACATGCCAGCTTTCATTGCCGATCGTCACGGTCAGGTCGAAGGTCACATCCGTCTTTTCGTTCACCGCCTCCACCGCCCGGACCGCTTCGGCCTTCGTCATTCCGCCCACGTGCACATTGTCGATATAGATGCCCTGATAGATCCGGTCTGAATACATCTCCTTCCGGAGCCCGGAGAGGATCTCCTCCTGCTCCGCGTCCAGGCGGATGATCGTGCCGTTGGCAAACGCCAGGTTGGGCAGGAAGCGATACCGCAGGCCCGTCAGCTGCGGCAGCATCAGCGCCCCCAGCCCCAGCAGGATCACCAGGCAGACGACGGTCACCGCCGTCCAGCGGCCCTGATCCTTTCTTTTTTTCCGGACCGCCGGCGGCTCCGGCCGGGGATTGAACCGGTCAAAATCGTCAAAGAGCGGGGAAACCGGCTCCGCGTCATCGCCGGTATCGTTGCTGGCAAAATAATGCTTCCGCTGCGCCAGCGCCTCCCCGGCCCGGTTCATCCGGTCCCTTTCCCGGAGCGTCTCGTCCCGGCCGAGGGCCGGCTTTCCGGGCAGCGCGGTCTCCCGGGGTTCCGGCCGCGGGCCGGCATACTCGTCCGGAAGGGTTTCCCCGTTGCCCTCATACAGCTCATATCTCTTCAGTCTGGCCATCCGTATGCCTCTCTGTGCCTGTTTTTCCGTACTTTCACGGTGTCCGGCCGCGCCTTACCTTCTGTGGTTCCGGACCGGGCCGCGGAGGATATCCCCCGCCCGGCTGCCCGGAAGCGCCATCCGGATCACCTCGCCGGCGATGCCCAGCGTGTCCAGCGTTTCTCCCGTTTTCTCGCGCAGGAAGGGAACGGCCGTCACCTTCCGGACGCCCTCCCGGGTCATCAGCTCCAGCGCGTCCCCCGCGAAGAAGCGGTTCTTCAGCAAAAGCCTGGCCGTATTTCCCTCCGTCTCCAGCACGCGGGCCACATATTCCCGCTCCTGGTGGAATCCTTCCGCCTCCCCCGGCGTTTCCGGCGTTCCCAGCAGGAAGCCCGTATCGCTTTCCCGGTGGCTGGCGCACCGCAGCTCGTCCATCAGCTCCGGCAGCGCGCTGTCAAAGGCTTTCCGGTCCCTGCTGAGCAGGTCCAGCGCCCGGCGGTATGCGCCCGTGACCACCGCGACATAATACTCCGTCTTCATTCTGCCTTCGATCTTCAGGCTCGACACCCCGGCCGCGCACAGCTCCGGCAGGATCGGCATCAGACAAAGATCCCGGGCGGAAAACAGATACGTTCCCCGCTCATCCTCCGCGACGGGATAGTATTCGCCCTCGCGCTTTTCCTCCGTCACCGCCCATTTCCACCGGCAGGGCTGGGCGCATTCGCCCCGGTTGCCGCTGCGCCCCGTCAGATACGCGGACAGCAGGCACCGGCCGGAATAGGCCATGCAGCTGGCGCCGTGCACGAAGGTCTCCAGCTGGATGCTGTCCCCGAGGTTTTCCCGCATCTTCCGGATCCGCTCCAGGCTGACCTCCCGGGCCAGGATCACCCGCTCGCAGCCCATATCCCGGTACATTTCCGCCGCCGGCGTGTTCACGGTACTCGCCTGCGTGCTCACATGGACCGGCAGCTCCGGCACCTCCCGGCGCAGCAGGCGGATCGCGCCCGGATCGCTGACGATCGCCGCGTCCGCCCCGGCGTCTGCCGCTTCCCGCGCGGCCTGCACCATTCCCTCCAGCTCGTCGTCGAAGGGATAAATATTCATTGTCACATAGAATCGGGCCCCGGCTTCATGGGTCCGCCGGATCGCGTCCCGCAGCTCCGGCAGGCTGAAGTTGCCCGCAAAGGCGCGCAGCCCGTAGTGCTGCATGCCGCCGTATACCGCGTCCGCGCCGAAGTGCAGCGCGGCCTCGAGCGCCTCCCGGTTCCCCGCCGGGCACAGCAGTTCCGGCATGGTCATTCTCCGATCCCCCGCTTCTGGTCATACTGCTTCCACAGGGGCGAATAGACCGCCACCGCCCGCTCGTGCTCCGCCCGCGTGCGGGAGAAGTAGAGTTCCCCGCTCTCCGGCTCCTTGGCGCAGAAGAACAGATAGTTCTGCGCCACCAGCGTCTCATCCGGATACAGCGCCGCCCGGATCGCGTCCGGCGACGGGTTGCAGATCGGGCCCAGGGGCAGACCCGCATACAGATAGGTGTTGTAGGGGCTGTCCGTCCGCAGATCGCTCTGGCTCAGCGCCATCCGGCGGATGCCGGTGATGTAATGGATCGTGACGTCGCTTTCCAGCTTCATATTGGCCTTCAGCCGGTTATGGAACACCGCGCTGACCCGGGCAAAGTCCCCCTTGCCCGCTTCCTTTTCAATCATGCTGGCCAGCGTCAGCACCTGATCCATGGACAGGCCGAGCTCCTCCGCCCGCTCCTCATATGCCGTCGGGAAAACAGCCTCCGTCTGGCTCAGCAGCTTCCGGATCAGCTCCTCCTCCGTGGCGGTCACGTACACCTCGTAGGTATTGGGGGCCAGATACCCCTCCAGCATATATTTCCGATCCCGGGAGTTGCGCGTATTCCGCAGGTCCGCGATGTAATAGTAATCCGTAAACTTCTCCCCGGTCCGGCACAGGCTCAGGAAGGTATCCGTGCGCTCCAGCACGCCGTTCTGCTGCAGCTTCGCGGCAAACTCCTCGACCGTTTCCCCGGGGATCAGCGTAATATTCCGCACCATGGGGTTTCCGTCCCCGGTGGTCAGCCGGTCCGCGATCTCCGACAGCGTCATCCCTTTGGTCAGCTGATAGCTGCCGACCTGAATCTTCTGGCCCATGCCGGCAAAGTCGCAGTAGTACTTGAAAACCGTTTTGTTCCGGATCAGGCCCGCCTTTTCGAGGTTGCCGGCCACCCGGTTCAGGCTCTCCCCGCTGACGATTTCAAAGCCGTATTCCGTCGGATCCTGCGGATCCACCGGGGCCGCAAACTCGTCATAGAGGCGATTGCCCACCGTCGAAACGATGCCGACCACCAGCACGCCCACCGTCAGCGCGATCAGAATCGGGCGCAGAACGGTCCACAGGCCGCTGTACCAGTACAGGCCGTATTTCCGCTCCTCCTGCATGCTGCGGTAGGTATAGTCCTTCTCTTCTCTCAAAGCGCCTTACCTCTCCATTCCCGGAAGGGGCATATCGATATCCGCCGCCTCTGTCACAATCCGGAATATATCGCCCAGCGCCTGCTGCAGCCGCATCTCGGAAAGCAGAAACTGACTGACCTCCGGCTTGGAAAACAGCAGGGTGGAAATACCGGAAAAGCGCTGGGTGTCCTCCGCGCTGGCCGGGCTGCCGCTCATCGCGCCCACCTGAATGGTGACCTGCAGCTTCCGGTATTCCCGGATCAGCGCGGCCGTCGTCTCATCCTCCATGACCGATTTTTTCAATTCATGATACGTTCTGTATTCTTCACTGTCCCGGATATCCTGGGCCAGCCTGTACGTCGATGAATAATCCATTTGCATGCCTCCTCAGCATAAAAAACGGTCAGAAAAGGTTTTTTCTTCCCTTTCTGACCGATATTATACCTGTTTCTCCCGGGTTTCGCAATCGCCTCAGACGTCCAGAATGATGGGCAGGATCATCGGATTCCGCTTGATTTTCTCGAAGATGAAGCGGTGCACCTCGTCCTTGATCATGTTCTTCAGATCCGGCCATCCGCTGCCCTCCAGGCTGTTGTCCGCCAGAATCTGCCGCACGAGGTCCAGCGTCTGGTCGATGATGTCCTCGTTCTCCTTGACATAGATGAAGCCGCGGCTGACGATGTCCGGGCCGCTGACCAGCCTGGCCTCGTCCCGGTCGATGGCCATGGCGATGATCAGCAGACCGTCCTGGCTCAGATGCTTCCGGTCCCGCAGCACGACGTTTCCGACATCGCCCACGCCGAGCCCGTCCACCAGCACGCCGCCCACGGGCACCTGCTCGCCCAGGGCCAGCACGCTCTGGTTCATTTCAATCACCTGGCCCAGCTCGGGAATCACGATATTCTGGCTCGGCACGCCCATGGCCTCCGCCAGCAGCGCGTGCTGCCACATCATCCGATACTCGCCGTGCACCGGAATGAAGTACTTCGGCCGGACCAGCGAGTGCAGCAGCTTCAGCTCCTCCTTGCAGGCATGGCCGGAAACGTGCACCTCCGCCATCGCGCTGTAAACCACCTGCGCGCCCAGCCGGTACAGCTGGTTGATCACGCGGGAGATAAACTTCTCGTTGCCGGGAATCGGCGTGGCCGAGATGATCACCATATCGCTCTGGCGGATCTGCAGCTTCCGGTGCTCCGCATAGGCCATCCGGGTCAGGCCGGCCATCGGCTCGCCCTGGCTGCCCGTGGTCATGACGAGAATCTCGTTGTCCGGGTACTGATCCAGCATATCCATTTCAATCAGGCAGCCTTCCGGAATCTGCAGCTCGCCGATGCTCATGGCCACCCGGCTGACATTCACCATGCTCCGGCCGATGAAGCAGACCCGCCGCCCGTACCGGATCGCGCTGTCGATGATCATCTGCATCCGGTGAATGTTGCTGGCAAACATGGCAACGATCACGCGGCCCTCCGCCTGGGCGAACATCCTTTCGAAGGTTTCGCCGACCTTGAGCTCGCTCATCGTGTACCCTGCGCGCTCCACGTTCGTCGATTCGCAGAGGAAGGCCAGAACGCCCTGCTCGCCGTATCTCGCAAAGGTCTGCAGATCCGTCACCTGCCCGTCGATCGGGGTGTAGTCCACCTTGAAGTCCCCGCTGCAGATCACCGTGCCCGCCGGGCAGGTGATCGCCAGGGCGCAGGCGCCGGCGATGGAGTGGCTCACATGGATGAACTGGCACGTAAACTGGCCCAGCTGCACCGTATCCCGCGGCTGAACCACGTGCATCGGAATCCCCTCCACCCGGTATTCCTTCAGCTTCAGGTCCACCAGGGCCAGGGTCAGCTTCGTTCCATAGATATGGGCCGGCGCCTGCTTGAGAATATACGGCGTCGCCCCGATATGGTCCTCATGCCCGTGGGTAAACAGATATCCCCGGATATGATCCTTCTTCGACAGCAGATAGGTGATATCCGGAATGACCAGATCCACTCCCAGCATATCCTCCTTGGGGAACACGCTGCCGCAGTCCACAATTACGATATCGTCCTCGTATTCGAAGACATACATGTTCTTGCCGATTTCATCCACACCGCCGAGGGACACAATCCGCAGGCGGCTGGCTTCTTTGGCTTTTGCAGCTCTCGTCATCACGGGATACCTCCTTTCGCGTTTGCAGTTTCAAAGAACAGCAGGATAAACGGATGTCGTGCCTTTGCGCGTCTCCATCATCCAGTATTATGAAGCTCACACTTTACCAAAGTATACCATACTTTTCGGGATCCTGCTACCCCCTGAGCCCCCTATTTTATTAAGTTTTTATCAGATTTTTGCCAGATTCTGTCTTTTTGGCCCTTGTATCCATAATTTGGATATTGGAATTTTACCGGCCGCGCTCCGTACTACGGAAAAATTCCCCGACCGCAGTCCGCCCGGCCGAACACCGGCGGGCGGACTGCCATCGGGGAATCCGGTTACTGATACAGCGGATATCCGGCCATCAGCGCTTCGACTTCCTTCCGCACGGAAGGCACCGCCGCCTCTCCCTCGCGGAAGATCCGGGCGATCCATTCGCCGACCCGCTTCATCTCCGGCTCCTTCAGTCCCCTGGACGTGGCCGCGGGCGTTCCGACCCGGATACCGCTGGTCACGAAGGGGCTGCGGGTTTCATTGGGCACGGTGTTCTTGTTGACGGTGATGTACGCGTCCTCCAGCATCGCTTCCATCTGCTTGCCGGTCACCTCGCTGCCCGTGAAGTCCAGCAGCAGCAGATGATTGTCCGTTCCGCCGGAAACCATCCGGATCTCCTGCTCCCGGAATGTCTTCTCCAGGGTCTTCGCGTTCAGGATGATCTGGTGCTGATAGGATCTGAACTCATCCTTCAGCGCCTCCCCGAAGCAGACCGCCTTGGCCGCGATCACGTGCTCGAGGGGGCCGCCCTGGGTACCGGGGAAAATGGCCTTGTCAATCGCCTTCGCGTATTCCTCGCGGCAGAGGATCATGCCGCCCCGGGGGCCGCGCAGCGTCTTGTGGGTCGTGGTGGTCACGAAGTCCGCAAAGGGAACGGGGCTGGGATGCTCTCCCGCCGCGACCAGGCCGGCGATGTGCGCCATGTCCACCATCAGCAGCGCGCCCACCTCGTCCGCGATCGCGCGCAGCGCCTGGAAATCGATGGTCCGCGGATAGGCGGAAGCGCCGGCGACGATCAGCTTCGGATGGTTTTCCTTCGCCAGGCGGCGGACCTCGTCATAGTCGATCATCTCCGTCTCGGCGGAGACGCCGTAGGGAACGAAGTTGAAATAGGAACCGCTCATGTTGACGGGACTTCCGTGGGTCAGATGGCCGCCGTGGGAAAGGCTCATGCCCAGCACCGTGTCCCCGGGCTTCAGCATGGCAAAATAAACGGCCATATTCGCCTGGGCGCCGCTGTGGGGCTGCACGTTGGCATGCTCCGCTCCGAAGAGCCTGCAGGCGCGCTGCCGGGCCAGGTCCTCGACGATGTCCACATATTCGCAGCCGCCGTAGTACCGCTTGCCCGGATACCCTTCCGCGTATTTGTTGGTCAGGCAGGTGCCCATGGCCGCCATGACCGCGGGAGAAACAAAGTTCTCGCTGGCGATCAGCTCGATGTGCGTCCTCTGCCGGTTCAGTTCCAGTTCAATCGCTTCGGCCACCTGCGGATCCGCCTGACGGATCAGTTCCATTTCCATTGCTTCCGTTCCCCCTGTTCATAGTATGCAACTGAATCAGTATACCAATCATGGCCCCTTCCCGCAACGCAGGAACAGAAAAAAAACCGTATCTTCCATCGCCGGGCATTTCCCGATCAAAGGCATTCATTCCAACCAAACGCAGGCCGCAACACGGCCTGCGTTTGGCAGGAGTCATTCCCCGGTCAGTTGCCCAGATACGCCTTTCTCACATCATCGTTCTGCAGCAGATCCGCCGCATTTCCGCTCATGGAGATCGTCCCCGTTT
>CAMNKK010000087.1 GCA_946542235.1 uncultured Clostridia bacterium | reverse complement strand
TCACTGTGCTGTAAACCCGCAGGTTCGCATACTCCCCGGCCATGGGCGCAAGCTGCCGGAGGCCAATGCAGCCCCCGCCCAGCAGGGGGCCGTACGTTTCCCCGTCATCCCGGAAGGAAAGCACTTCCAGCCCATTCACCGCGAAGCGGACATCCGGGCCCTGCTTCAGCAGGGACAGGGTGTAAAAGCCGTCCGCATCCGCCGCGTCCGGAATGGGATCCGCCCCCTGGGCCGCCAGATAAAACCCGTAGCTTTTCCGCAGGTTGCAGGTGTGAAAGCTGCGTTCATCCTTTTCCTTCCGGCGGAAAAAGGACAGATGGAATGCGTTGATGTCGCCGTGATGGTACTGCACGTATTCCCCCGTGCGGGGCGCGAGGGAGGGATCAAACAGTTCCTGCCCGCCCCGGCCGGAGGCGGAAAAAAACAGCATGGCCAGCCCGGGCTCCCGGATGGGGCGGAAATCGATTTCCAGCAGCATATCCGCCGGAAAAACCTTTCTGCACCAGAGAACATAGTTGGCCTTCTGCCCGAGCTCGGCGCTCTCGGCATTCTCCAGCCGGAGGCATCCCTCGGGGAAGCTTGTCAGCGCCCTGCCCTCCAGGAGAAAATCCTGCAGGGAATCCGGGCAGGAAAGTGGATTGCTGTAGATCAGGCTGCCCTGATGCTGAGAAAAACAGGCCATGGTGATACCTCCGCGGAAATATTTTTTCTGTAAAAGCAGTATAGCATGAAACAGGACATTCCGGAAGGGTTTACAGAGGCGCGCTTTTCCGTATAAAATATCAGGCAGGCCGGATAAAAACAGGAAAGGTTGGCATATCATGCGTATACATCTGATGGAAAACAGGCAGGCAAAGGGCTGGGCCGTCTTTGGCGGATACTGGCCGAAGGGCATGGTGCGGGAGGAGACGTTCCGCCTTGCGGACGCGGCGGGAAATCCTGTCCCGATGCAAAGCGAGGTATCGGCGCGCTGGCCCGACGGGAGCATAAAATGGAGCCGCCATACCGCCCGGGCGGAAAGCCTCGGCCGGGGCGGCGAGCTCACGCCCGGAGCGGCGGAAGCGCCGGACGGAATCACCGTGCTGGAGGAAGCGGACGCCTGGATTGTTTCCGGCAGGGATTTCAGCCTGGCGGTGCCGAAAAGCGGGAATCTTCTCGCCCGGGACTGCAGGCGCCGGGATGCCGCCGGCTTTGACGCGGTTTATCCTGTGCTGCTGCTGAGTCACGAAAGCGCAGAGGGGGAAAACACGCGGGTGCAGACCCTGTCCCTGCCCCGGGAGATCCGGAGCAGGAAGCCGGAGGTTCTCGGTCCGCTGGAAACGGTTTTCCTCTTCGAGGGCGTACATCTGGAGGAAGGGGAAGAAAAAATGCCCTTCCGGATCCGCATGACCGTCCGTGCGGACGGAGAAATCCTGTTTGACGATACCTTCTTTTTCCGGGGGGATCCGGAGCGGGATCGGCTGGCCGGATGGGGCCTGCGGTTCGAAGCCCGCTTCAGCGGCCGCCCGTATCAGCGGCAGATCCGGCTGCTGACGGACGGGGCTGTGTACCGGGATTCTCCCACGCAGCTTTTTTACTGGAAAAAGCATCTGGATCCCGCGCTGCTGGAGGCGCAGTTCCGGGGAGAGACCGTGGAGGCGTCCCCGGAGCTGGACGCCCTGGCGGAGGATCTGCCCCGGTGGGATCATTTCGCGCTGTGCCAGGATTCGGCGGATCACTTCTGCATCCGGAAGAAGGCCTGGGAGGGCGGATGCTGGCTGGAGGGAGTCCAGGGCCGGCGCGCTCCCGGCGTTATGGCGCTGAACGATCCCGAAAGGACGCTGAGCTTTTATCTGCGGGAATGCTGGGAAAAGCATCCGGCGGGGCTGGAGGCAAACCGCCTGTCCGGCAGCCGCACGGAATGCACGGTCTGGTTTTATTCGCCTCAGGCGCCGGCCTTCGATTTCCGCCATTATGACCGGCGCACCTATCCCATGGGATGCTATGAAGGTTTCGATTACATGCGGCCGGATCCCAACGGAATCGCCGTAACCTGCCGTGCCGCCGTCCGGTTCGGGCCCGGCCGGGCGTCGGATGAAGGCCTCGCGGAGGCGTCCGAAGCCCTGCGGCGTCCTCCTGTCTTCCTGGCAGATCCGGAGTATTACCATGAGCACAGGGCCTTCGGCTTCTGGAGCCTTCCCCGCAGGGATACGGAAGTGCAGAAGTGGATGGAAAGCCAGCTGGAGTCTGCCTTTGCCTTCTATGAGGCGGAAATCGAGGCGAGAAGCTGGTACGGCCTGTTCAACTACGGCGATCTCATGCATACCTATGAGGCCTGCCGGCATATGTGGCGGTGGGATGTGGGCGGCTACGCCTGGGACAACACGGAGCTGACTCCGACCTACTGGCTGTGGCTGTATTTCCTGCGCACCGGGAGCGAGCGGGTGTTCCGGGCGGCGGAAGCCCTGAGCCGGCATGCCGCGGATGTGGATATGTACCATTTCGGGCCTATGAAGGGCCTTGGTTCCCGGCATAATGTACGCCACTGGGGCTGCCCCTGCAAGGAGCCCCGGGTTTCGATGGCGGGGCATCACCGTCCCCTGTTTTATCTGGCGGGAGAGCGGCGGATCGGCGACTGCCTGGCGGACAGCACGTCCGCGGCGGAATCCCTGCGGGCCATGCCCTGGTTCAGCCGGGAGGACGGAAGCATCAGGGTGCGGACCGGGCCGGACTGGGCCGCTCTGGTTTCGGACTGGATGACGGCTTACGAGCGGACGCTGGATCCCATCTGGCGCCGGAAGATGGAAGCGGGGATTTCCGACCTGGCCCGGACGCCGCTGGGGCTGACCTCGGGGCCGGAATTCGGCTTTGACCCCGGGACAGGGCATCTCCTGTATGAAGGAGAAGGCCAGGGCAAAGGCATGCACCTGCAGGCATGCATGGGCGAAACAGAGGTCTGGCTGGAAGCCGCGGAAATGCTGGACAGCCGGGAGCTGGCGGAGATGACGGCCCGGAACGGACGGTTCTTCTTCCTCTCCCCGGAGGAGCGCACGGAGCAGTCCGGGGGGCTCCTGACGGACAGGCAGTTCGGCAGCCCGATCTATTCCGCCGAAATGCAGGCCTGGGCCGCGAAGGAAAGGAAGGATCCGGACATGGCCCGGAAGATCTGGCGGAATCTCCTCGCCCTGCTGTACCGGCCGGAGCAGCCGGAGGGCTTCCGGAGCGTTTCCTACGGAACCCGGGCGGACGGAACCTCGCTGGAGGAAATTCCCTGGATTTCCACAAACTTCACCGCCCAGTGGTGTCTGAAGGTGATCGTGGCCGCGGATCTGATTCCCGGCGCGGAGCCGGAAACCTTTGCGGAGCTGGACAGGGCGCTGAGGGAGCATCCGCCGGAATACGGGCTCTACGGGGCATGATCCCGGAAATCGGTTTCCCTCTTTTCATTCCGCCGGTTTCATTGTAAAATGATATTCACAGGACAGGAGAATCATCCCCGCATGTTCCGGAAGGAGAGAAGAACCTGATGAGTCGGAGCATAACCTTCCTTCTTTTATTGGTATGCGCGCTGCTGCTGAATGCAGCCTTTTTGCCTCTGCCTCTCCGGCTTCCCTGCCTTTCGGCCCGGGCGGAAACCGGCTGGACAAACGCGGCGGAAGCCGAGGCAGCCCGGGCGGCCGCGGAAGCGGAAGCAAGAGCGCTGGCCGAGGAATACGCCCGGCTCAGCGCCGAGGCGGAGGAAGCGGAAGAGGCCGCGGAAGAAGCGGAAGGAACCGAAGAGGAGGAAGCGCTGAAAAAAAAGGCGGAGAGCGCCCGGGCTGCAGCCGATGCCGTCTATCAGCAGCTGGTGGAGGCCGCCATGCGGCTGAAGGAAGCCACGGAGGCTTCCGTGCGGATGGCAAAGTCTGAAGCGGTGGATTCGAGCAGGATCTCCGGCTCCTTTCAGCTGGGCGGCCAGTACAGCGGACGCTTCAACGAAAACATGGAGCCGGTGTATGTCCATTTTGAGATGACGGTCAGCTCCAGGGCTCACATGAGCACATCGGGAGCCAAGGTCAGCATCACCGTGCTGGATGCCGGCGGGAATACCCTCCAGACGCTGGTCCCCTCCTCCGGCGGCAAAGGATATCTTTTCCATCTGGAGGAAGGAGAATATACCTTTCTGATTTCCCCCATCGGTACGGAGGAGAAATACTTCACCGTCACCGTAACGGATTCCCTGGAGAGCGGCGCCGGGGAGGAGGAGGATTTCTCCGGAGATGAGGCGGAGGAAGAAACCGAAATGATGACCCTGGTGGAATTTGACTGATTCGGTTTCCCCTGCCGCCGCCCGGAAAGCAGAACAGGAACGACGGATGAAAGCGAGTACCGCGCGGTATTTGCGCGGCGCAGCTCTTGACAAACAGGTCTTTATCGGATAAGCTGTCGTCAGATGAAAGAAAGGATGGGCTTTTAGAGAGGAATGAGGATTCGCAGCTGATATCGGCCGCTTGATCGTCTCCGGGATCCGCGATTCCGGAGCTGGTTTATGCTGCCGTTTGGAGGTTGCGAAACGCGAAAGCCAAACGACTTTTTTATCTGTGTTTTTCGCTCCTCCGCGGCAGAAGGGAGGAGTTTTTTATATGGCAAAATGGATTTTGGATACAACGGAGCTCACGCTGGCCTTCGGCGACCGCCTGCTGCTGCAGACGGATCGGCTGACGGTCTTTGAAGGGGACCGGATCGGGCTCATCGGGGAAAACGGCGCGGGAAAGACCACGCTGCTCCGCATTCTGGCCGGAGAGCTTCCGGCGGACACCGGCGCCGTCCGGTGCCTGGTTCCCGTCGCCGTAATTCATCAGCAGGGAAACGCGGAACCGGGCGAGGACCGGCAGGTCGGATCCCTCTTCCGGGCTCCCGGGCTCCGGGCCGGCCTTTCCGGAGGCGAAATGACCCGGAACCGGATCGCCGGGGCACTGGCTGCCGGAGCCCGGCTCCTGATGGCGGACGAGCCGACCACGGATCTGGATGAGGAGGGACAGCGCCTCCTGCGGAAGGAGCTGAAGGCTTTTGCCGGAAGTATCCTGCTGATTTCCCATGACCGGATGCTTCTCCGGGAGCTCTGCACGCGGATCTGGTATCTGGAGGACGGCAAAATCACGGACTTCCCCGGGGGATATGACGCCTTTATGGCGGAGCGGCTCCGTCAGCGGGAGCGCGCGGCTTTTGAGTATAATCAGTACCGAAGCGAACAGAAGCGGCTGAAGGAGTCCGCCCAGCGCATGGCGGAGCGGGCCTCCCGGGTAAAGAAGGCGCCCTCCCGGATGGGCAACAGCGAGGCGAGGCTGCACAAGCGGGAGTGGACGGACTCCGTGCTGCAGATAAGCCATGCCAAGCGTACCCTGCAGAACCGCATGGAGCATCTGGAGGTCCGGGAAAAGCCCCGGGCCCTGCCGGAAATCAAAATGAAGCTGGGGGTGCTCCATCCGGTGGAATCCAGAAACGCGCTGGAATTCCGCTGTGAAAGGATGGCGGCGGGGGGCCGCGTGCTGCTGGAGGATACGGGCTTCGTGCTCCCCACCGGCAGCCGGACTGCGCTGACCGGACCCAACGGCTGCGGAAAAACCACCCTGCTGCGGATCCTGACCGGCCAGACAGAGAAGGAAATATCCTGGCAGGGGCGGGTCAGGCCGAATCCGAAGCTGCGGCTGGGCTTGTTCGACCAGCATCACGAAAGCACCCTGAATCCGGATCAGAGTATTCTGGAAAACGTAATGCGGGAATCCGCCTTTCCGGAAAGCTTTGCCCGGACGGTGATGGCCTGCCTGGGCCTGTCCGGGGAAGCTGTGTTCCGGCCGGTCCGGGAGCTTTCCGGGGGCGAAAAGGCAAAGACGGCGCTCGGAAGGCTGCTGCTGATGGACTGCAACGCCCTGCTGCTGGATGAGCCCACCAACCATCTTGATCTTTTCACCATGGAGGAGCTGGAAAAGCTGCTGGCCGGGTACGGCGGAACGCTGCTCTTTGTCAGCCATGATGAAATGTTTCTGCGGAAAATCTCCACCCGGACGGTCCGCTTTGAAAACGGAGCGCTGAAAACCTTCGAGGGCAGCCCGGACACCTCGAAAAAGGAGGAAGCCCGGGACACGGTTCAGGAAAACCTGCAGCTGGAGATCAGCCGCCTGGAAATGCAGATGGCAGTTTTGTCCGCCAGGATGTCCGCTCCGAAGAAGGGAGACAGCCCGGATGCTCTCCGGGTGGAATACATGAATCTGGCAGAGAAGATCCGGGAGCTGAAGGCAAAATAATATTTCTTCCCGAACCTGTCGGAAGCCCGGTTTTTGATTGGGCTTTTTCGCCTGCCATGAATAAACAAGATTCGCATACTTTTCAGCATTATACGCATGGAAGAAAAGAAAATTCGCATATAAAATAAAAATGCAGGCAATGGTTGGAATACAGTGAATTAACTACATCAGTTTCCGTTATTCCCGGAAAGAATATCCCAAAGAAAGGAAGATGCTGTTTGAGTCAGGTGCAGAAGACCCCGGCGCTCCAGCCGCACCGTATGAGCTGGATAACCTATATGCGCCGTTACGGCACCCTCTACCTGCTGCTGGTCATTCCCATCGCCTTCTTCATTGTCTTCCGGTACACCCCGATGTCCTATATTCTTCTTGCCTTCAAGAAGAACAACATCCTGGTTCCCCCGTGGCAGGTTCCCTGGGTGAAGAACAACGGCTTTGACTGGTTCATCAAGGCGTTTAAGGACCGCAGCTTCCAGACTGCCCTGTACAACACGATCTTCCTGAACCTGCTGGATCTGGTCATCGGCATGCCGATGCCGATCATGATGGCCCTGCTTCTCAACGAGCTGGCCTTCCCGCGGTACAAGCGGATCACCCAGACGGTGCTGTATCTTCCCCACTTCCTGAGCTGGGTGATCATCTCCGGAATTACCCTCCGGCTGTTCGGCACCCACGACGGCATCATCAACAAGCTGCTGGGAACGGAGATCCCCTTCGTCAGCACCGAGAGCAACTGGCGGGCCACCTACATCTTCCTGGGAATCTGGAAGGAATGCGGATGGAACACCATCATCTACCTCGCCGCCCTGACCGGAATCAGTCCGGAGCTGTATGAGGCCGCCGAGGTGGACGGCGCCAGCCGCTGGAAAAAGATCTGGCACATCACGCTGCCGGGGATCCGCTCCACCATCGTGGTGCTGCTGATCATGAACCTGGGTCATATCCTGGGCTCCGAATTCGACCGGCCCTTCACCCTCAGCAACAAGCTGGTGGAGGGCGCCAGCAAGACGATATCCATCTTTGTGTATGAGCGCGGCATTATGGGCCAGCAGTATGCCCTGAGCACGGCTGTCGGCCTGTTCCAGAGCGTGGTCTGTGTCATCTTCCTGCTGATCTCCAACGCCATGGCGAAGAGATTCGGCGAACGGGGAATCTGGTAAGGAGGCGAATGAGATGAGTACAGTGAATACCAGCCTTCATACCGTGAAAAAGACGCATGACGGAATGATCAAATCCACAAAGACCCGGGTCGGCGATCTGATCATCGCAGCCATCTGCTTCATCCTGATGCTGGTCTGTCTTCTGCCCATGGTGCACGTGCTGGCAGCCAGCCTTTCCACCGCGGATTCCCTGATCAAGAACGAGGTTTTCCTCTGGCCGAAGGGATGGAACATTGAGGCATACCGGACGGTGCTGACGACGGAAAAATACGTCACCTCCCTGGGCTGGACGGTGATCCTGACCATCATCTGCACGCTCCTGTCCATCACCCTGACCATCTGCTGCGCCTACCCGCTGACCTATTCCAATCTGCGGGGCGGCAAGTTTATCAACTTTATCATCATCTTCACCATGTACTTCAGCGCGGGTACCATTCCCAGCTACCTGCTGCTCAGCAAGCTGAGAATGCTGGATACCCCCTACGCGCTGATTATTCCGAACTGCATCAGCGTGTTCAACGTCATCATCATGCGCAGCTTCTTCTACAGCGTGCCGGACAGTCTG
>CAMNKK010000086.1 GCA_946542235.1 uncultured Clostridia bacterium | reverse complement strand
CCGGGCATGCAGATGGCCTGTCCGATCCGGCAGGGCATGTTGTATCCGGTCATGACGCAGTTTCCGATACCGGTGGGATCCGTTCCCCGGTGGAAGATCTGGAAGTCCGGCATCTCCGCGATCTGCTGCAGGTCGCGGACACCGCCCCAGATCACCGCGCCTCCC
Source organism: uncultured Clostridia bacterium (assembly GCA_946542235.1). Classification (GTDB taxonomy): domain Bacteria; phylum Bacillota; class Clostridia; order Christensenellales; family Aristaeellaceae; genus Aristaeella. The sequence continues at coordinate 7,880 of CAMNKK010000086.1, read as the reverse complement.
CTTTTCGTCCGGGTCCGGATGGCCGTGGACAGGTTTCCGCCCACATAGGTTCCCTCGAAGATTTTATCATACAGATCCACGACCACGACATCGTCTTCCGTCAGCCGGTCAATGACCCACTGATTATAGAATCCGCGGTAGCCTTCCTCCTTCGTGCCGATCTGCATCAGCGCAGCGTCCAGGTCCGGGCGGCGCGGCACCATCACGGCGGTGACAGCCCGGCCCACCAGCACGGTGCCCGGTGATGTCATTTTGAAATTGCATTCCCAGTTATTGCGGTATCCCTCGTTCCAAAGCGGTCCCCAGGCTTCCTCGAAGGTGATGTCCCGCATTCTCCGAAGGATATCGGCGCTGACCATGGGCCGTCCGTCCGGAAGGCGTTCTCCCTTCCATTCCGGCGTCAGGCGGATGATGGTTTCCCGATCATTGTAAAACACGCGTTTTTCCTCCTTTTATTTCAGCATCTGACCGCCGTCGATGCGGATACAGCTGCCGGTCACGGCGCCTGCCTCCGCCGAGCACAGATACCATACCAGATGCCCGACCTCCTCCGGCTCCACCAGCCGCACCCCGGGCCGCATCCGCGGGTTCCTGGTTTCCGGCGGCCGATAGCTGTGAAAGGGCGGATGGCCGGTCTTGAATTCAATCCTGCATCCTCCGAGGCTGATGCAGTTCACCGTAATTCCATATGGTTCCATCTCCAGGGCCGCCTCCCGGGTCAGCATTTTGATGCCTCCCTTGGTCATCGCGTAGCCCGCGTCGAAACAGGTCGGCCGCTTTCCGTGCACACTGCCGATGTTGATGATCCTTCCCGTCGGGCTTTCCTTCAGATAAGGAAACGCCTCCCGGATCATCCGCCAGTAGCCCCCCAGATTAATGTCCCACTGCTTTCGGATCAGCGCTTCGTCATATTCGTCCACAAACAGGTTATACTGCATGGCGGCGTTGTTCACCAGAATATCCAGCCGGCCGTACCGCTCCACGGCTGCTTCCGTCATGCTGCGCGCCTGGGCGGGATCGGACACGTCCGCCTGAAAGACGAAAGCCTCTCCGCCCTCTTCCCGGATCCTTTTCAGGTTTTCCTCGGCCATGGCGGGATTGGAATTGCAGTTGATCAGGCACCGGATCCCCATCCGGCAGAGCACCCGGACGATCCCGGCGCCCACGCCCTTGCCGCTCCCGGTCACCAGCGCAACCCGATTCTCATTTGAAGCCAATAATTCCGCCCCCTTCCGCGCCAGGCGTATGCCTTCGGAGCTTCTCCGCCTGTTCCTCCGTAATTCTTTCCCCGTAATACATGGTCATCCCGCCGTCCGCCCGCAGATCGCTGCCGGCCAGGGGCGCGGCAGCCGGGGACAGCAGAAAGGCCAGCAGGCCGTTCAGCTCTCCCCGTTTGGGCAGTCTGCGCAGGGGATATCTCTTTTCCAGCCCGCAATACAGGGGGGACAGATCATTCTTCAGATCCGGATCCGCCTCTCCCGGCCCCCGCTGGATGTAGAAGCTGCGGACACCGAAGGGACCGTAATCCTGGTTGATTTCCCGGCTCAGCATCTGAACCGCTCCGCATCCCGAGCTGAACAGGAAGCCCCGTCCCACCGGCTTTTCGGCATGGATGCTGCCCAGAAAGATAAGGCTGCCGGAGCCCTGCGCCCGCATAATCCCGCCGAATACCTTCGCCGTGCACCAGGCTGCCATCGGGCCCTCATTCCTGGCCTTTGCGTATTCCTCCTCGGTTGTCTCCAGCATCGGGGACAGGAAAGCCGGCGGCGCGGGATGAATCACTCCCGCCAGCTCCCCGGCGAATTCAGCGGACCATTCCCGGAGCTCCGCTTCCTTCCACAGGCAGACGGATTCCGGAACCGTCCGGACTTCATATCCCTGCTCCGCCAGAAAAACGGCCGCGTCCTGCATTTCCCGGGTGCGGAGATCTGTCAGTACGACTGTGTTCTTCATCTTCATCAGCTCCAGGTCCGGTCGTGCGAGTACACATTATCCCACCGGGATGTCTCCGGCCAGAGCTCCGGATAGTCCGGGTGCAGGTGTTCCCGCAGGACCTCGTCATTATAGTCCTCGACACCGAGTCCGGGGGCATCGGGCACCGTGATAAAGCCGTCCTTCACCAGGGGCTTTTCGGGCCCGATGGTGATATCATTCCACCAGGGCACATCCACCGAGTGGTTCTCCAGCACGTAGAAGTTCTCCGTCGCCGCGGCGGAATGGACGCAGGCCAGCGCGGAAACAGGTGTTTCCGCCATATGCACCGCCATGGCAACCCCATAGCGCTGGGCCAGATCGCCGATGTGCTTGTTCTCCAGGATTCCCCCGCTGGAAAGGATATCCGGATGGATCACGGAAACGCCCCGGGCCTTCAGCAGAGGTTCAAAGCCCTCCGCCAGATAAATGTCCTCCCCCGTGCAGATCGGAACCGTCGTGCTCTGGCTCAGCCGGACATACTGGTCCGTATACTGCCAGGGAATCATATCCTCCGCCCAGGCAATGTTGTATTTTTCAAGCCTGCGGCACAGTCTGATGCAGTCTTCCAGCGGCAGGTGGCCGAAATGATCGATGGCCAGCGGAATTTCGTATCCGATTACATCCCGCACATCGCTCACGTATTTTTCCAGCTGATCAAAGCCTTTTTCCGTCAGATGGATGCCGGTAAAGGGATGGGCGATGTTCTCCCAGTCATAGGCCCTGTTCCGCCAGTAGCGCTTCTCCTCCGGCTCCCGGGCCTCCCATGCCCTGCGGTGCGCCTCCTCCATTTCCGCCAGCATGCCCAGCGGCGCGTTGATCGTACCGGGCTCACCGAACAGTTCTCCCAGTCCCAGATCCATTTTTGCAAAGGTGAATCCCTTGTCCATCCGGGCTTTCAGGGCCCTGCCCATATCCGTCCCGGTATGCTTTCCCTCTACATCCGTGTCACAGTAGCACCGGATCCGGTCCCGGTATTTTCCGCCCAGCATCTGGTAGACGGGAACACCGTAGGCTTTTCCGGCCAGGTCCCACAGCCCGACCTCCACGGCGCAGACGCCTCCTCCCTGCCGGGCCGGCCCGCCGAACTGCTTTACGCGCCGGAACAGCTTTTCCACATTGCAGGGGTTTTCCCCCAGCAGTCTGCTCTTCAGCATCTCCGCATAGACCCGGTTACCGCCGTCCCGGACTTCGCTGAGGCCGACGATTCCCTGATTTGTATAGATCTTCATCAGCGTGCAGTGCATCGGGGCACCGACGATGTCGGTAAACCTGATATCGGTGATTTTCAGGTCGCTTGGAAAGGAATTTCTGTTGACCGCGGAAGAAATGATTTCCTGCATTTTTTCATGATCTCCTTTCTTGTGTCCGTATGATTTGAAAATATCCGGAGCGGACAGCCGCAGACGTCTTCTTCAGGAAAAGGATTCCCTTCATCGTCTTTTCTCCTGCGCTCCGGTGCTGTGCCTGTTTTCCTTTATGATTCGCTGCGGTCGGAGGAATCTCCTGTCAGAAAGCTCCTGACCGCCAGAACAAGGAACATGTAATTGGAGGATCCTCCGCCCAGCACATACTCTGTCTGCTGCCAGAGAAAAGGGTACTCCAGCAGTTCCGGAAAGTCCGGCCGGATCAGCGCCGTTCCGGAAACTACCCCGCCGGGAATATAGGACCAGTCCGCCCGGTTCGCCCCGTAGGCCGTGGTGGCGGATCTGGTTCCCACGCCGGAAGCAAAGGAGGCCGTGTTGCTGCCCGGATGGCAGCCCAGCACGAAATTCAGGGCGTTCTCCAGCGGCTGCCGGTCAAATACTTCGGGGAAGGCCTTCAGCAGGAAATAGTACCGGAAAGCCATCGCCTGGATTCCCCAGCCCGCGCCCCAGATGTAGGGGCGGTACGGAATCCCGTAGGGCGTCTCCGCGCACTGCGCCTGCAGCGTTCTTTTCATCTCCGGCAGCGCCGCGCGGATCTTCCCGGAGAATTCTTCCGAATGCAGGGTATGGATCACTCTCGCGGCAATCCAGCCCAGATTCCCGGCATGCTCCGCGATGTAATCCGCCTCCCGTTCCAATTCCGCCCGGTAGGCCTCCTTTCGTGTTGTCAGCCACAGCTCCGCCGCCGCGTGGATTCTGGCTGCGCGGGCGCGATCTTCCCCTTCGGGAACCGGAGTGCCCTGCCAGAGGGCTTCGGCCGCCTCCAGTCCGTCCCCGGCCAGTGTGTCATTGAACCCTGCCAGCGCCCGGGCCGCGGCAGCCAGATGGGCAGCCACGGTAAGCTCCCGGGCCGGATTTTCCTCGGTAAAAACCCAGCGGTCATCTTCATTGCCCGCCTCACCGTCCGTCATGGCGGCCGCGTCGCCCAGCAGCACGTACTGGCGCAGGCTGCCGCAGATGATGCCCCGGTAAAGACGCCCCAGCGCCTTCCATCCGCCGACCACCGACAGCATGCCATGCTCAATCTGCTGCAGAATATCCGGTTTTCCATCCGGCTCATGAATTTCCACCAGCTTTTTCTGCTGATCAATTGCGGTGGCGTCATAGCCGATCCGGAATTCCTCCCAGGCCAGGGACAGGATGTATACCTCCCCGCTCTGGGATTCCACCCTCAGGTCAAAATCCCCCGCGTCATGCCATCCGCCTGCGTTCAGCCCGGGCACATGTTCCCCTGAATGCCGGGAGCACAGCGTGGACGGTCCCTGCACATATCCGTCAAAATGATTCAGGCCGGTGGGCGCCATGCGGGCATCATCCCGATGGCACAGCCCATGCCAGACCCGGTATTTCTCCCGCACGAGCATGTGGCACATCTGCACCGGCAGAAAGTATTCCAGTACGGGCTGCCATACGCCCCGCTCGTAAATATCCCGGCTGACGCGGAAAATCGTCGAGGAAGCCCCTCCGCAGGCGAGCCGGCAGAGTCCCTCCTCCCGAGCGTCCGTAAAGTCCACGTGATAATACCGCCCGCGGAGGAAGTTCCCCCACAGCCGGACAGGGTATTCCTTCACCCTTTCCTCTCCCCCGGCCGTCACCCGGTACAGGGTCACTGACTCCGGCGCCCCCGCCGCAGGATCCGTCTCCAGCACGGCGCATTTCGCCTGATCCGGATGATAGCCCACCTGGGATACCTGGATCACCGTGGGCGCCCGCCATCCCTCCACCGCGTTGGGCGTGATCCGCCACTGCAGGGCGCCCTCCGTCCTTCCCGCGGGGATCAGACTGCTGACCGTGAACCAGCCGTTGTTGTGGTTCATTCTTCCGTCATACAGCCTGAGCCGGCTTTCCGGCGTCACGCACTCGATGCGCAGCCGCGTCAGCGGATCGTTCGGACAGATGCTCAGCTCCCGGCCCTCGGCGTAGGGCTCCGCCGCCCAGTCGTCCGCCCGGATGGGGCTGTATTCCTCCGGGCTGCCCAGCAGGGTCTCCCGCTTCGCGAAGGGGGCCTTCTCCGGATTCAGCCGCTGATGGCCGGACCGCTCCGTCAGACTCCGCCGGTGCCGCAGCGGCCCGTTGGGCTGGCGCGGAAAGATGCCGGCCTGGCCGTCCATCACCCAGGGCTGGCCGAACAGAACCCCCGGGAAAAGCTCCAGATTGAAACAGGCAATCCCCCGCAGCTCCTCAGGCAGAGGTTCCTCCAGATCCACCGTAACCACGGCGGCTTCCCCATCCCCCCGGACGCGGACCGTATAGGCCATCTCAGCGTCCGGATAGATCATGGGGTTCATCCCCCGCAGGTTCCGGTCCTCGTCGGGATAGCGCAGACTGGTGACAATCTCGTTGTTCACTTCATCCATCCGGCGGCTCAGCTGTTTGGGCACGGGCTGCCACTGGCCCGGCGTCGGCTCAAAGCGCACATCGCCGCAGGTGGCGATCCGGCGTCCATGCATCAGGATGCTGACGCCGGACTGATGCCCTTCGGGATAGATGTCGTCAAAGGCCATGACGTTGACGCCCTCCCGCCGGAAATATCCCCGGCCGGTATCGAGCAGCAGCCTCTGTCTGTTTTCCTGCATCTTCCTGCTTCTCCTTTTCGGATTGTCCAATCTCGTTATCCAAGCTCCGCCGCAGGCTTCTCTCCGGCCCTGATCACAATGGGCCGCAGATATCCCGGAATGATGCTGGGAACCCGCCCCTGATATTTGATTTCAAGATAGTCCCGGAAAGCCTCCGGGTCCGCGCTGTTGTCCGCGAACATGTCCCAGTGGCCCGGAATCACCAGCCCGGGCCCCAGCTCTCCGGCCAGATCTGCGGCCTCCTGAAAGGTCATATTTCCGATGCAGTTCCGGCGGTATCTCGCGCCGTCCCTGCCGTTGATCGGAAGAATGGCCGCATCCACCGGCCCCATCCGCTGCAGCTTCGGCAGCATGCCCTCGTAGCGAAGCGTGTCCCCCGCGTGATAAACGCGCACGCCGCTGCCCTCGATCACATACTGCAGGCAGGGATACAGCCCCGTTTCCGGATCCCTGTCCAGAAACTCATGGGCGGCTGCGATCGCCCGGATAACCGCGTCCCCGATCCGGATCTCCGTCCCCTCGTTCATTCCGCACAGCTTTTCCTCCGGAATGCCGTCCGCCAGCAGGGCCTGCCGGTGCATCTCCGGAAAGACGAACCGGGCTTTCGGCGCCGCCTGAGCCCAGATTTTCCAGGCTTCGTGATCAATGTGATCCAGATGGTTGTGCGTCCCGAGGAACGCATCGACCTCCTTCATTTCCTCCGGGGGCACAGGCGGCGGCACCCGGCGGCTGTCCGAATCCGAGGCGTAGTAATCCACGCACAGCAGGGTTTTCCCCATCCGGATCATCAGGCCCATCTGTCCCATCCACCAGAGGATGGCTTTCTTTTCCCCTCCGGGCATATTTACAGCTTCCTGATACAGTTCGGTCATTTCCAGTTTCCTCCGTTTTATTCTGGATTGCAGGACGGGAGCTCCCGTCCAGAGAGCTCCCGTTATCTATTCTGCCCCTGCCGGCCGGTCTTCGTTTATTCCGCCGCGTTCATGGCGTCGATCAGCTGCCGGAGGTCCTCATGGTTCGCCTGTCCGCCCGAAAAGCTGCGGAACAGGATGTGCACGGATTGGCATCATTCTATCAGCTTTGCCCTCGGCTCGTCAACATGATCTCTCCGGATTCAGCCGGTTCGGTTTGCCTTCCCGCAGCATCCTTCCCGGCACCCGGCGCGCTTTCCAAAACGAACCCCTGTTTGCTCTCAGAAGGGGCACATTTTGCTTCCCTGCATCCGAGCCTGATCCCTGGGGATGATATTGAAAAAGAGCTGTGAAGCTCAGGATTCTTTCATCCTTTTCTTCACAGCCCCTTCCGCTTTGTCTGTCCGTATTTCGGATCAGGGATTATTTACCTGCATTCTTTTTGGAGGCGGGTTTCTTTTCCTCTTCCTTGTCCGCCTTCTTATGCTTGTGGTACGGCTCCAGGTGCCAGATCAGGTCGTTGTATTCCGAAATGGTCCGGTCGGAGGAGAAAATACCGCTCATGGCCGTGTTCGTCACCGCCATTTTCAGCCACTTCTTCCGGTTGGAATAGTCCTTGTTCAGCCGGCGCTGCGCCATGGAATAGGATCCGAAGTCCTTCAGGACGAAGTAGCTGTCACCCATGGAGCCCCAGTCGCCCAGCAGCAGGCTGTGATACAGATCCTGCAGCACGGAGGGATTGTCCGGCGTCAGGGTTCCGTCGATCATCTGCGTCATGGCCAGACGGATTTCCTGGTTGCTCTCGAAGATGTTCATGGGGTTGTAGGTATGCTCCCTGTACATGTCCAGCACGGTCTCGCTCCGCATGCCGAAAATGTAGATATTGTCCATGCCGACCTGTTCGCTGATCTCCACGTTGGCGCCGTCCATGGTGCCGATGGTGACCGCGCCGTTCATCATGAACTTCATGTTGCCGGTGCCGCTGGCTTCCTTGC
>CAMNKK010000085.1 GCA_946542235.1 uncultured Clostridia bacterium | reverse complement strand
GCGGAGAACCAAAAAAGCCAGATCGAAAGATCTGGTTTTTTGGTTACATCATGGTCGTGCAGAGCTCCTGGAGCGGGCGCTGCGCTTCCTTAGTCAGTCCTGCAGCAGAGAAGCGGGCTCCCTGCGAAGCTCATTCATCAGCGCCTGCATGGTTTCGAGCTGATCCTCTTCGCCGGTTACCGCAAGATATACCGCGCCTTCCGCTCCCAGCGCGCCTCCCGCGGCCAGCAGCTCCGCATGGGCGCCCGTCAGCGTTTGAACCGCGTCCAGCTCCGTGTATACCCTGCCGGGCAGAGGACACAGCCGGGGTCCCTCGGCGCCGGCGCTGTTCATAAGCCGGGCCAGCTCCGGAATGGGCTTTTCCACGCGCTTTTCCAGGCCGATGGGGACCACGATCTGCACACGGCGGCCGATGGCGGCAGCCAGGATCGGGATGATCGTTCCTCCCTGGGGATGCCCTATGAGCGTGCCGGCTTCCGCCCCGGACAGGAAGAGCGCGTTGGCGCCCTTGAGGATCATATCCCCCGGGCCAAGCTCCGGCGCGATCTCGAAAACGGTCCGGTCTGTCCGGATCTCACCGTGATCGATGAGCAGGTCAAATTTCGTCTGGTCTCCCGGGAGCTTTGCGCCCGGCGCCAGCGTCACGCCGCGGCGGAAGGAGCGGGAATCCAGCGCCGCTGAGCTGCCTGTCGCCCGCAGGGCTTCCTGGGCGACATAGGCATTGGTTGTCCCGGCGACAATCAGGAGCCGCCCCCGGACCATGGCCTCCATCACGGCGGGATCCGCCAGCAGACCTTTCGCGATCAGTCTTTTTCCCATGGGAACTGTGATCAGAAACGGAACTGTTTTCATGCGGTCAGCCTTCCTTTCATTTTATATGGATCCGGTGAATAATCCTCTTCGTTCTTTGCGGTCCGGAAAGGCAGTCCGGCCTGATCCGGGTGCCGCTTTTCCGGGACTGTACGGACTCTTCTTCCTGCCTGCAGGTATCTGCGGAGGAGCTTATTTCAGGAATCCGTTAATGATCTGCTCTTCCGCCTCCTGCTCGGTCAGGCCCAGCGTCATCAGCTTGATAATCTGATCGCCGGCGATCTTGCCGATGGCAGCCTCGTGAACCAGGGCGGCATCCACATGGTTGGCTTCCAGCCCGGGCACCGCCAGAATCCGCCCCTGATCCATGATGATGGAGTCGCATTCCGTATGTCCGCTGCAGGGAGCGTTGCCCAGCAGCTTGGCGTCGAATTTCTGATAGGAGCTGTCCCGGGCGACGGAGCGGGAAACAACGTCCGCGCTGGCGCCTTCCCCGTTCAGACGGACTTCATAGGTGCTGACGGCCCGCTGATCCCCGTGGGTCATGAGCCGCTCCCGCACCACAAGCCTGGCGCCGGCGGCCAGCTCTGCGATGGTGGTCCGCTCCGTATCGTCGACGCCCTTGATCTGGACCATTTCCATCTCTACGCTGGAGCCTTCCTCCTGGTAGACCTCCGTTACGGGGTTCAGAATCCGCTTTCCTTTCCCGTCCCCGGAGCCGTAATGCTTTTCCACGTACCGGATATGCGCGTTTTTGCCGACGAAAAAGCGGTGAATGCCATCATGCTGGCTGTCCTGATTGCCGCAGTTGTCGATGCCGCAGCCCGCCACAATCACGACATCGGCATCCTCGCCGATATGGAAATCGTTGTAGACAACTTCCTTCAGGCCGCTTTCGGTCATCACGACGGGGATGTGCACGCTCTCATGCTTTGTGCCGGGTTTGATCCGGATCTCCAGGCCGCTGACGTCTTCCTTGGATACGATTTCAATGTTCGCGGTGGAGTTTCTTCCGGCGCTCTTGCTGTTGGAGCGGATATTATAGGCCCCTTCCGGAACCTTGTGAAGATCTGCTACCTCCCGAAGCAGCCGCAGCTGCGTTTCGTCCAGTTTCATCATTCAGCATCCGCTCCCTTCCCCGATGTGACTTTTTTGCAATCCGGCACCGCGGAGGAGGTTCCGATCAGATCCGGCAGAATCTCGTCCCGGGTTCCCTGGGAGGAAAGCCGGCCGTCCTTCAGCACGATCAGCTCATCCGCGATGTTCAGGATTCGCTCCTGATGGGAGATGATCAGAATGGAGCGGTCCTGAACCTGCTCCCGCATCTCCCGGAAAACCTCGATCAGATTCTGGAAGCTCCACAGATCGATCCCTGCTTCCGGCTCATCAAAGATGGTCAGTTTTGCTCCGCGGGCCAGCACCGTTGCGATTTCGATTCGCTTCAGCTCTCCGCCGGAGAGGCTGGCGTTGATCTCCCGGTCAATATAGTCTCTGGCGCAAAGCCCGACCTTCGACAGATAATCGCAGGCCCCGACCATGGAAAGATTTTTCCCGGCCGCCAGCCGAAGCAGATCGAAAACCTGCAGCCCCTTGAAGCGAACCGGCTGCTGGAAGGCAAAGGCAATGCCCGCCCGGGCCCGGTCCGTGACGCTCCAGTCTGTGATATTCTGCCCGTCAAACCAGATCTCCCCGGAGGCAGGCTGCTCAATTCCGGCGATCAGCCGGGCCATGGTTGATTTTCCGCCGCCGTTCGGGCCGGTGACCACCACCAGCTTTCCATTCGGAATCTGCAGGCTGATATCCCGGATGATCTCCTTCTTCTGGTTGTCCTCGTTCACCTGAAAGGTGATGTTTTTCAGCTCCAGCATTTTGTGTTCGGTGCTCCTCTGCAAGTAAAGTACAGGCGCATACAGGAAAAGGCGGTATCCTGCCGATTCCTTCCGCCGGGATTATCATACACACACTAAACTGCAGAGTCAATGCGTGAAATGGGATTTTGGAGAATTGGACATCGCCGGAGCGGACGCACTTGACAAACCCGGCCTGTTCAGGTACAAGTAACTGTGAAGCGCGGAGCCGGACCGGAAAGCAAGAATTTTCCGCCGGCCGGAAGCAGAGGACGGACAGGGATGATTATTTGAAGAAATACGAAAAGATATGGATCATACTGGGAAAGATTCTCGGCGCGGCCCTTTCTCTGGCCGTGCTGGCCGGACTGTACTTTACGCTGGTCATTGCCCAGCCTCAGCCGGATACGGAGGAGGAAAAGGCTGTCCAGCCGCTGCTGACCGCCTCTCCGGCGCTGCAGATCACGGATGAGACGGAGCTGCGGACGCTGGTCGGGTCCTTTCCGGCTCCGGTGATGAGCTTTATGAGCGGAAGCGGAATGACCTTTGTATCCGGAAAAGCGGAGGACGCGGCGTACCGGGAGGGGTACGGCCGGATCCTGACGCTGTACTGGCAGACAGCGGAGGGAGAACCGCTGATTCTGCAGAGCATCTACCCGGCAGCCGCCCTGGAGCTGATGGGAAAGGGTGATTATTCCTTCAGCAGAACAGCCGGCCCGGTGCTCTTCGGCATGTCCTCCGTCCGGATGGAAAACAGCAGCACCGTTCGGGTGCATGCGCAGGTGCGGGGGGAAGGGCTGTATGTGCTGACCATCCCGCAAACCCTGAAGGGTTCCCTGTCGGGGATTGCCCGTTCCATCCAGCTGTTTACGGCGGATTAGAATGTTTCATAAATATTTCACAATAGAATCGGAAACGCAATAAAAGCTTGATAGATTGGTAAAAATGCGGTAAAATAAACAGGATACGGAGGGATGCCGCATGAGTAGCCGAAAGCTTGTCTGCGCCGCTCTGTCGGCGCTTTTTATTTGGATGATGAACGCGGGGGCAGCGGAAGAAACGGGGAAGAATCTGATCCTGATCGAGGAGGAGGAACCCCGGGTCTGCGCGGCCGCAGCGGAGCAGGGACTGGCTTCGCCGGGGGCGGAGGATGCTGCGCCGGCGGCCGCGGAGGCCGGGCTGGAGGAGCTGTTTGAGGAAAAGGGTCTGACCCTGGGCGAAAGCGCAGTGGCCTATCCGGTCCTGAAGGAAGGCGCAGCGGAGAACGCGCTGCGGGAAAAAATCAATGACCTGATTCTGGAGGACGGCAAAATCCGGGACTATGTTACCCGGATCAGCCAGCTGATTTCCGGGGGAAAGCTGACGGTTTCCTGGAGGGGAACCCTCCTGGGTCCGGTGTTCTCCTTTGCCTGCTTTGCCGAAGGCGCGGTGAAAACGCCGAGGAACACCTTTGTCTGGACGGGCGGAAACATCGATCTGCGGGATGGGCATGAAGTGACGGCGGAAGAGATTTTCACAGATCCGGAAGCGGCCCGGGAAATCATGGAGGCCTATCTGGAGGAAACGGTTGCGCCGGAGATGAGCGCGCATTTGCTGAACAGCCTGCTGACGCCGCTGCCGGAGCTTTTCCGGATGACGGAGCGGGGACTGATCTGGATGTACCCCATTGATGATCTGAGTACGCTGAGCGACCGGGCGGGGGACGTACTGGTTCCCTGGGACGCGGTGTGGGATCAGCTGAACCTGGCGGAGGACGGAGTTCTGTCAGCCATGGGTCTGAACCGGTTTCGTCCGGCGGCGGAAGGAGAAACGCTCTCCGCCGGGAGCACGGAAGCGATCCGGCAGGCGGTGGAGGACGGCGTGTTTCCGGGGATCCCGGTCCGGCTGGGAGAAAGTCTGCAGCCGCTGACGGATTCCTGGCGCATGCTGATTGATCCGGATGTGTATACGCTGGGACGGATGTTCTCCCTGGAGGGAGCGCCCTTTCAGCGCGTTTTTCTGACCACGGATTATCTCAGCGAAAGCTGGGAAAACAGTACGGTGGACGGCATCCGGGCGGACCTGGGAGGCCTGTACGGGCTGACGGCGGGTATTACGCCGCGGGAATGCTGGATTCAGGCGCTGGGGGAGCCGGATCATTCCCTGACATTTGACGGGGAGAAGGCGGAAGCCTGGCGGACGGTGCCGGGTGTACGGGATTACTATGAATTCGGGGACCATCGCCTGCAGCTGCACGCGGATGAGGAAGGAATCCTGACGAGCATCGTGATCTCACAGTAAGAATCGGGGGCGGAAAACCCGAAAATGGAGGAAGATGGATGGCGCAGCGGAACAACAGAAAGCAGCCGGTATATTCGGCGGATACGCTGGCCCTGCGGTATATAGGAGGGCTGGTGCTGGTAGCCCTGGGCGTCATGATGTTCCTGGCGACGGGACTGGGGATGCCCGGAAACGTCTTTGAAGCGCTGAGGCAGGTCTGCTTTGGCCTGACGGGCGGGCTGGCGCTGATTCTGCCGGCGCTGCCGGTCTGGGCCGGGGTGCTGGTGATCTGGTCCAGCCAGAGGAAGGCGCCGGTGAAGCCTTTTGTGTTTGCCTTCCTGGCTTTCCTGTCGCTTTGCGCGTTCGTCGTGCTGGTGACCCGGATCGGCCAGGAGGAATATCTGGGCCTGCTGGCACGGACCTCGGACGGAAGCTGGGGCGGCGTGATTTATCGCGGATATTTTCAGAGCATTCAGCTCAGAGCCAGCGGCGGCGCGCTGGGCGTGATTCTGGCGTTTCCCTTCTGGAGTCTGGTGGGGCAGATCCTGGGCGCGGTCATCACATTCCTGCTGACGGCGCTCTGCGTGCTGCTGGCGCTGAACCTGACGCCTTCCCGGATTCGGGATCTGGCGACGGGGAAGGTGTCCCTGCGCCTGAGAAGAAGCCGGGAGGACCGGGCGGCGCAGGATCAGCAGCAGATTGCCTTCCAGCAGGAGCAGGAGCGGCAGCGGCAGATGGCGTATGAGCAGCAGGCCTATATCCTGCAGCAGCAACAGCAGGCCAGAGCAGCCGCGCAGCAGGCGCAGGCCGCGGGACGGCAGGCGTCGGGAAAATGGAGCCAGCCGGCGGCGGAGCCCTGGCCGCAGGGCGCAGGCGTGCCGGAATGGGCGGAGACGAATTACCAGACCGGCCAGCAGCAGGCCTGGCCGGGAGCCGGCCCGGCGGGAACGGACAGCGTCCGGGAATGGCAGCAGCAGGCGACGGACCGGAGGGCCGCGATCAGCGCGGGCAGGGAAAGCAAGATTTTCAGCCCGCAGGCCGGCAGCCAGAATACGGGCAAAAGCCGGATTTTTGACGCGCCGCAGGAGCAGGAAAAGCCGAGAGCGAGCAGGATTTTCGGAAAAAAGAAAAACGAGGAGGACGGGCTCAGCGACCTTTCTCCGGAAGAGAAGAGGAAGGAAGGAATGGCGTACCCGGTTTCCGGCCGCGTGAAAGCACAGCCGGCAGCCGGAACGGCGGAGGAGCCGGAAGCGGGACGGCAGATCGCGGAGCCGGCGGAAAAGAAGCCTTCCGAAGCCCCGGCGAAGCCGATCCGGAAGACGGACCGCATCCGCGCGGAGCAGGAGCAGATCGAGGAAGACCTGGACCGGTGGCGCCGGCCTGCGGAAGACCGGGCTGAGGAGCAGGAAACAGAAGCGCTGCCCTGGAACGGGAATTCTTTCCGGAGCGAGCCGGAGGAAACGGATGTCCGCGAAGCCGAAGATCCCCGGAAGCAGCCCGCGCGGAAACCGGACCGGGAAAGCCGGGAGGCGAAGACGGGGAAGCCGGAAGCGATCCCTGTCCCCGTTGCCCATGACACCATCGCGGACCCGACCTGGAAGCCGGAACTGAAGCATGTGGATGTGAAGGAGAAGCAGGAGGAGGAATACTGGGAGCCGACGCCCTACTACGCTCCGCCGATCACGGATCTGAAGAAACCGGATATCAGCGTCCTGGACACAACCCGGGAGGATGAGGAGCGGTCCCGGAAGCTGGAGGCGACGCTGGCCAGCTTCAAGGTGCAGGCCAGGGTGGTGCATGTGACCCACGGTCCTGTCGTTTCCCGCTTTGAGCTGGAGCTGGCGCCGGGCACAAAGGTGGGCAAGGTGGCTGAGCTGGAGAGGGATATCCTTTCCGGCATGGCGGCCACCTCCGTCCGCATCGAGGCGCCGATTCCCGGCAAGAGCCTGGTGGGCGTGGAAGTGCCCAACCCCCAGCGCGCGACCGTGACCCTGCGGGAGGTGCTGGAAAGCCCGCCGATGCAGAACGCGAAATCCATCCTGACGGTGGCGCTGGGCAAGGATATCGCCGGCGTGCCGATTGTCTGTGACCTGGCGAAGATGCCCCATATGCTGATTGCCGGCGCTACGGGATCCGGTAAATCCGTATGCATCAATACGATTATCAACAGCCTGCTGTTCCGGGCGGGTCCGGACGAGGTCAAGATGATTCTGGTGGACCCCAAGGTGGTGGAGCTTCAGTGCTATAACGGCATTCCGCATCTGCTGCTGCCGGTGGTGAACGATCCCCACAAGGCATCCGCGGCGCTGGCCTGGGCTGTGGCGGAGATGATGGAGAGGTATGACAAATTCTCCGAGCGGGGCGTGCGCAACCTGGAAGGATACAACAATGTCCTGGGGCCGGGAGAGAAGCCCATGCCCCGGATTGTGATTATCATTGATGAGCTGGCCGACCTGATGATGGTTTGCAAGAAGGATGTGGAAGAGTACATCTGCAGGCTGACCCAGCTGGCCAGGGCGGCGGGCATTCATCTGATTGTCGCGACGCAGCGCCCGTCCGTGGATGTCATTACCGGCCTGATCAAGGCGAACATCCCCAGCCGGATCGCTTTCAAGACGGCCAGCTATGTGGATTCCCGGACCATTCTGGACAGGAACGGCAGCGAGCAGCTGCTGGGCTGGGGCGACATGCTCTATCTGCCCACGGGATCCTTTACCCCGACCCGGATCCAGGGCTGCTTCCTCTCCGACGAGGAAGTCAACCGCATTGCGGACCATGTGCGCCAGGCGAATCCCAGCGCCTATGACCCGGATGTGCTGGACAAGCTGGAACAGCTGACGAAGAGTCAGGAGGACGGCCAGGGCATGGATATGATCGGCGGTACGCCGGAGAACAGCAGCGGGGACACGGATCTGTTTGAGCAGGCGGTGGAATTCGCCATTGCCGACGGCCAGATTTCCACCTCCACGCTGCAGCGGCGGCTGAAGGTCGGATATGCCCGGGCGGGACGGCTGACGGACGAGATGGAAGAGCGGGGCATCGTCTCCGCGAAGGACGGAAGCAAGCCCCGGAAATGCCTCATCACCCGCGAACAATGGGAAGCGATGCGAGAGTCAGCCCGGGGGGCTG
>CAMNKK010000084.1 GCA_946542235.1 uncultured Clostridia bacterium | reverse complement strand
CAGTGAGGATTAATACAGAAATAGAATGAGGGGATGGTTCCCATTCCAACCCGGATGATTGATGGATCGGTATAAGAAAACCGTCACGTATGGATTGCAGTAACTCCTCCCGGGCCGGTCATATCTGCCCGGCCCCCCCTCTGTGCTTATGGTCCACCTCCAAAGTCCTGCATCCGGGAATGGTGCTGTCAAACCGGCAGGCGTCCTTATGGTCGCACCAGGCGCAGGGGGATTCCATCCCGTCCTGGACCGGCCTGGGCGAAACCTCTCCCCGGCGGATCAGGCTGATCCGCTCCGCGGCCGCCTCCATCGCGCATTTTTCCACCTCGGCCATCTCCTCCGCGGATACGGCGGACACCGTGTCGTTGGTATCCAGCCTCCGCGAAATCTTCACCGGGCCGGCGGCCTCCTGAATCCGCCCGTCGTCCAGGATCATGCCCGTGGTCTGCAGATCTTTGTCGATGCCCGCCCGGATCAGGTCCGCGTCCTCGCTGCCCACCAGCACGTCCCGGATCGGCTGATACAGCCCCCCGGCGGCCTCGTATCCGGCCAGGCCCAGCCGGGCCGCCCGGATATACAGGGGCAGCTGCAGCTGCAGGCCGGCCGCGATGGAGTTCTGCCGGATCTCCTTGTTGGACATCTTGTTGTCCACGATCAGGAAGTACTTCCTTCCCTCCTCCGTCTCCAGCGCGTCAATCCGGTCGATCCGGCCGGAAAAGGCCACGGTGTCCCCGTCCTCGGTCGTAATCTGCAGGGCCGGAATCCGGATTTTCTCGGTTCCGTCCCGCATGCCGAAGGGGATTTCCGCCGCCAGGGGCAGAAAGTGTCCCTTCTGCCGGAAGGCCCGCATCATGCTGGCGATGGAGGTTCTCACGCCGCGGATGATCCCGGCGCCCTGATACCGGTGCATGGTATCGGAGGTCAGGATGCCCCCGGCCCATTTCCCGGCCCGCTCCCGCAGGATCCGGTTCAGAAGCCCTGTCTGCGTCTCCTCGGACAGGTCCGGCCATTCCGGCAGCCGCATCGCCCGCTCCAGGAACATCTGCAGCACGTCGTGGTTGAAGGTTCCCTGCTCGTTCCGCTGGAAGGCGTACGCGCCCGCCGGCACCAGCCCCAGCCCGTACTGCAGGAAATGCCGGTAGGGGCAGGATCCGAAGGTCTCCACCCGGGATATCGTCATCCCGTGGGTCATATACAGCCTTCCCGCCTGCTCCGGCGTAATCCGGGCGGCCGGCGCCGTCACATGCAGCCCCTTCAGCACGCCCTCGACCCTGCTCTTCCATTCCCCGGAGGCATACAGCGCGCTCAGGGCGTCTCTCCACAGCGCGTCCTCCCCGCCTTCCCCGTTCAGAAAGCTGTCCCGGCTGTCCCGGGTATCCCGCAGCTTCACGGCCAGGGCCTCCAGCGCAAAGGCGGGGGCAAAGGGCCGGATATCCGTTTCCATCAGTCCGCCGGTCACGTTCTCCGGCCTGACTTCCCGGATGGTGCGGGCCAGCCGCCGGAAGGCCGTGGAGGGAATCATCACCCCGCCGCTGGGCCTGGCGCCGGAGCAGGAGATCATCAGCTCCTCCCGGGCCAGGGAAACCGCCTGATACACGTCCTGCTTCTGCCGGGCGGCCAGGTCCATCAGGGACTGGCCGATCCGGCTGTAGGGCCGCTCCGCCCCGGCGGATTCCTTCCGGCTGCCGCCCCTCTCCTCCGCCTCCGGATCATAGCCTTCCCCGGCATACAGCTCCCGGTAGTACTTCCGGTTTTCTTCCTCGATGAATTCCTCCAGCCTGCCCCGTTCATATTCGGACAGGATGCCCGTGCCCGCCGCCGTCTCGTTTTCCTGCAGCCCCATCACGATCATGCACCGCACGCCGGAGGAAAAGTACATCTGGGGCGGGGCGACCGTCACCGCGCCGGACTGCTGGGGCAGGGATTTGATTTTCCGGGAGGCCAGGGACGCCTCCAGCATGGAGCACAGATCCTGCATCGGCAGCGGCTCGTCCCCGATGAACACGGCGACGGTGTCCAGCAGCTCGTTCACCGCCGTCCATACCTGCCGGTTCCGGTCGATCCCCAGATCGTCCCCCTGGGCAGCCAGGCTTTCCTCCTGGGCCTGCAGCCGCTCATAGACGCCGGCCCGGGTCACGAAGTCGAAGAGCAGCGCCGCCGCCTCTTTTCCGCTGCATCCCTTCCGGGAAAGCTGCTTCTTCAGCTCCGCAATCGGCGCAATCAGCCGCTGCCGAAGCGCCTCCAGCTGAAGTACGCTTTCCTTTTTGCTTTCCTGGTCGGGAATATGGAAGGGCTTCAGCCACCGGTTCCGGTGGATTCCGTTTTCCCGGGCATAGTTTTCCATGTCCATGATCTGCCGGGCATCCAGCTCCGTAAATCCGGTTTTGATATACCGCAGCACATCCTCCCGGCAGAAGTTCAGCCGCAGCATCCGCAGCAGGGACAGGAAATACTGGGCGTAGCCGCTCATCAGGATCGGCTGGTCCTGCTTCGCGTTGAAGGGAATCCCGGAGGCGGAAAGCGTCAGCGGCAGCAGCCCCGGCAGGATATTCTGCTCGCAGACCGCCACGGCCATGTCCTCCCAGGGAATGCCCGCCCGGTGCCAGTCAATCAGCGTCTGGCAGGCATGCTGGCATTCCAGGTAGGAGTTCCGGGCGTAGTACATCCGCACGTGGGACATGTCCGGCGCCTCCGCGGCGGCCAGCGCGTCCATGGCCATTCTCCGGGCCGCGGTTGGATTCTCCCGGATCACAACGGGTTCGTTGTTCCGGTGATATACCTTTTCCCCGGCAAAGGCGCCCAGCGCGTAGATGTTCTTCTCCACATACGCAATCCCCGGGTCCATCGCCGGCATCGCCGTCTCCGTCTGCAGGGAGAAATCCGCGCCCTTTTCCTCCAGGTAGAATTTCAGCGCCCGGACGGAATCGTTCGCCGCCCGGAAGATCTCCCGGTCGGCACCGGCGCCGTCGCTGATCAGGCCGATCACCACCTCCTCCGCCCCCGCGCCGTCCTCCGGGAAGGCGGCCGCCTCCACCAGCCCCAGAAGATCGTGGGTGATGTAGTCGAATCCGTAGATCAGCAGCTGCTTATGCCGGATGATTCCGCTCCGGCGGATCTGGCTCACCGCCGACATCCACTGGCCCACGGTGTCCTCGAATCCCTTTTCCAGGATCTGCTGATACCCGTCCCAGATCAGCGCCATATCCTCCAGCTTGGCGCCGGTCCTCCGGCTTTCCGGGCTGTACTGCCGCAGGAATCCCGGGGTCAGCCTGGCCCGGGTAAATTCGTCAATCTGTCCGGCGATCCGGGCGGCCAGCGTCGGCTGGGCGGCGGAATCGCCGTAATACCGCAGCTCCCCCCGGCAGTGGTGCAGCAGCTGGGAGATGATCATGTTCTGCCCGTCCCCGGAGATCGGCTTCCCGCTCCCGTATCCCGTCATTTCCCGCACCTCCCGGATCAGGGAGGAGGGAGAAAGGATCTTCAGGCCGAAGATCCCGCCGTACCGGCTCCGGTTCACGATTTCCGTTTCGCAGGCCAGGGTGAAGGACTCGGGAACCAGCACGACCGGATCCGAAGCCCTCTCGATTTCCCGGATGAGGCTGGGAATCAGCCCCGGCGCCCGGGCGGTCACAATCCGGATGCGCGCCATCAGATCTCCCTCCTTTCCACCGGAAACGCTTTTCCGGCCTGGAGGGCAAACAGCCACATCTCCCGGACCGGGATCCGGGTCAGCCGCTCCAGGGCGGTCCGGTACCAGTTCATCTGCATCTCATGCCGCGGCACAAAGGTTTCCGGCGCCGTGTCCCGGTCCGTCTTGTAGTCGATCAGGATCCATTCCCCGTTCTCCCGGAAAACGCAGTCAATAATCCCCTGCACCATGGTCGGCTTCTGCGGGTCAATCTTCAGGGTGAAGTCAACCTCCCGCCGCACCTCCCCGCTGGCCAGCATCCGCCGGCCCAGGTCGCTCCGGAAGAAGGAAATCGGCCCCCGGATCCGGATCATCTCCGCTTCCTCCTCCGACAGGATGCCTTCGGCCCGCATCCGCGCCATTTCGGCCCGCACGGTCCCCTCCGCGTCCGCCCCTTCCTTCCGCAGCTCCTCCAGCGAAATCAGATGCATGAATCGGTGGGTCGCGGTGCCGATGCTGGTCGCTGCCGCGGTTTTCTTTTCCTCCTCCAGAAAGGCGGGCCGGGAGGGGGCGGAGCTGAGCCGGAAGGTCCGCACGGCTTCCTCCGTCTTCCGCTTGTCCTCCAGCGTCTCCTGGCTGTCCTCCTCCGACAGGGGCCTCCGGTGCTGGGTGATGGAGGTCACGCTGGTCTTGAGCGGCACGGATTCCGCCTCCTCCGGCAGGAACAGCGTCATCGGCGCCTCCGCGGCCAGCGCGCTCCCGATCCGGGTATCCACGGTGTCCGCCGCCGCCTCCGTCTCCTCAATGGCCCTTCCGGATACGCGGGATACGCGCCACAGCTCATCCCCGCTGGTCCCCTCCGCCTCCGGCAGCTTCACCCGCCCCAGCACCGCCGGCATGATCATGTCCAGCATGCTGTCCGTTTTCCAGATGCGGGCCGCCCGGGTCTGATTGGTCCACAGCCTTTCCGCGCCTTCTTTGCAGGCGCCGATCAGGCACAGCTTCTGCATGGCGCGGGTCATGGCCACATACAGCAGCCGCGTGCCCTCCGAGATGCTCCTGCGCAGCGCCCGGATCTCAAAGGCGTCCTTCCCCTGGGAATCCATCACGCTGTGCCGGCCGCGCCGGATGGCGGGCAGATACAGCCCCAGCGCCCCCTCCGACGAGGAGATGCTCATGCGCAGCTTTTCATCGCTCCGCTTTCTCCGGATGCTTCTCTGCAGGTCCATCAGGATCACCACGGGAAATTCCAGGCCCTTGCTCTTGTGCATCGTCATCACGCGCACAAAATTGTCCCCGGCCCCCAGGGCGGGATGCTCGTCGCTGTCGCTCTGTTTGGTTTCCCGCGCTTCCCGCAGCTTGCCCACAAAGTCCGAAAGCCGCATGTCGCCGGCCTTCTGTCCGTCCAGCGCCCGCTGGTACAGCGCGTCCAGGTTGGCCTGCCGGGCCTTTCCGTCCGGATAGGCGCCCCGGGCGGCATAGATCCCCGTTTCGCGCATCAGCCGCCAGATGAAGTCCGGCACGGGCATGCCCTCGCTGATTTTCCGCCACGCGGCCAGCTGCTCCGCCGCCTTCCGGCACCGGATGTCGATGGGCTTCTCATTCCGCTCCGCGCACAGCTCAAAGGCTTCGTAGAAGGGGCAGTATTCGTTTTTCTCAATGCGGATATCCGCCAGCTCGCCTTCGGTGAACAGGAACGGCGCGTTGATCAGCGTCCCGGCCAGGGCGTCGTCGTTGTGCAGGTTGTCGATCACCGTCAGCAGGCACAGGAAGGCCTTGACCTCCGACAGGCCGAAGAAATCCGGCGTCCCTTCATACATGGCCGGAATATGCATTTTTTTCAGATGCTCCACCACCGTCGACGCGCATCCCTTCGCCGTCCGCAGCAGGATCACGATGTCCCGGTACTGGTACTGCGCCCTGCCGCCGGCTTCGGCCGCCGGCGCAATCAGGGACTGGATGTACCTTCCCGCCGCTTCGCACTGGGCTTCCAGCCTGTCCGTGTCCTCTTCGCCCTTCTCCACCAGGATCACATCCACCGGGCCGTAATCTCCGGTCACATTGCACCGCAGATTGTCCTCCGGGATGTAGTTCATATCCGTAATCCGTTCGTCCATCGCCTCGGTGAACACGGCGTTCACCGCGTTGACAACGCTCCGGCAGGAACGGTAGTTGTCCATGAAGAAGATCCGCCGCTCCTCCGCCTCCGCCCCGTCCGAATAGCTTCTCCGCTTCTGTTCGAACAGATCCGGCTCCGCGTGCCGGAAGCCGTAGATGGACTGCTTGATATCCCCCACCATGAAAAACTGATGCCCCGGCCCCGTCAGCGACTGTATGATCGCGTCCTGGATGCCGGATACATCCTGGCACTCGTCCACATAGATATATCTGTACTTGGCCAGCAGCTCATCCCGCTTGTCCGGATCCGCCATGATGCGGCAGGCAATCTGCTCCATATCCGCGTAGTCAATCACGCCGGCTTCCAGCTTCCGCTGTTCATACTGCTCCGCGGTTTCCCGGACCAGCAGCTCCAGCCCCCGGATCTCCTTCTGAATGATCCGGTTCAGCCGCTCGTTCCGCTCGTCCAGCATGGCGTCAATCCGCTTCACCGCCCCCTGGAAGATCCCCTTGGAGCCCTTCATGCCGTTTCGGACCTCGTCGAACCGCTTTTTCCAGTCCTTCACGGCCTCGTCCGATCCCCTGGGCGCGGCGGGCGCTTTCCCGAAGGCGCCCCCGGTGCTCACCAGCAGGGCCCGCTTTTCCGCGGCTCCCTCCGCCTGCTCATAGTCGGCCAGGAAGGCGGCCACCAGCTCCCCGTCCGCCTGGGCCGTGTCGCCGCAGGCGGCCAGGGCCGCCGGCTCCTGCAGCAGCTCCTGCTCCTGCCGCAGGCATTCCTCCAGCCCCAGCACGTCCAGATCGATGGACGTCATGATCTCCCTGTTCCACAGCGCATAGGGCGGCTGCCGCACGATCTGCTCCAGAAAGCCGAAGGGGTCCGGAATGCCCATCAGCGCGTTGTACAGATCCTCCGCCATTTTCTGGATTTCCTCCGGGCTGAAGGCCGTCATCAGAAACCCGACCGCCTGCCGGTCCGCCGGGCTGTATTTCTCCCTGTTGCTGAAGATCTGTTCCGCCGCGTCCGTAAAGCATTCGTCCAGCATATGCTTCCTTTCGGCATCCTTCAGCACCCGGGGATTCATGGAGGCTCCGGCATTGTCGTTGAATTCCTTCAGCAGCTGGGTGCAGAAGGAGTGAATGGTGCTGATGGAAGCCGTTTCAATCTCGCTCAGGGCTTTGGCGGCCGGCGCGGCGCCTTCCTGCGCCGCCTTTTCCAGCAGATCCCGCAGCTTGTCCTTCATGTTCTGCGCCGCGTCCCGGGTGAAGGTGATCACCAGGAATTGGGAAATAGACGCCTCCGGATTCCGGATAAGCGTCTCCTTGATCTTTTCCACCATGACGGTGGTTTTTCCTGAGCCGGCTGCCGCGGAGACCAGGATATTCCGGTTCCGGGCCCGGATGGCTTCCGTCTGGGAAGCGTTGAAACTCGGCACGCGCTGTCCCCCTTCCAAGCGGGAAAAAGTCCGGGGCGATTATACCATGGCCCCATTTGGTTTCAAAGGATCAAAAACGGCATCCCGCCGCGGCCTCCGCCCGTTTTTACCCGGCGGTTTCCGTTTCGGCGTCCCATTCCTTCAGGAATTCGATCATCAGCCGATGCCGCTTCTCCGCCATTTCCCTGGCCATTTCCGTGTTCATCATGTCCTTCAGCCGCAGCAGCTTGTCATAGAAGTGCTGCACGGAGGAATCCAGCCCTCGGCCGTGCTTCCCCCCAAAGGCAAAGGTCCTGGCGATCCCGATGGCGCCGATGGCGTCCAGCCGGTCCGCGTCCTGAACGATCATCGCGTTGATATCCTCCAGGCGCCTTCCGCCGTTTTTGCTGAAGGAAACGGAGTTGATCACGGCGCAGATCCGTTCGGTCTCCTCCGGGCTTACGCCCTGCTCCGCCAGAAAGCTTCTGGCGTTCCGGTTATCCTCCGTCGAAAACAGCTTGGGATCATCCGCGTCATGCAGCAGGGCGGCCAGCGCCGTGATCCGCCTGTCGCAGCCCGGTTCGCTGTCCGCGATTTTCATCGCCAGGTGATAAACCCGCATCGTGTGATCCAGGCCGTGGCCGTCGCTGTTTCCCTCGTACAGGGCGCGGACGTACCCGATCGCGTCCTCCAGGATCTGTTCTTTCCCCATCTTCACGCCATCCCCGTTCCTTTCCGCCTGTAAAAAAACAGCCCCCGGCTTCTTTGCGGGGAAGCCGGAGGACTGTATGCCATCTGACCCGTCACACGTCGAATTCTTCCTTCAGATCCATCATGCCCCGGATTTCCGCATGCCCGTTTTCCAGATAGAACAGCCCCATTTCCCAGCCGTTCTGATCGTACATGGCCA
>CAMNKK010000083.1 GCA_946542235.1 uncultured Clostridia bacterium | reverse complement strand
AGATGAAGGAGCACGCCCTGGAGGACGTGATGATGGACTTCTATGCCGGCAGCTATGACGTGCTGCTGTGCACCACCATCATCGAGAGCGGGCTGGACGTGCCCAGCGCCAACACGCTGATCGTGTACGACGCGGAGCGCTTCGGCCTGAGCCAGCTGTATCAGCTGCGGGGCCGGGTGGGCCGGTCCAGCCGGCAGGCGTACGCCTACTTTACGGTGCGGACGGACCGGCTGCTGAGCGAAACCGCCCAGCAGCGGCTGGAGGCCATCCGGGAATTCACGGAATTCGGGGCGGGCTTCCGGATCGCCATGCGGGACCTGGAAATCCGGGGCGCCGGCAATATCCTGGGCCCGGAGCAGCACGGGCATCTGGCCGCGGTGGGCTACGACATGTACTGCAAGCTGATTGAGGAAACGCTGCTGGAGGTGAACGAGGGCACGCCCCTGCGGGAGCTGGAGACCCGGGTGGACCTGCGGGTGGACGCCTTCCTGCCGACGGACTACATCGCCGACGAAAAGCAGCGGATGGAGATGTACAAGCGCATTGCCTCCGTGGCCACGGAAGCGGACCGGGCGGAGGTGCTGGACGAGATGATCGACCGATACGGCGACGTGCCCGCGGTGGTGGAGACGCTGCTGGACGTGAGCCGCCTGCGGGCGATGTGCAACCGGCTGGGGATCAGCCAGGTGAGCCGGGGCCGGGGCGGCGCCGTGTTCCGGCTGGACGAGCGGTACATACCGGACCCGGCCGGGCTGATGCAGGCCATGGTCCAGGTGAGCCCGGACCTGAACTTTGCCCGGGAGAGCCGGCCGGCCATCCTGTACCGGACCCAGATCTCCTCCGACCGGGAGCTGCTGCGGGCGCTGCTGAAGATCGTGAGCAGGCTGACGGAGCTGCTGGAGGAGCCGAAGGAAAAGGAAGAGGCATGAGGAAGGAAGCATTGCTGCGCCGGGGCGGCGCGCTGATCCGGTCCTGGGGCCGGGGGCTGGCGGAAATCCTGTATCCGGAGGGGGCGGTCTGCCTGGGATGCGGCCGGCTCTCCGACGGGGAATGCCTGTGCCCGGCCTGCCGGGAGGAGCTGCGATACAGCGACGTGCTGGATTCCTGGCAGCTGCGGGACATCGGCGGCGTTCCGGTGTGGTGCATGCGGCCCCACCGGGACCTGCCCCGGAAGCTGGTGCTGCGGCTGAAGCACGGCACGGAGGCCCGGGCGGCGAAGGCGATGGCGGGCATGCTGCGGGACCGGCCGGACTATTTTCTGCATCCGGCGCCGGGCACGGTGGTGACCTGGGTGCCCGGGCCGAAGGGGCGCATCCGGGAGCGGTGCATCGACCACGGAAAGCGGCTGGCGGAGGCGGTGGCGGCGGAGCTGGGACTGGAATGCCGGCCCCTGCTGATCCGGAAGAAAAACGACCGGGCCCAGGCCCGGCTGAACCGGGAGGCCCGGCGGGAGAACCTGAAGAAGACCTTTGCCCCGGCGGAGCGGATCGGGTGCCCCGTGCTGCTGGTGGACGACGTGCTGACGACGGGAACGACGGCGCGGCGGTGCCTGGAGGCGCTGCGGGAAGGCGGCGCGGAGGAGATCGAGGTGCTCACCGTGACCAAGGCGGCGGGGTAGCCGGGCGGCCGGAAACAAGCCTTGACAAACCGGGCCCCTGCTCTTAAGATAAATGCGGTTTTTCTGATCGATTATGACGATTTGGAGGAAGACGGATCATGGCGGAACTGACAATGGACAAGCTGGTGGCGCTCTGCAAGGGCAGAGGCTTTATCTTTGCCGGGTCGGAAATCTACGGCGGCCTGGCGAACACCTGGGACTACGGTCCCCTGGGCGTGGAGCTGAAGAACAACATCAAGAAGGCCTGGTGGCAGAAATTTGTCCAGGAAAGCAAGTACAATACCGGCCTGGATTCCGCCATTCTGATGAACCGGGAAGTCTGGGTGGCCAGCGGCCACGTGGGCGGATTCAACGATCCGCTGATGGACTGCAAGGCCTGCAAGGCGCGGTTCCGCGCCGACAAGCTGATCGAGGACTTTACGAAGGGCGAGGAGACCGGGGACGGCTGGACCAACGCCGAGCTGGAAGCCTACATCTCCTCCCATGACATCGTGTGCCCGGTCTGCGGGAAGAAGGACTTTACGGGCATCCGCCAGTTCAACCTGATGTTCAAGACCTTTGCCGGGGTGAACGAGGATTCCGCCAACGAAATCTATCTGCGCCCGGAGACGGCCCAGGGCATCTTCGTCAACTTCCAGAACGTGATGCGCACCACCCGGAAAAAGCTGCCCGCCGGCATCGCCCAGATCGGGAAGTCCTTCCGGAATGAGATTACCCCCGGCAACTTCATCTTCCGGGTCCGGGAATTCGAGCAGATGGAGCTGGAATTCTTCTGCAAGCCCGGGGAGGATCTGGAGTGGTTCAACTACTGGCGCTCCTTCTGCAAGAACTGGCTGCTGTCCCTGGGCATCAGGGAGGAAAGCCTGCGGCTGCGGGACCATGAGCCGGAGAAGCTGGCCTTCTACTCCAAGGCGACGACGGACTTTGAATTCCTCTTCCCCTTCGGATGGGGCGAGCTCTGGGGCGTGGCGGACCGGACGGACTACGACCTGACCCAGCACCAGAACCATTCCGGGAAGACCATGGAATACCTGGATCCCGCCACGAACGAGAAGTACATCCCCTACTGCATCGAGCCCTCCCTGGGCGTGGACCGGATGCTGCTGGCCTTCCTGTGCAACGCCTACGAGGAGCAGGAGCTGGAGGGCGGCGACGTGCGCAACGTGCTGCACCTGCATCCCGCCCTGGCCCCCTACAAGGCCGCGGTGCTGCCCCTGCAGAAGAACAAGCTGGGCGCCCTGGCCGGGGAAATCCACGCGGAGCTGACGAAGTACTTCCCGGTGGAATACGACGAAACCGGATCCATCGGCAAGCGGTACCGCCGCCAGGATGAGATCGGCACGCCCTTCTCCATCTGCGTGGACTTTGAAACCGAGGAGACCCAGTCGGTCACCATCCGGGACCGGGATACCATGGAACAGGTGCGCGTGCCCCTGAATGAGGTGCGGGCCTGGATCGAGGAACGGATGAGGTTCTGACCGCAGAAGCATTTGAATGAATGGAAAAGCCCCCGAACCGGCGGAGCGTGAGGCCGGTTCGGGGGTATTTTTGATGGATGATTTGCCGATTTTTCTGATCAGGCGGGGCGGTCAGAGGTCTGCGTATTGGATGCCGCCGGTTTTCAGCCCCCGCCGGAAGTCCTCCGGCAGGGGAGCCTGAAAGGACAGCTCCGCGCCGGTCCGGGGATGCGGAAAGCGCAGGGACCAGGCGTGCAGCATGAGGCAGGGAACCGGGAGCCCCTTTTCCAGCCCGTAGATCGGGTCCCCGCAGACCGGATGCTGAATCGCCTTCATGTGGACCCGGATCTGGTGGGTCCGGCCCGTCAGGATGTGGACGTCCAGCAGGGTGCAGTTTTTGCCTTCGGCGAGCGCCGTCCACTCGGTGACGGCCTCCCGGCCCTCGGGATCCACGGCCATCTTCTTGCGGTCCTTTTTGCTGCGGCCGATGGGCAGCTCGATGCGGCCGGAGGGCTCCTTCATCCGCCCTTCCACCAGGGCGCGGTAATGCTTTTCCATCTCCCGGTTTGCCAGCATCCGGCTGAGGGCCAGCTGGCTTTCGTCATTCTTGGCCACGATCATCAGCCCCGAGGTGTCCCGGTCCAGCCGGTGGACAATGCCCGGGCGCAGCTCGCCGCCGATGCCGCCCAGGGAATCCAGATGAAACATCAGGGCGTTGACCAGGGTGCCTTCGGCATGCCCCGCCGCGGGATGCGTCACCATGCCCCGGGGCTTGACGACGACCGCCAGATCCGCGTCCTGATACAGGATTTCCAGGGGCAGGTCCTCCGGCTGGGGCGCGGCGGGCCGGGGCTCGGGCACGGTGAGCAGCAGCTCCTGGCCCGGGGCGGGCCTGATTCCGGCCTTCTGGCAGGGCTTTCCGGCCAGCAGGCAGCAGCCCTCGGCCATCAGGGAGGCGACCCGGCTCCGGCTCAGCCCGGAGGCCTCGCTCAGCAGGATGTCGGCCCGCCGCCCGTCGCCGGAAACCCGGTAAACCGTTTCCGCCATGAATATTGCCCCCTTTCCTTCAGTCTTGCACGTGCGGGAGTTCCCCTCGGGATGACGCCTCTCGGCTCCGTTCCGAACGCAGCGGTACAAAGGCTCTGTCTTCGCGCGTCCGCGCTCGCCACAGCCCAAGTACCGGCGTTCTCCAAGGCACCCTGCGGGGAACATCCCTTCGCAGACTGAGACTGAACCGTTACTTTCTGAACAGATCAATGATCACCAGTCCGCAGCCGACCACCAGGCAGGCGTCGGCGAGATTGAAAACGGCGAAGCGCACAAAGAGAAACTCGATCAGATCCGGAACGAAGCCGGTCAGGAACCGGTCCAGCATGTTGCCCAGGGCCCCGCCCAGCATCATCATGAGCCCGACCCGGCACAGGGGGGTCAGGCTTTTGCCCCGGAGAAAAAGGAAGGCGCCGGCGATCAGGACCAGGCTCAGCAGCCCCAGCAGCCAGGGCCGGCCGCTGAAGAGGGAAAAGGCCATGCCGGTGTTCCGGGCGGGATAGAGCCCGAGGACGCCGGGGATCAGGGTCATGCCCTGCGGGGGGATCCGATCCCACAGGAGCTTTGTGCCCCGGTCCGCCAGGAAGACGGCCAGGGCGATCCAGACATATCTTTTCAAACGAATCTCCTTTGACGGAAAAAGGAGCCTTTCGGCTCCTCAGGAATGCTGTTCCAGATTCTCCAGGGCGATCTCCTGCAGGTAGCGCCCCAGGGCGTTTTCCACCGTCGGCATCGGCGCGATGCCGGCCTGCCGGAGCTTCTCCGTGCTCATCCGGGAATTCAGGGGGCGCCGGGCGGGGGTCGGATACTCGCTGCTGGGGACCGGGATCACCCGGGCGCTCAGGCCGCTGCCGGCCAGAATCAGCTGGGCAAAATGCGCCCAGGACATATAGCCCTCGTTGCACACATGATAGATGCCGTATTTTTCCGTCGGGATCAGGTCGCAGATGACGCGGGCCAGATCGGCCGTATAGGTCGGGGAACCGACCTGGTCATCCACCACCCGGATTTCCTTCCGCTCCGCGCCCAGCCGCAGCATGGTGCGGACAAAATTGCGGCCGTGAATGCCGTAGACCCAGGAGGTGCGGATGAGGAAATAGCGCTTCATGAGGCTGCGGACGGCGAGCTCTCCCTGCACCTTGCTCAGCCCGTAGACATTCTGCGGGTCATAGGGATCGTCTTCCTTCCAGGGCGTTTCCCCCTTGCCGGAAAAAACGTAGTCCGTGGAGATGAAGACCAGCTTGGCGCCGACGCTGAGGGCGCTGCGGACGATATTCAGGGTTCCGTCCCCGTTCACCGCGGTGCAGACCTCGGGCTCGCTCTCCGCCTTGTCCACGGCGGTATAGGCGGCGCAGTGCACAATGACGTCGGGATTGTATTCCTGCACGCAGGCTTTGACCGCTTTGGCATCCGTCAGATTAAAGTCCTCCACATCCACGCCGCGGCAGGGAATATTCCGCCGGTTCAGCAGCTGCACAACCTCCCAGCCCAGCTGGCCGTTGACTCCGGTCACCAGTACCTTCATGAAAGTCCTCCCGTTTTCAGGCAACGAACTCGCGGTAGATCGCGCGAATGGTTGCTTCGAAATCGCTGTCATTGACGCCGACGATGATGCTCAGCTCGCTGGAGCCCTGATCGATCATGCGGACATTGATCCGGGCCCGGCTCATGGCGGAGAACAGCCGGGCGGCGGTTCCGCAGTTGTGCACCATGCCCCGGCCCACCGTGGCGATGATGGCCATATTGTCATTGACAGAAACGGAGCCGCTGCCTTCCACCAGCTTTTCCAGCCGGGCAAGGATTTCCTCCCGGTGGGGGGCGAGGGAAGAGCTGTTGACCACGACGCACATGGAATCAATGCCGGTGGGCATATGCTCGAAGGAGACGCCGTATTCCTCCAGCACGGAGAGCACCTTCCGCCCGAAACCGACCTCGCTGTTCATCATGCTCTTTTCCACATAGATGACGCTGTACCCCTTGTGGCCGGCAATGCCGGTGATGGTGGGCACGGAAACCTCGTTGGGCGCGTTCTTGCTGATCAGGGTTCCGGGATGATAGGGCTTGTTGGTATTCCGGATATTCGTGGGGATGCCGGCCCGATGGACCGGGAACATGGCGTCCTCGTGCAGCACGGAGGCGCCCATATGGCTCAGCTCCCGCAGCTCCTTGTAGGTGATGGAGGTGATCTCGGCCGGGCCCTCGATGATCCGGGGATCCGCCATCAGGAAGCCGGAAACGTCCGTCCAGTTTTCATAGATATCCGCGTTCACCGCCCGGGCGACCAGGGCCCCGGTGATATCGCTGCCGCCCCGGGAGAAGGTGACCACCTCGCCGTCGGCGCGGGCGCCGTAAAAGCCGGGCACCACGGCGGGCTGCCCGTCCGCCAGCAGGGCGGAAAGCAGCTCCTGGGTCTTTTCATCGTCCAGCGTTCCGTCGTCCCGGAAGCGGATGCCCTGCGCGGGATCCACAAACTTCCAGCCCAGATAGTCCGCCATCAGCAGGCCGCAGAGGTATTCCCCCCGGCTGGCGCACCAGTCCCGGCTCCGGCCTCCGGAGATGCCGCGGGACACCTCGTCCAGCGCCGACTCCGCATCCACCTTCAGATGCAGCAGCTGGGCGATGGAAAGAAACCGCTCCCGGATCTTGACAAACTGGGGCTCGATGGAATTGCCGGCCGAAGCGAGATCATGGCAGGCATAGAGAAGATCCGTCACCTTCTCGTCCGAGGGAAAGCGCTTGCCGGGAGCGCTGGGAACCAGATACCGCCGCGTGGGCTCCAGCTCCAGAATGCTGCGGACCTTGCGGAACTGCTCATCATTGGCCAAACTGCTGCCGCCAAACTTGGTGACAATACATTCAAGCACGAAGACAATCCTCCCCTTCATGTCATACCTATCTATTCTACTGCCCGCCCCCCGCCCTGTCAAGCTTCGGGGCGAATATCTTATTGAAAGCGCAGGCTTTTTGTGGTATGATTTCCGCGGCTTGATGCGCCAATCTGCAGGGGAGATGAACGACTTGAGCGAAGAGAAGAAAAAGAAGGGCCTTTTTGCGCGGCTGCGGGAGGGACTGAGCAAAACCCGCGGCAACATGACCGAAAAGGTTGATGAGATGGTCCGGGACAACCGGAAGGTGGATGAGGATTTCTACGAGGAGCTGGAGGATATCCTGGTGATGGCGGACTGCGGGGTCCGGGCCGCCACGGTCATCATCGACGAGCTGCGGAACCGGGTGGCGCGGCAGAAGGTGAAGGACGCGGCGACGGCCCGGGAGCTGCTGAAGGCCATCATGGTGGAGCAGATGGATGTGCCCCGGCCTCCGCTGAAATGGCCCATGGTGATGCTCATGGTGGGCGTGAACGGCGTCGGCAAGACGACGACCATCGGCAAGCTGGCGCTGCGGTTCCAGTCGATCGGGCGCCGGGTGATGCTCTGCGCCGGGGATACCTTCCGGGCCGCGGCGGCGGAACAGCTGACCGTGTGGGCGGAGCGGGCCAGGGTGCCGATCGTGAAGCACGAGGAGGGCGCCGATCCCGCGGCGGTGGTCTTTGACGCGATCCAGAGCGCGAAGGCCCAGGGCGTGGATCTGCTGATTGTGGATACCGCCGGAAGGCTGCACAACAAGAAGAACCTGATGGACGAGCTGAACAAGATGCGCCGGGTCATCGACCGGGAATATCCGGAGGCGGATACCCGCTGCATCCTGGTGCTGGACGCCACCACGGGGCAGAACGGGCTGCAGCAGGCCCGGGCCTTCAAGGAGGTGGCGGAGATCGGCGGGATCATCCTGACCAAGCTGGACGGAACCGCCAAGGGCGGCATCGCGCTGGCGATCCGGCAGGAGCTGGAGGTGCCGGTGTGGTACATCGGCGTCGGCGAGGGCATCGACGACCTGCAGCCCTTCAACGCCAAAGAATTCGTGGAAGCGCTGTTCTGAGCATGCTGTCCGGCCTGCGCTTACTCCGGGGATATCCG
>CAMNKK010000082.1 GCA_946542235.1 uncultured Clostridia bacterium | reverse complement strand
GGCAGGGCCGGGAACGATTCTTGAAAAACCCCGTACAATGATGTATGATATAGGATGCTGATTTCTGAGGAAATCGGCAGGAAGGGGAAGAAACGCTTCCATGGCCAAGATTATCGCGATTACGAATCAGAAGGGCGGCGTCGGGAAAACGACGACCGCCGTGAATTTGTCCGCCTGGCTGGCGGAAAAAGGAAAGAAAACCCTGATGGTGGACCTGGATCCCCAGGGAAACACCACCAGCGGCCTGGGCTGCCGGGTGAAGGAGAACAATTCCGTCTACGACGCCCTGATGGGCCGGGCGAAGATTCAGGACTGCATCCAGAAGACCGGCGTCAAGAAGCTGAAGCTGGCGGGATCGGACATCCGGCTGGCCGGCGCCGAGGTGGAGCTGGTGGGGGAGGAACGCCGGGAGTATTACCTGAAGACGGTGCTGGGCCCCATCCGGGAAGAGTTTGAATTCATCCTGATTGACTGTCCTCCGAGCCTGAGCCTTCTGACGCTGAACGCGCTGGCCGCGGCGGATTCGGTCCTGATTCCGATCCAGTGCGAGTATTATGCCCTGGAGGGGGTGACCAGCCTGATGAACACCATCGGACGGGTCAAGAAGACCATGAACCCCCACCTGGAAATCGAGGGCGTGCTGCTGACGATGCTGGACGGCCGCACCAATCTGGGGCTTCAGGTGGTGGAACAGGTCAAGAAGCATTTCAGGAAGGAAGTATTTGCCACGACCATCCCCCGGAACGTGCGGCTGGGGGAGGCCCCCAGCCACGGGGAACCCATTCACCTGTACGACCCGAAGAGCAGCGGAGCCAGGGCCTATGAAGCCCTGGCCAAAGAAGTGATTGCCCGGAACCGGAAGCAGGGCAGGGATTAAGGAGGAAGACGTTCAATGGCTAAGAAAGCGCACGGCCTGGGCCGGGGGCTGGATTCCCTTTTCGCCGAGACGGAGGAATGGGACAGCACCGGGATTCAGGAAATTCCTGTGGGTGAACTGGACGTCAACCCGGACCAGCCCCGAAAAACCTTTGATGAGGAAAGCATTGCGCTGCTTTCAGAGAGCATCCGGGACCAGGGGGTGCTGCAGCCGCTGATCGTGGTAGCCACCCCAAACGGACGGTACCGGATCGTGGCGGGGGAACGGAGATACCGGGCGGGACGCCTGGCCGGACTGGAAAAGATTCCCTGCATTGTGCGGGATCTGGACATCGTCCACCAGATGGAAATTGCCCTGATTGAAAACCTGCAGCGGGAGGACCTGAATCCCATCGACGCGGCCAGGGGAATCCGGGCGCTGATGACGCAGTGCGGATACACGCAGGATAAGGCGGCCGCCCGCCTGGGCAAAAGCCGGCCGGCGGTGGCCAATCTGCTGCGCCTGCTGAACCTGCCGGAGGAGATTACCGACATGGTGCGGGAGGGACAGCTGACCGCCGGGCATGCCCGGGTACTGGCCGGGATCACCAGCCGGGAGGATCAGCTTCGCCTGGGACGGCAGGCTGCGGAGGAAGGGCTTAACGTCCGCCAGATGGAGGCTCTGGCCGCGAAGCTGAGGTCGCCGGAAAAGAAGCGCCGGCCGACGGAAAGAACCCTGGAGCCGGAGCTTCGGGAGCTGCAGGAGCGCCTGCTGGAAAAGACCGGAATGCGGGCAACGCTGACAGGCACGCCGAAGAAAGGGAAGATCGTGCTGCAGTACGGCAGCCTGGACGAGCTGAACCGGCTGAGCGAGATGCTGGAGAAGATCTGACCGGGGCCGGAAACAGCCCGGGAGAGGATAGAACGGGAAGAATGCGGAACGGGTTTTCGCGGAAAGAGAGAGCATGAACAGAAAGGAATTGCCCCAGCTGCCCTATCTGGACGGACCTCTGAGCCACCCTTTTTACAGCCGGGTCGTGAAACGTGTGCTGGATTTTCTGCTGGCGCTGGTGCTGCTGATTCCGGGGGTGATCCTGATGATTCCCCTGGCGGTCTGGGTGAAGCTGGATTCTCCCGGGCCGATCATCTATAAGGCAATCCGGGGAGGGTATCATAACCAGCCTTTCTACATATATAAATTCCGGAGCATGATTGTCGGGGCGGATCAGACCGGAGGCACCACCGCCAAGAATGACAGCCGGGTGACCCGGGCCGGCCGGATTATGCGGAAACTGAAGATGGACGAGCTCCCTCAGCTGTTCAACATCCTGAAGGGGGACATGAGCTTTGTAGGCCCCCGGCCGGAGCTGCTGCTGTATACAAACCGGTATACGGAGGAACAGCAGTGCATCATGTGGGTGAGACCCGGGGTGACGGATCGCAGCAGCATTGAATATATCGCCCAGGATGAGATCGTAGGGGAGGAGGATCCGGTCGGAAACTTTGAACGGCTGGTCCTGCCGAGAAAGAACCGGCTGCGGGTGGAGTATGCGAAAAACCAGAGCTTCCCCCTGGACTGGAAGCTCTTCTGGGAGACGATCGCCGGGGTGTTCCGAAAGGCGGAAAAGGCCGCGAAGGAAAGATCCTGAGAACCCGCGCCGGGCCGGAGAAAAGCGGACCGGAAAGCGGAAGAACGGGGAGCGCAGCGGACCGGAGAGAAAGGAGAACACCGTGGATAGCTATGAAGCGAAGGTGCACAGCGCCTTCGGAGGGAAAGCCCCGGATGTAAAGGACCCGAAGGTGCTGGCCTGGCTGATCCGGCGGAACGGGCTGGAAATGACCCACCTGAGCCGGGGAAGCCATATCGGCAGCGTGTTCAGCGCGGCGGAGATTATTGCCGTGCTGTACAGCTGCGTGCTGAAGGTGGATCCGGCCAATCCGCGGTGGCCGGAGCGGGATCGGATGATCCTGAGCAAGGGGCACGCGGGCAGCGCGGTGTATTCCGCGCTGGCGGAAAGCGGTTTTTTCCCCGTGGAGGAGCTGAAGGAGCATTACGCGAACGGGTCCCGGCTGAGCGGGCATGTGAGCCACAAGGGCGTTCCCGGCGTGGAGGTTTCCACCGGGGCGCTGGGGCACGGGCTGGCCATCGGGGCCGGGATGGCTCTGGGCGGCCGGATGGACGGACAAACCTGGCGGACCTGCGTGGTGCTGGGAGACGGGGAATGCGACGAGGGCGAGGTCTGGGAGAGCGCGCTGCAGGCGGCCCAGTTCGGGCTGGATCGGCTGATCGCCGTGGTGGACTATAACCACATGCAGAGCCTGGACTTTGTGGAGAACACCCTGCGGCTGGAGCCCTTTGAGGCGAAGTGGCGGGATTTCGGCTGGAACGCCCTGAGCTGTGACGGGCATGATACGGAAGCGCTGCGGAAAGCGTTTCAGTGGGCCTGGGACGGCGCCGGCAGCGGAAGGCCCTCGGTGATTCTGGCTCATACGGTCAAGGGAAAAGGGGTCAGCTTCATGGAGAACAATATCCTCTGGCATTACCGGACGCCCCAGGGCGAGGAATACGAAGCGGCACTGAAGGAACTGGAGGCGCAAAGGCCATGAGAGATGCGTTTGTCCGGGCGCTGCTGCGGGAGATGGAAACGGATCCCCGGGTGGTGCTGATCACGGGGGATCTGGGCTTCGGCGTGCTGCGCCCGGTCCGGGAAAGATATCCGGACCGGCTGATCAACGCGGGCATCGCGGAGCAGAGCATGGTGGGGCTTGCGGCGGGGCTGGCGATGACAGGCCGGAAGGTGGTGGTCTATTCCATCGGGAACTTTCCGACGCTCCGGCCGCTGGAGCAGATTCGGAACGACTGCGCCTATCACGGGCTGGATGTGAAGATCGTGTGCGTCGGCGGCGGCTTTGTCTACGGAAGCCTGGGCATGAGCCATCACGCGACGGAGGATATGGCGGTCATGCGGGCCATCCCGGACATCACCTGCTTCACCCCCGGGGATCCGGAGGAGACAGAAGCGGTGGTACCGGCCATGTTCGCCGTGAAGGGCACCTGCTATCTGCGGCTGGGGCGGGGCAACGAACCCCGGGCGCATGAAAGCCCCGTTTCCGGCTGGTCCTTTCCGAAGGCTGTCCGGCTGCGGGAAGGAAAGGACATTGCGCTCCTGTCCGCGGGGGGCATCCTGATCGAGCTGAAGCGGGCCGCAGAACTGCTGGCGGAGCGCGGAATTCAGGCGGAGGTGGTCAGCTTCCCCTGCCTGAAGCCTATTGACCGGGACATGATTCTGGAGCTGACAGGACGGTACCGGGATCTGATCACCGTGGAGGAACACAATATCACGGGCGGATTCGGAAGCGCCGTCAGCGAGGTCATCGCGGAGACCGGCGCGGGCTGCCGGGTACACAGGGTGGGGCTGAAGGACACCTTTACCACCGTGGTGGGAGATCAGGCCTACCTCCGGAAAATATACGGAATGGATGCGGAGGCCGTTGCGGCCCTGGCGGAAAAAACAGTGAAGGGTTATGCAGATGAAAAGGGAACTGACGCTGGAGGAAATCCATGAGGAGCTGCTGGAACAGCTGCGGGACATCACCGCCGTCTGTGACAGGCATGGGATTGAATATAACCTGATGTGCGGTACGCTGCTGGGAGCGGTGCGTCACAAGGGGTTTATCCCCTGGGACGACGACGTGGATCTGCTGCTGACCAGGGAGGAGTTTACAAAGCTGCGGAAAGTCTATCCGGAGGAATGCGACCGCCGGTTTGAGCTGACCTATCTGGATACCTGGACCCCCCGCGTCATGAACCGGGATCCGGAAAAGGCGGCCGCCTTTACGGACCTGTTCATCCTGGATCCGCTGCCGCCGGAAGGCTTTTCGCGGAAGCTGCACCTGCTGCATCTGCACCTGCTCCAGGGCATGATGAAAAAGAACGTGGACTATTCGCGGTTTGGACTGAAAAACCGGATTCTGCTGCGGGCAACCCATCTGATGGGCCTGCCCTTCAGCTATCGGTGGAAGGCGAAGCGCTATGAAAAGGTCTCGACCCGGGTGAAGAGCGGAAATGACCTGCATATGAGCAACGGCGCCTTTGAGCTGATGACGCATGTCTGGCACCCGGAGCAGTTTGCGGAAAAGATCAGGGTGCCCTTTGAGGGCGTGGAATGCCTGATTCCGAAGAAATATGACGAAGTGCTGACGGTGCTGTTCGGGCCGGACTACATGACTCCGCCCCCGCCGGAGGAAAGGGTCGCCAAGCACCTGGATCTGTGAAAGACTTGAAAGGCCGGGCCCGGAGCGCCGAAGCGCGCCGGCAATGCCGGGCCGGCTCTCCGCGCGGCGGAGCGGCCGTGCGCGGGGGCAGGCCGTTCAGAGAGAGTGGAAGAATGGAAATGTACTTTTGCCCGCTGTTTTCGGGCTCCAGCGGAAACGCCCTTTTCTGCCAGTACGGCAACACCAGGCTGCTCATCGACGCCGGAAAGCCGGGAAGGCAGATAGAGGAAGCGCTGCGATCCATCGGCGTGGCGCCGGAAACCCTCGGCGGCGTGCTGATAACCCATGAACACAGCGATCACATCCACGGCGCGGGAATCATTTCCCGGAAATACCATCTGCCCCTGTACGCGACGCCGGGGACCTGGGCCGCCATGGAAGGGAAAATCGGCAGGATTGAGCCGGGCTTCCGGCGGGAAATCCAGGCCGGAAGGGACTTCTATCTGGGAGAAATCGGCGTGGTGCCCTTCGCGATTCCCCATGACGCAGCGGATCCGGTGGGGTTCCGGCTGTACGGCGGGAAGCTGAGCATTGCCACCGCCACGGACCTGGGCCACTTTTCCCGGTTCGTCTACGACCAGATTGCGGGCAGCGACCTGATCCTGCTGGAGAGCAATCACGATCCGGACATGCTGAAGGCGAACCCCCATTACAGCGCCCAGCTGAAGGCGCGGATCCTGGGAGACCACGGCCACCTGAGCAACGAGAGCTGCGCCGGAGCGCTGCTGCGGCTTATCGCCGCGGGAACGGGAACGGTGCTGCTGGGGCATCTGAGCGGGGAGAACAATACGCCCGATCTGGCCAGGCAGGTCTCCGCCGACGCGCTGGCGCGGGAGGGAATCCGGCCCGGCCGGGATGTGCGGCTGAACGTCGCGCTGCGGGACCGGACCGGCGAGGTCTACACCATTCGGGAAAAAGGATCCTCTTTCTGAGAGAAACGATGCAGGGCTGCCCTTCCGGGCAGCCCTGCCGCTTTTTTCAGCCTTCCAGATCGGCCCAGGCTTCATACAGCCGGTCGATCTCTTCCTTTTTCTGATGGTATTCCCGGGTCAGCCGGGCGCCTTCCTCCGGATCCCTGTAGGTTTCCGGATCGGCCAGGCGGGCTTCCATTTCCTCCGCCTCCTTTTCGGCATCGGCGATTTCCTTTTCCAGCGCCTTCAGCCGCTCCTTCCGCTCCTTTTCCCTGCGCTGCTCTTCCCGGCTCTTTTTCTTTTCCTTGTCCGCGGCGGTCCGGGTCATCAGGGGCAGATCTCCGTCCGGCGCCTGGTCCCGGCTGATCTTGGCGAAATAGTCGTCATAATTGCCCAGGTATTCCTTCAGCCGCCCGTCCTCCAGCACGCAGACCTTCCGGGCAAACCGGTTGATAAAATACCGGTCGTGGCTGATGGCGATAATCGTGCCCTCGAAGCCCTCCAGCGCCTCTTCCAGCACCTCCCGGCTGTCCATATCCAGATGGTTGGTCGGTTCGTCCAGCAGCAGCACGTTATCCCTGCGAAGCATCAGCTCCGTCAGCGCAACCCGGCCTTTCTCCCCGCCGCTGAGGGTGGAGATGGGGCTGAAGACCTCGTCCCCGGTGAACAGGAACTGGCCCAGGGCGCCCCGGACCTCATACTGCTCCAGCCGGCGGAACTTGTCCCAGACCTCATCCAGAATGGTTTTATGCTCGTCCAGCCCGGCCTGGTGCTGGTCATAATACCCGATATCGACGCCGGCTCCCCAGCGGATCATGCCGGCATCCGGCTTTTCCTGGGCGATCAGGCATTTGAACAGGGTGGACTTTCCGGTTCCGTTGTCTCCGATCAGGGCAATCCGGTCTCCGGCGCGGACGTGCAGCTTCAGATCCTCAAACAGGATCCGGCCGGAATAGCCCTTTTTCAGCCCTTCCGCGATCAGCACATCCTCCCCGGTGCGGCGGCGGGTTTCAAAATGAAAATGGATGGCCCCTTCCTCCTGGGGCTTTTCCAGCCGCTCGATTTTTTCGAGCCGCTTTTCCCGGCTTTCCGCGGCCCGGATGCTTTTTTCCCGGTTGAACCGCCGGTAGGTGGCAATGATGGCCTCCTCCCGGGCGATTTCCTTCTGCTGCATCTGCCAGGCCTTCATCCGGACTTCATATACCGCGGTCCGCTTTTCCAGATATTCCGTATAGTTGCCGCTGTAGGTTTCGATGGTTCCCATCAGCAGCTCCGCCATTCTTCCGCAGACATGATCCATGAAATAACGGTCATGGCTGATGACCAGCACGGCGCCCGGATATCCCTGCAGATACTCCTCCAGCCAGGCGATGCTCTTCAGATCCAGATGGTTGGTAGGCTCGTCCAGCAGCAGCAGATCCGGATTGGTCAGCAGCATCCGGCCGAGGCAGAGACGGGTACGCTCGCCGCCGGAAAGGATGGAGGTCTTCTGATCCTGATATTCCCGCAGGTTCAGCCCGGCCAGCACCCCCTGCACCTGGCTCCGCCATCCGTATCCGTTTCCTTCCTCAAAGGCCCGGGTCAGGCTGTCATACCTTCCGCCCAGCCGGCGAAGCAGCTCCTCGTCCCCCGCGGCTTCCGCCATCCGGGCTTCCGTTTCCCGCATTTCCGCCTCCAGAGCAACGACGGGATCGAATACGCTCTCCAGCGCCCGCAGCACGGTTTCGCTGCCGCTGAGCTCGCCCTGCTGGGCCAGGTAGCCGATCCGCAGCCCTTTCTGGATGCTGACGGTCCCCTCGTCCGCGGTTTCCTGCCCGGTGATAATCTTCATCAGGGTGCTCTTGCCGCTGCCGTTGACGCCGACCAGCCCCATCTTTTCCCCGTTCTGCAGGGTCAGGGACGCGTCCCTGAGCACCTCGTGGGTGCCAAAGCTCTTTTTTACTCCCTGCAGCGATAAAATAATCATTTCGTTTCCTTTCTCCGGAGGCCGGCCTTGCCGCGGCCGGCACGCGGAAAGTATAGCACGATCTCCTGATCCGCACAAATTTTTCCTGCCGCGCATCCGCCGCCGCGGCGCATTGAATCCGGAAAATCCCGGAGTAAACCGTCAGAGAGAACCGGCGG
>CAMNKK010000081.1 GCA_946542235.1 uncultured Clostridia bacterium | reverse complement strand
GGGGCGCGTGAACACAACCTGAAAAACATCAATGTGGATATCCCGCGGGACAAGCTGACGGTGATCACCGGGCTGTCCGGCAGCGGGAAGAGCAGCCTGGCCTTCGACACCATTTATGCCGAAGGCCAGCGCCGCTATGTGGAGAGCCTGTCCAGCTATGCCCGGCAGTTCCTGGGCCAGATGGACAAGCCGGATCTGGATTCCATCGACGGGCTGAGCCCCGCCATTTCCATCGACCAGAAAACCACCGGCCGGAACCCCCGGTCCACGGTGGGCACGGTGACGGAGATTCATGACTACCTGCGGCTCCTGTGGGCCCGGGCGGGCATCCCCCACTGCCCCAACTGCGGCCGGGAGATCCGGAAGCAGACCGTGGACGAGATGGTGGACGCGGTGATGAAGTATCCGGAGGGAACCCGGCTGCAGGTGCTTTCTCCGGTGGTCCGGGCCCGGAAGGGCGAGCATCGGGACATCCTGGAGAAGGCGGGAAAGAGCGGCTATGTCCGGGTCCGCATCGACGGCACCCTGTATGAGCTGGAGGATGCCCCGGCCCTGAACAAGAAGCAGAAGCACACCATCGAGGTGGTGGTGGACCGGCTGATCGTCCGGGACAGCAAGGAATTCCGGCAGCGCCTCAGCGACGATATCGAAACCGCGGCATCCCAGAGCGCGGGCCTGGTGATCATGAACCGGCTGAACGAGGACAATCCCGGGGAGGACCTGTTCTCCATGAACTATGCCTGCCCGGAGTGCGGCATCTCCATCGAGGAGCTGACGCCCCGGATGTTCTCCTTCAACAGCCCCTTCGGCGCCTGCCCGGTGTGCGACGGGCTGGGCACCCACATGGTGATCAGCGAGGAAGCGGTTTTCCCGGATGAGCACCTGACCCTGCGGGAGGGCGCCCTGAATGCCATGGGCTTCAACGAGTCCAGCAACGGCATGGCCTATCAGTACCTGACCGCCATGGGCAGGAAGTACGGCTTCACCATGGATACGCCCGTCAGCCAGATCAGCGAGGAGGGCCGGCACGCCATCCTGTACGGGACGGGGGAAGACCAGGTCACCATTGAGTATCAGGGAGCCCGGGGCCCCATGAGCTACTCCACCGCCTTCGAGGGCGTGATTCCCACCATGGAGCGCCGCTACCGGGAAACCAGCAGCGAGGGCATGCGGGAAGCCTACGAGGAATACATGGCGGAGGAAATCTGCCCCGCCTGCCGGGGCATGCGGCTGAAGCCGGAGGCCCGGGCGGTGACCGTGGGCGGAAAGAGCCTGCCGGAGGTCAGCGCCCTGAGCATCACCGAATGCCGCCGGTTCTTCCGGGATCTGCAGCTGGAGGGCAGCCGGGCGGTGATCGCCTCCCGGATTCTGAAGGAGATTGACGCCCGCCTGGGGTTCCTGACGGACGTGGGGCTGGGCTATCTGACCCTGGCCCGGGCGGCGGGTTCCCTGTCCGGCGGGGAGGCGCAGCGGATCCGGCTGGCCACCCAGATCGGCTCCGCCCTGATGGGGGTGCTGTACGTGCTGGATGAGCCCAGCATCGGCCTGCACCAGCGGGACAACGCGAAGCTGATCGCCACGCTGAAAAAGATGCGGGATCTGGGCAACACGGTGCTGGTGGTGGAGCATGACGAGGAGACCATGTATGCCGCGGACCACATCGTGGACGTGGGCCCGGGGGCCGGGCTCCACGGGGGCTGGATCGTGGCGGAGGGCTCCGTGGAGGATATCAAGGCCTGCCCGGAGAGCCTGACGGGGCAGTATCTCAGCGGGGCGAAGCGCATCCCCGTGCCGGCGAAGCGGCGGAAGCCCACCGGCTGGCTGAAGGTCTACGGCGCGGCGGAGAACAACCTGAAGCAGATCGACGTCAGGGTGCCCCTGGGGGTGCTGTGCTGCGTCACGGGGGTCAGCGGAAGCGGCAAGAGCTCCCTGGTCAATGAGATCATCTATCAGCACCTGGCGAAGAAGCTGAACCGGGCGAAGACCCGGGCGGGGCGCTTTGACCGGATCGAGGGGCTGGAGAAGCTGGACAAGATCATCATGATCGACCAGAGCCCCATCGGCCGCACCCCCCGCAGCAATCCGGCCACCTATACGGGCATGTTCGACCTGATCCGGAAGCTCTTTGCCCTCGCCCCGGAGGCCAAGGCCCGGGGCTATAAGGAAAACCGCTTTTCCTTCAACGTGAAGGGCGGCCGCTGCGAGGCCTGCCAGGGAGACGGCCTCCAGAAGATCGAGATGCACTTCCTGCCGGACCTGTATGTCCCCTGCGAGGTCTGCCAGGGCCGGCGGTACAACCGGGAGACCCTGGAGGTCACCTGGCAGGGCAGGAGCATCTATGACGTGCTGGAGATGACGGTGGAGGAAGGGCTTTCCTTCTTCGAAAACCATCCCCAGATCCGGCGCAAGCTGGAAACCCTGTACGACGTGGGCCTGGGCTACATGAAGCTGGGCCAGAGCTCCACGACCCTCTCCGGCGGCGAGGCCCAGCGGGTCAAGCTGGCCACGGAGCTGAGCCGGAAGGCCACCGGGCGCACGATCTACCTGCTGGATGAGCCCACCACCGGGCTGCACATGGCGGATGTGGACCGGCTGATCTCGGTGCTGCAGCGGCTGACGGACGCCGGAAACTCCGTGCTGGTGATCGAGCACAACCTGGATGTCATCAAGGTGGCGGACTGGCTGATCGACCTGGGGCCGGAAGGCGGGGACGGCGGCGGAACCATCGTGGCCCAGGGAACGCCGGAGCAGGTGGCGAAGACGGAGGGATCCTATACCGGGGAATACCTGCGGCCCCTGCTGGAGAAGAAGCAGGCAAATTGACAGGGAACCATCTTTGCGATATGCTTTTCCCGCGGGAAAAAGCTTCGGGATCGAAGGGATGAAGGATGAAATGAGAAGGACGGCTCGGAAAGGGTTTGCGCTGCTGGCGGCGCTGATGTGCGCCGCCGCGGGGATCATCGGCAGGCCGGCGGCGGCCGAAGCCCTGCCGCCGGAGGGGGCGGCGCCCTATCCCCCGGTGATGAGCGCCCTGGGGGAGGACGGGCTCAGCTATGACGACGGATCCCTCCGGGTGACCATCGAGACCGACGTGGTGAAGGAGACGAAGATCTACTGGGTCTCCGTTTCCCTGACGGACCCGTCCCAGCTGCGGACCGCGCTGGCGGGCCCCCGGGGCTCCAAGAAGCTGGCGCAGCCGGAAGCCATCGCCCGGCATGCCAACGCGGTGCTGGCGCTGAACGGGGATTTCTTTTCCGGCCACAATACCGGGGTGGTCTACCGCCAGGGGGAAAAGCTGCGGGACGTGCCGGCCTATACCCGGGATGAGCTGCTGATCGACGAGAACGGGGATCTGACCATCCTGGCCTTTCCGCCGAAGACGGGCAAACAGCCGATTTCCGACGCCTTCGCGGCCTTTGAGGAAAAGCATCAGATCCGGGAGGCCTTCTGCTTCGGCCCCGGGCTGATTATCGACGGGGTGAAGCAGGAATTCAAGTATGCCGAAAAGGTATCCTGCGGCTATCCGACGCTGGCCCAGCGGATCATTTTCTGCCAGACCGGCCCGCTGGAATACCTGTTTCTGGTCACGGAGGGTCCGGAGCAGAAGCAGCCGGGCTTCTCGGTGCCGGAGTGCGTGGAGATGCTGGAGGCCCGGGGCGGCATCCTGCAGGCCTACAATCTGGACGGGGGCAATTCCACCCAGATCATTCTCTGCGGGGAGAAGATCAACGGCAGGGACGCGGGCCGGCCCCGGGACATCGCGGACATGATCGTCTTTGCCACGCTGGTGAAGCCGGAATAAGCCCGGAACAGGCACCGGGCCGCGGGCGAACCGCGGCGGGCCGGGGCGGGAAGCCCCGGCAGGGAAAACGGAAGAAGAGGAGAGATGGGACGGGTGAAGAGGAAGCTTTGGACAGGACTGCTGCTTTTCGCGCTGCTGTGGACGGCGGGAGCGCCCGGAGAGGATGCGGCGCCGAAGGAAACCGCGGCTCCGCTGGTGCCGGCGCTGGAGCTGCCCGCCCCGGAGAACGGATCCCTGGTGGAAATCCCC
The DNA here is from genome assembly GCA_946542235.1 of uncultured Clostridia bacterium. GTDB lineage: Bacteria > Bacillota > Clostridia > Christensenellales > Aristaeellaceae > Aristaeella. The sequence continues at coordinate 4,124 of CAMNKK010000081.1, read as the reverse complement.
GTGGATCAGAACAGCCTGAAGGAGTCCATCCCCCCGAAGGAGGAATGCTATCTCTACGCGGAGGAGGGCGCGGATCCGACGGGATACGCGGATCCCTCCATCACGGTGAACATCGGCCGGGGACGGATCTACAATACCGACTATATCTACGCCCGGGTCAGAATCGCCTCCCCCTCCCAGCTGCGGACGCTCCTGGCTTCCCCCCTGGGCAACATGAACACCACCAACGGCCATGACCTGGCCAGGCGGGTCAACGCGGTCACCGCCATCAACGGGGATTATCCCGGCGGCGACGCCTTTACCCGGCGGACGAAGGGCGCCGTCATGCGGCAGGGAGACCTGATGCGGCTGAAATGCGACGGGAAATCCGACGTGCTGGTGATTGACAATCAGGGGGACCTGCGGGTCCTGCAGCAGGCGACGGACCAGGATGTGGAAGCCGTGCTGGATACGGCGGTGAACATCTTCACCTTCGGGCCGGCGCTGATCATCGACGGGAAGCCCAACTATGATTTCCCGGACGGCGATATCGCCGCCGGGAAGGCCGCCCAGCGCATGGTGATCTGCCAGACCGGTCCGCTGGAATATCTGCTGATCACCACCGAGGGCCCGGAGGATCCGGGCTCCGCCGGGCTGACCGTGAACCAGCTGATCGACCTGCTGGCCTCCCTGCCGGAGGTGCGGACGGCCTACAACCTGGACGGCGGCTCCTCCTCGACGCTGGTGTTCCGGAAGGACGGAAAGAACTGGCGGAAGATCAATGCCCCGAACAATCGGAAGGTCCGGGAGCTGAAGGACATCATCTATTTCGCCTCCGCCTGGGGCGAATAAACGGCGGGGAACGCATTTTGGAGCGCTCCATTGACAGACACCGAATGTTATGATATATATTCTCCCGGACCCGATCCGGGCGCTGGCGCCAGGGATCTTGAAGCCGACCCGGAGAGATCGGCAAGATTACAGGACGGGAGGACGAATCATGGGTATGATGCTGACCGGAACCCCGGATGGACACGTTCTGTTTCCCGGCTTTTGCGATGTGCATGTGCACTTTCGCGAGCCGGGTTTTTCTTATAAGGAGACCATTGCCTCCGGCAGCCGGGCGGCGGCCCGGGGCGGATACACGGATGTATGCGCCATGCCGAACCTGAATCCGGTGCCGGATTCGCCGGCCCATCTGGCGGAGGAGGAAGCCCTGATCCGGGCGGCCGGCGGCTTCTGCCGGGTGCATCCCTACGGCGCCCTGACGATCGGGGAAAAGGGCCAGGCGCCCGCGGATCTTGCCGGCATGGCGGACCGGGTCGTCGCCTTTTCCGACGACGGGAAGGGCGTCCAGAGCGAAAGCATGATGCGGAGCCTGATGGAGGCCTGCCGGAAGCTGGGGAAGATCGTCACCGCCCACTGCGAGGACGAAAGCCTGGTCCGGGGCGGCTACATCCATGACGGAAGGTACGCGGCTTCCCACGGGCACCGGGGCATCTGCTCCGAGAGCGAATGGGGGCCCATCGCCCGGGATGTGCGCCTGGCGAAGGAAACCGGATGCGCCTACCATGTCTGCCACATCAGCTGCCGGGAGAGCGTGGAAATCATCCGCCGGGCGAAGGCGGAGGGGGCGGATGTCACCTGTGAGACGGCGCCCCATTACCTGCTGCTGACGGAGGAGGACCTGCAGGAGGACGGCCGGTTCCGCATGAATCCGCCCATCCGGGCCCGGGAGGACCGGGAAGCCCTGATCGAGGGCCTGCGGGACGGCACCATCGACATGATCGCCACGGATCACGCCCCCCACAGCGCGGAGGAGAAGAGCCGGGGCCTGGCGGGCAGCGCCTTCGGGATCGTCGGGCTGGAGACCGCCTTCCCGGTGCTGTATACCGGGCTGGTGCGGACGGGTCTCCTCTCCCTGGAGGAGCTGGTGCGCAGGCTGACGGAGGCGCCCCGGCGCCGCTTCGGCCTTCCGCAGATCCCGGAGGACACCTGCGAGTGGGATCTGGAGGCGGAATATACCATTGATCCGGCGGACTTCCTGTCCATGGGAAAGGCGACGCCCTTCGCCGGATGGAAGGTCCGCGGCAGGTGCGTGCGGACGGTCTGCGGCGGAAAGGAGACCTGGCGGGCATGAAGCAGAGCCTTTTATGGATTGAAGAGAATATCCCCCTGGCCCGGGACGTGTTCCGGATGCGGCTGACGGGGGACGTGAGCGGGGTGGAGCGCCCGGGGCAGTTCGTCAATCTGCGCCTGGAGGGGCGCTTCCTGCGGCGGCCCATCTCCGTGTTCGACAGGGCGGAGGACGGCATCACCCTGATCTATAAGGCCGTGGGCGAAGGCACGCGGCAGCTGGCCCGGATGACGGAAGGGGAAGCGCTGGACGCGCTGACGGGCCTGGGCAACGGCTACGACCTGAGCCGGGCGGGGGACAGCCCCCTGCTGCTGGGCGGGGGCGTGGGCGTGCCGCCGCTGTACTGGCTGGCGAAGGAGCTGCGGGGGGCCGGAAAGCCGGTCTGCGCGGTGCTGGGCTTCGGCAGCCGGGAGGATGTCTTCGCGGAGGAGGAGTTCCGGGCGCTGGGCTGCGATACCCGGGTCACCACCGTGGACGGCAGCTATGGGCGGAAGGGCTTCGTGACGGACGCGATGCCGGAAAGCTGCAGCTACTTTTATACCTGCGGGCCGGAGCCCATGCTGCGGGCGGTCTGGGCGAAGACGGTCTCGGAGGGGGAATTCAGCCTCGAGGAGCGGATGGGCTGCGGCTTCGGCGCCTGCATGGGCTGCACCGTCCGGACAAAATCGGGCCCGAAGCGGATCTGCAAGGACGGCCCGGTGCTGCGGAAGGAGGAGATCCTGTGGGAGGAGTAACGCGGGAGAAGGAAGCGCCGCGCCCGGCGGACGCGGACCGGCTGCGGGTGAATCTCTGCGGCACGGAGCTGGACAATCCGGTGATCCCCGCCAGCGGCACCTTCGGCTTCGGCCTGGAGTTTGCCGAAATCTATGATATCAACATCCTGGGCACCTTCAGCTTCAAGGGAACCACCCGGGAGCCCCGGTTCGGCAATCCGACGCCCCGGATCGCGGAATGCCCGGCGGGCATGATCAACGCCGTCGGGCTGCAGAATCCCGGGGTCGGGCAGGTGATCCGGGAGGAGCTGCCCCGGCTGAAGCAGGTGTTTCACAAGCCGGTCATGGCCAACGTCAGCGGCTTCAGCCTGGAGGAATACGCGGAAACCTGCGCCCTGCTGGACCGGGAGCCCCAGGTGGGCTGGCTGGAGGTGAACATCTCCTGCCCCAATGTCCACGGCGGGGGCATGAGCTTCGGCACGGATCCGAAGCAGGCCGCGGCGGTGACCCGGGCGGTGAAGGCGGTGACCCGCAAGCCGGTGATCCTGAAGCTGAGCCCCAACGTGACGGACATCGCGGAGATGGCCCTGGCCTGCGAGGAGGCCGGGGCGGACGGCATCAGCCTGATCAATACCCTGCAGGGCATGCGCATCGACCTGAAAACCCGGAAGCCCGTCCTGGCCAATCTGATGGGCGGCGTCAGCGGGCCCTGCGTGTTCCCGGTGGCGCTGCGGATGGTCTGGCAGGTCTGCCGGGCGGTCCGGATCCCGGTGATCGGCATGGGCGGCATCTCCTCCGCCGAGGATGTGCTGGAGATGATGATGGCCGGCGCGACCGCCGTGGAGGTGGGCGCCGCCAACCTGCGGGATCCCCTGGCCTGCCGGCGGATCATCGAGGATCTGCCCGCGGCCATGGACCGATACGGAATCAGGAATATCAGAGAACTGGGAGGTCACTGAACATGGGAAAGGACGTCATCATTGCCTGCGATTTTGCGACCAGGGCCCAGACCCTGGCGTTCCTGGACCGGTTTCCCGGCCGGAAGCCCTTTGTGAAGATCGGCATGGAGCTGTTCTACGCCGAAGGCCCCGCCATCGTCCGGGAAATCCGGGAGCGGGGGCACCGGATCTTCCTGGACCTGAAGCTGCATGATATTCCCAACACGGTGAAGAAGGCCATGTCCGTGCTGCGGGATCTGGATGTGGATATCACCAACCTGCACGCCGCGGGCACCATTCCCATGATGGAGGCGGCGCTGGAGGGCCTGACCCGGCCGGACGGCACCCGGCCCCTGC
>CAMNKK010000080.1 GCA_946542235.1 uncultured Clostridia bacterium | reverse complement strand
GGGCGCCCATTTCCGTATAGCCCCGGGGGTTCTTCAGGAAGTCCACCATCTCCTGGAGCTCTTCCTTTTCTTCCTCCGCCCCGGCGACATCCGCGAAGGTGACCCTGTTCTTTCCGGGCTCCGCGATCTTGGCGCGGCTCCGGGAGAAGTTCATGACGCCCCGGCCGGATCCGCCGCCCTGGGCCCGCAGCATGAACATCCAGAAAGCGGCCATCAGCACCAGCATGATAACGTAGGGCAGGAATTCATACCACCAGGGTATGGTAACCGGCGCCCGGTACTGGATGTCAAAGCTCAGGTCATGGATTGAAATCAGCCCGGGATCCACGCCCCGCTTCTGGGCCTCCATGATCCGGACCGTATCCCAGAAGTCGCTTCCGATGGTGGTTTCGAAATCATAGTCCGATTCCGGGAAAGCCAGGCTGGAAACCTGAGTGTTTTTCGTCAGGCCCACCAGCGAGTTGTTCCGGATCGCGACCCGGGCCACCTTCCCTTTTTCGATCATATCAAGCAGCTGAGGATACTCAATCCGCTTGGATACTGTCTGATTCAGACCGCCGTTCAGCAGGATGGCAATGAGCAGGAGCGTTCCCAGCAATGCCACGTAGCCGACAATCCCCCTGGATTTTTTCAAGGTCTTCGTCCTCCTAGTTCTGTACAGTTATTCCTTCTCGTATACCTTCGGTGAAAGAACGCCGATATCCGGCAGGTTCCGGTACACCTGGTCATAATCCAGCCCGTATCCGACGACAAATTCGTCCGGAATGTTGAAGCAGCTGTAGTCCACCTTCAGGTCCTTGACCCGCCGGCGCGCCGGCTTGTCCAGCAGCGTCACGATCCGGATGGACGCGGCGCCCCGGTGGTTCAGCATGCCCTTCAGATAGTTCAGCGTCACGCCGGAGTCTACGATGTCCTCTACAATAATCACATCCTTGCCCAGGATGTCATTGTCCAGGTCCTTGACCACCTTCACCACGCCGCTGGTCTTGGTTGCGCTGCCATAGCTGGAAATCGCCATGAATTCCATCGTCACCGGCAGATCGATTTCCCGGACCAGGTCCGTAAAGAAGACAGCTCCGCCCTTCAGGATGCAGACCATCACGGGGGACTTTCCCCGATAGTCCTCGGTAATTTTCTGCCCCAGCTCCCGAACCTTGGCCGCAATTTCTTCCCGGGTCACCAGGATCTTGGTCAGATCCTGATAAATGGTTCCGTTCGCGTCAATCATGTGGATCTCCTTTTCTCTTCGGACGGTTGTTTTTCGTTCTGCTGGCGGGATCCATCAGCCGGATGGTTTCCTTTTCCCGCCGGGCCCGCCATCCGCCGGGCAGGTTGATAATGGTTCCCCTCGGCGAGGCAGTCAGCCCTTCCAGCCTTCCGGTCTGCTCATAGCTCAGCTCCCGCTCCTCCAGCACCGGGCCCCGGATCCGCCACCAGCGCCGCAGCGCCCGGGTCCGGACCGCCTGCGGCAGCGCCGAGAGCTTTTCCGCGTTCAGTTCTTCCCCTTCGCGGCAGGCTGCCAGCGCCCTTTCCGCCTCCGCGGCCATGGCGTCGTTCTCCAGGGCAATCAGGCCCGCGGTCCTGGCAATCCGGCCGGCGGCTCCCGGCGCCGTCTGCTCCATCAGGGGAATCAGCTCCATCCGGATCCGGTTCCGAAGATAGGCGCCGTCCCGGTTGCTTCCGTCCTCCCGCCAGGATATACCCGCCTCCCGCAGGGCATCCCGCAGCTCCCGGCCCGAAATATCCAGCATGGGGCGCAGCAGGGTGTATCCGTTTCTCTCCTCCGCCGCGCGCATGCCGCCAAGGCCTTCCGGTCCGGCGCCGCGCAGCAGCCGCATCAGGAATGTTTCCGCCTGATCCTCCCGCTGATGGGCCAGGATCAGCGTCGGAATGCCTTCCGCCGCCAGGACCTGCCGATACGCTGCATACCTGGCGGTCCGGGCGCTGTTTTCATCCTTTTTCCCCCGCAGGTCCAGGGAAACCGTGTGCAGCCTGATCCGCTGCCTTTCACACAGCTCCCGCACGAAGGCCTCGTCCCCGTCGGACGCCTCTCCCCGCAGTCCGTGGTTCACATGGATGGCTTCCAGGGAGATGCTGCCCTCCTCCCGCAGGGGAAGCAGCAGGTGCAGCAGCCCCACGGAGTCCGCGCCTCCGCTCAGGCCCAGCAGGCATTTCCCTTCCGGCCGGGGAAGAAGCCTTTCCCCCAGCGCCTCCAGCGCCGTCATGGCCGCAGGGGCGCCGCGCATACGTTGCACGGGGACAGGTTGGCATATTTCGCGTCGTTGATCTCCCCGTAGGTGAAGTGTCCCTTCATCGGCAGATACTTCGCGTGGGTGCTCTTGCAATTCTGATCCCGGTGGTATTTCGTTCCTCCGTCCGGGTTGTAGTACAGCACCGTATTCGCGTCCGCCGCGGGCTCCAGCGTAGGCGTCGGGGTCGGGGCCAGCGCCGGGTCGGGCGTTTCCGCCTCGTCATAGGTCTTCAGGCTCTGCGGATCCACGAACCACTGGTCGCTCTCCTTGACCATCAGCACGCTCAGGCGGTATTTCACCGGATCCTTGCCGTTGTTCCTGTCCATGGTGGAGGTCACGGTGACCGTCCGGGAGGTATCGTCCTGCGTTCCGGAAATCTTTTCCACCGTGTAATCCAGCGGCGTCCGGTTTGCCATCAGGCCGAACAGGGACGTCTTCGGATTGTCCACGCTGCTCTGCCAGCTGGGAGCGCACAGCGTCAGCATCTCATCGTACCGGTTGGCGCTCCAGTAGCGGAAGAAGGCCTCCAGCCGGTCCGTCGTCGCGCTGTCGTCCGCGGGCGCGGGCGTCGGTGTGGCCGGCGCGGCGGTCGGCTGATCCACCGCGTCAATCCGGTCCCCCGTCTGCGCATCCACCACCGATCCGCTGCCGGAAGAAGCGGAGGAGCTGCTCTGGGAAGAGCCGCCGGGCGTTCCCGCCGTCCGGGTGGAATCGGTTTTCGGGGAAAGCACCCCCGTCACGCTCAGCAGGGCCACCAGGGCCAGCACGCCGAAAATGATGGTATAGCAAAGCCGTCTGTTACCGGATACCAGCGGTTTGATCCAGAAGAACGCTGTCGAGCCCACGGCCAGCACCAGGAAAACCCACAGCAGCGCCTTCAGGGAAGGAACGAACAGCCCTGCGACCAGCAGGATCAGCAGCAGCCCGCCCAGGGCGATCAGCATCCAGCTTTTGAAGACAAAGGGCTGTTTCCGGACCGGAACCGCCGGAGGAACATACCCGCCCCCGTTCAGGGGAATCTGGGAGCTGTAATCCTGCTGCGGCGCCTGATTTCTTCCCATCTGGGCGTACGCGTTTGAATAGGCCGGCCCCTGATACCCGGGCTGGCCGCTGTAGTTCTGCGACGCATTCATCTGCGGGTATCCGTATCCGTTCTGCGAAGCCGCGTATCCCTGGGGGGCCTGGGCGTATCCCTGCGGCATCTGTCCGTAGCCCTGCCCGGGCTGCGCATATCCGCCGGTTCCGGCCTGGGTGTATCCCTGGCCCGGCTGGGCGTATCCCTGCATGCTTCCCGGCGCCCCGGCCTGGGCGTATCCCTGGCCCGGCTGGCTGTATCCCGGCGCGGCCTGCGCCGCGCCCGGAGCATAGCTCTGTCCCATCTGGGGATACTGCGCCCCGGCCTGGCTGTAGCCTCCGGCCTGGGTGTATCCCTGGCCGCCGTAGGCAGGAGTACCCTGCGCGTAGCTGCCGTATCCGGCGTTTCGGGCATTTCCGTCCTGGCCCTGCGCCGTGTATCCCGCCGATCCGTAGAAGCCTCCCGTATTCGGCTGCGCTCCTCCCGGGGTGTAGCCGGCATATCCGGTGCCGGAAGGCTGTGTCGGATATCCGTTCATCCCCGTCCAGGGGGACGCCTGCGGAGCCTGAGGGGGCATATAACCCGTTCCTGCTCCTTCCGTCCCCTGCGCGCTGCCCGGATTCTGCGGGTTCGGACTCTGCTGCTGCCTGGATCTTCCAAATATCATGAAGCTGAATCCTTTCTGCCGTTTTCCGCGGCATATAAGAGGAAGAAACCCTCCTGAAAAAAGACACACAAAACCTGACGAGCATAACTGCTCAAGTATGTAGTTTATCATGTCTGTCCGGCCTTGTAAACCTTTTTTCCCCGCTAAAATGTGAGGGAATTGTAACAAATTGACAGCCCATTTCTGCTATGATATAGTGTAATCTGTTGAACGAAGGAGGCTGATTCCTGTGGCGATCAAGACCCGTTCCTTTCACCAGGTGAAGTCAGACCTGGCGATCGGAGCGATGACTGTTTTGCTCTACGGGATGCTGGCCGCCGTTTTTTTTGCCTGTCTCTCCATCCCGAATATCTTTCTCCGCCATCTGAACCGTACCTTCGCCACCACGCTGCTGACCTTTGCGGTGCTGATTTTTGCGATGCACGCGGTCTACGGCGGGTTTGACGTGGGCCGGAAAAAGTCCAAACCGGTGATTTCCGCTCTGGTCATCGGCACGATCATTACCGATCTGGTCGCCTATCTCCAGCTGGAAATCATGAACGTCAATGACAATTACAACGACCATCTGGTCCTTTTCGGGGTTGACTTTCTCTACCTGCTGCTCGCCCTGGCGCTTCAGATCGGGGTGATCATCTTCTTTGTCCGGGTCGGGAACGACCTTTATTTCAAATTCCATCCTCCCCGCTCCGTGCTGCTGATCATCGGCGATCCCGAGCAGGAGGCGCCCCTGAGGGCCAAGATCTCCCGCTATCAGCTGCAGTGGTCGGTGGACAGATGCGTTCTGTACAACGACCCGGGCATCCGGGAGCAGATCGAAAACTCCGAGGTGGTCTTCCTGGGCCAGATTCCCCAGACGGACAAGGCGGTGCTGCTGAAGATCTGCTACGATCTCCGGAAGGACATCATGTGCAAGGCCCAGCTGCAGGAGACGATTCTGTGCAACTCCCGCCCCGCCATCGTGGATGACGCGCCCTTCCTGGAGATGGAATTCTACAAGATGTCCTTTTTCCAGCGGGCTGCCAAGCGCGGAGGAGATATCTTCATTTCCCTCTTCTGCCTGATTCTGCTTTCTCCCCTGATGGCCGTCATTGCCCTGGCCATCCGGGCGGAGGACCGCGGTCCTGTCTTTTTCCGCCAGAAGCGGCTGACGATCCGCGGCCGGGAATTTACCATCTGGAAGTTCCGCACCATGAAGGTGGACTCCTCCGCTCACGGCAGCGAGGTTTCCACCGCCATCAACGATCCGCGGATCACCCGGGTCGGCCGTTTCCTGCGCCGGTTCCGCATGGATGAGATTCCCCAGTTTCTCAATGTGCTGAAGGGCGAGATGAGCCTGGTAGGCCCCCGTCCCGAAATGCTGGCCAATATTGACCGCTACAAGGAAAGCTATCCGGATTTCGCCTATCGGGAAAAGATGAAGGCCGGCATCACCGGATACGCCCAGATCGAGGGCCGGTACAACACCACCCCGGAAGACAAGCTCATGCTGGACCTGATGTATATCGAGAGCTTTTCCATCTGGGTGGATATCAAGCTGCTGATGAGAACCGCCACCGTGATCTTCAAGCGGGATTCCACCCAGGGCTTCGTCCCCGCGCCGGAGCCCGCGCCCGCGTCTCCGGGGCCGGTTTTTCCGTCCGCCCCCGGCGCTGACAGCGCGGACGCAGCGGAGGCGCTTCCCCCGCAGCCCCAGGAGCCGGCGGTTCCGGCCGCGGCCGGAGATTCCTCAGATTCAACGCGGAGCACCGGAGAAACTTCCCGGTCCTCTTCCGCTGAAATAGTTCCCACTAATCGAAGGAGAAGGAGTGTAAGCTGAATGAACACCACTTTACTGATCATGGCGGCAGGCCTGGGATCCCGCTACGGCGGCAACAAGCAGATCGACCGTATCGGCCCGAACGGTGAAATCCTCATGGAGTATTCCATTCATGACGCCATCGAAGCCGGCTTTGACAAGGTTGTCTTCGTCATCCGCAAGAGCATGGAAGAGCTCTTCAAGGAAATGATCGGCAGCAAGATCGCCTCCAAGGTGCACGTGGAGTACGCCTTCCAGGAATATGATTCCCTGCCCGGCGGCTTCCAGGCGCCCGCCGACCGCACCAAGCCCTATGGCACGGTGCACGCCGTAACCTGCGCCCGGAACGTGATTCATGAGCCCTTTGCCGTCATCAACGCGGATGACTATTACGGCAAGGACGCCTTCACCGCCATGGCAGCCAGCCTGCACCGCCTGCAGAATTCCGAGGGGAAGGCTTCCATGGTCGCCTATTATCTGAAGAACACCGTTTCGGAAAACGGCCATGTCACCCGCGGCGTCTGCACCAAGGATGCGGACGGCAATCTCGTGAAGGTCACGGAGACCTACAAGATTCTCCCCTTCCCGGACGGCACCATCCGCGATATCAACGATGACCCCAGCGGCGTCATCCTGGATCCCAACGCGCTGGTATCCATGAACTTCTGGGGCTTCGCGCCTTCCTTCTTTGACGCGGGCGAGAAGTATCTCGCGGCGTTCCTGAAAAACGGCGAAGGCGATCCCCTGAAGAAGGAATATGTCCTGCCCTCGCTGGTGGACACCCTGATGCATGAGGAAGGCCTGAAGGTCGAAGTGCTGTCCACGGACGCGGTCTGGTTCGGCGTCACCTACAAGGAAGACAAGGCCTATGTCGCCGGCGAGCTGAAAAAGCTCCACGACCGGGGCGCCTATCCGCCGGCGCTGTAATCGCCTCCGCCGGGTTTGCGGCAGCGCTTTCGCGGCGCTGAAACCGACTCCCTTGAAATTCAGGGAAAGGAATGATTGACTGATGAAAATACTGCTGACCGGCGGTGCCGGGTTTATCGGTTCCCATACCTGCGTGGAGCTCTGCCAGGCCGGACATGAAGCCGTAATCGTGGATAACTATGTCAATTCAAGTCCGGAAGCCATTCGCCGCATCGAGCAGATCGTCGGCCATCCGGTGCCCCATTATGAGGCGGACGTCCGTGATCAGGATGCCATGAACCGGATTTTTGACGAAAACCGCTTTGACGCGGTGATTCACTTCGCCGGGCTGAAGGCGGTGGGCGAAAGCGTCGCCCAGCCCCTGCGGTATTACCGGAACAATCTGGATTCCACCCTGACCCTGCTGGAGGTCATGCAGGCCCACGGCGTCAAGCGCATCGTGTTCTCCTCCTCCGCCACGGTATACGGCAATCAGCCTGTCGTTCCCTACCGGGAGGATATGCCTTCCCTGGGCTGCACCAATCCCTACGGCTGGACCAAGTTCATGATCGAAAAGATCCTGGAGGGCCAGCAGACCGCGGATCCCGAATGGAGCATCGTGCTGCTGCGCTACTTCAACCCCATCGGGGCCCATTCCTCCGGCCTGATCGGCGAGGATCCCTCCGGCATCCCCAACAACCTGATGCCCTATGTGGCGAAGGTGGCCGTGGGCGAGCTGGATCACCTGAATGTCTTCGGCAATGACTATCCCACCCATGACGGCACCGGCGTGCGGGACTACATCCACGTGGTGGATCTGGCCCGGGGCCATGTCCTGGCCTGCGATTTTGCCGCGAAGCGCACCGGCTGCGAGATCATCAATCTGGGAACCGGCGTCGGCTATTCCGTGCTGGATCTGGTCAAGACCTTTGAGCGGGTCAATCAGGTGCGCATTCCCTATGTCATCGCGCCCCGCCGCGCGGGCGATATCGCGGAAAACTTCGCGGATCCCGCCAAGGCCAAAGAGCTGCTCGGCTGGACCGCGGAGAAGAACCTGGAGGATATGTGCCGCGACACCTATCGTTTCCAGACCATGAACCCGAAGGGATATCACGGATAAGCACGGGAGGAAACCAATGAACGGCAAGCTTCTCCCCGCCCTGGGCGCCGGCCTGTGGATTCTCGGGCTGGTCATGTCCATCGTCGGGCTGAATATCCACACCCCCACCGGAACCTGGATTTCCGTCATCGGAAACATTACCTTCCTGGTGGGGCTGGGGCTGGAAGGCGTCTGGTGGCTGAAGAAGAAAAAGTCTTCCGACAGCGATTCCGGCCGGAATTCAACCTGAGCGGAAACACAGTTGCTGCGTGAAAAGGCATAGAAAAAAACACCCTGCTGCGTCACAGGCGCGGCAGGGCGTTTTCTTTCCCGGTTTGCGGTCTCAGGCGCGGCCGGTTACCTTCTCTTCCGGTCCCGGTACCGGCTTTCGCGCCGTCGTATATGTTCTCATAGAAAACTGCGATCCTCATCTGT
>CAMNKK010000079.1 GCA_946542235.1 uncultured Clostridia bacterium | reverse complement strand
AAAAACAATTTTCCTCTTGACAGCCCCGGAGGAGAGAAGTAACATAAGGGCACAAACCTGAGAGGGAGAGAAGTACCTGCCATTCCGAAGGTGCACAGGGAGCTGCGAACAGTGGAACCGCGGCGGCCGGCGGGGCGGGGAATGGACTCCTGAGGGCATCGGTGAAAGGGCAGCCGAGTAGCCGAGGACGGGATCCGCACCCGTTATCATGGCGGCGCGTATGTCGGTACGCGGAAAACGAGCCTGCCCGAGGAGGGCGGGAAAGTTGAGTGGCACAGCGAATCAGATCGCCTCAACCGGAGATATCCGGCTGAGGCGTTTTTATTTGCGGGCCATGGAATTCCGACGAATAAGCGCCTGAGAGCGCCGCGGGGAAAGGATCCGCTCCGGGGCGGCCGGATGGCACCACATTATTTGAAAGGGGATTCCTGAAAATGAAGAAGATCATCAGCACCATCATCGCACTGACCCTGGCCCTGACAGCCCTGTGCTCCTTTGCCCTGGCGGAGGAGAAGACCTACAGGATCGGCATCTGCAACTTCGTGGATGACGCCAGCCTGAACCAGATTGTGAAAAACCTGCAGGAGCAGCTGGCGGCCATTGAAGAAGAACAGCATGTAAAATTCGAGATTATCTATGACAACTGCAATGCGGACTTTACCGTACTGAACCAGATTATCAGCAAATTCCTGGCGGATCAGGTGGACCTGATGGTAGGGATCGCCACGCCCGTAGCTGCGGCCATGCAGGCGGCCACAGAGGACTCCCTGACTCCGGTGGTCTTTGCTGCGGTCAGCGATCCGGTGGGCTCCGGCCTGGTGGAAAGCCTGGAGGCGCCCGGATCGAATCTGACCGGCACCTCCGACTATCTGGACACCAACGCGGTCATGAATCTGATTTTTGCCCTGAAGCCGGAGGCGAAAACGATTGGCCTGCTGTATAACCTGAGCGAGGACGCTTCCGCCACGCCTATTGCCGCGGCGAAGGAATATCTGGATGCGAAGGGCGTGGCCTACAGGGAATATAACGGCGTGAATGTGGCGGAGGTCATGCAGGCGGCGGAGTCCATCGCGGCGGACCAGGTGGACGCGGTGTTTACCCCTACGGACAATACGATCATGACGGCGGAGCTGTCCATCTATGAGACGCTGAAGGACGCGAAAATCCCGCATTTCACAGGCGCGGATTCCTTTGCGCTGAACGGAGCCTTCCTGGGCTACGGTGTGGATTACGCGAACCTGGGCAGGGAAACCGGCAGCATGGTGGCGGATATCCTGATCAACGGAAAGAATCCGGCGGAAGTGCCGGTGCTGACCTTCGACAACGGGACCGCAACGGTGAACAACGAGATCCTGGAAGCGCTGGGGCTGACCTTCGAGCAGGTGGAGGAGCTGTTTGCCCCCTACTGCACGAGGGTGCAGGCCATTGATACGGCGGAGGAATTTGAGTAAGAAAGCGCGGGAGAAAAAATGGCTCTGAATCAGATCATGCCCCTGGTGCAGACCAGCGTGGAACTGGGGCTGATTACGGGACTGACAGTGCTGGCCCTGTTCCTGAGTTATTCCATGCTGAACGTCTGCGACCTGAGTACGGACGGATGCTTTACCCTGGGCGCGGCGATCGGCGGAATCGTGGCGCTGGCAGGCCATCCCTGGCTGAGCCTGCCGGCTGCCATGGGGGCGGGAATGCTTTCCGGCCTGCTGACAGCGGTGCTGCAGACCCGCATGGGAATCAACTCCCTGCTGGCGGGCATTATCGTGAACACGGGCCTGTATTCGGTGAACATTGCCATTATGGGCGGATCCAGCCAGCTGAACATGAACAGAACAGCCACGGTCTTCTCCCTGGCGAAGGAAGCGCTGCAGGGAACGGCGCTGGCGCAGCAGTACAGGATGCTGGTGGCCGTCATTGCGGCCGCGCTGGTTCTGACGCTGCTGATCCTGTTTCTGCGGACCAGGCTGGGGCTGGCAATTCGGGCAACCGGCGACAACCCGGCCATGGTCAGCTCCTCTTCCATTAATCCCGTGTTTACCACGACGATCGGGCTGTGCATCTCCAATGCCTTTACCGGCCTTTCCGGATGCCTTCTGGCGCAGTATCAGAAATCCGTCAATATTGACATTGGTTCCGGCATGGTGACCATTGCCCTGGCCAGCCTGCTGATCGGCGGGGTATTCTTCGGCAGGCGCAGAATTCCGGCGCGTGCATTCGGTGTGCTGGTCGGCGCCGTGATTTTCCGGCTGATCTATGCCGCCGCGCTGCGGATGAATATGCCTTCCTTTATGCTGAAGGCGGTTTCCTCCCTCATCGTGATTCTGGCGCTGAGCGGTCCCTATCTGCGGAAGCAGGGCGGGGAGCTGATCAGACGGTGCCGTTCCCGGAAGGGGGCGATGTAGGCATGCTGGAGCTGAGACGGATCAGCAAAACCTTCCATCCGGGCACCCAGGATGAAAGGATTGCGCTGAATGATGTGAGCCTGAAGGTCGAGACGGGGGATTTTGTCACGGTGATCGGCGCCAACGGGGCCGGAAAGTCCACCCTGTTCAACGCCATCAGCGGAACATTTCAGCTGGATCGGGGAAACATCCTGCTGGACGGCAGGGATATCACCTGGGTGCCGTCCCACAGAAGGAGCCGCGTGATCGGCCAGCTGTTTCAGGATCCCATGAAGGGCAGCGCGCCGCATATGTCCATCGAGGAAAACCTGGCGCTGGCCTCCGGCCGGGGCGGCTGGTTTTCCCACATTTCCCGCAGGGACCGGGAAGATTTCCGGGAGCGGCTGCGGCTGCTGGGCATGGGCCTGGAGGACAGAATGGAGCAGCCCGTAGGCCTGCTGTCCGGCGGACAGCGGCAGGCGCTGACCCTGCTGATGGCCACTTTTTCGAAACCGCAGCTGCTGCTTCTGGATGAGCATACGGCGGCGCTGGATCCCGGCACGGCGGAAAAGGTGCTGGAGCTGACCGACAAAATCGTACGCGAGGATCATCTGACCTGCCTGATGGTGACCCATAATATGCAGAGCGCCCTGGAGCTGGGCAACCGTACCCTGATGATGAATCACGGACGGATTATTCTGGATACCCGGGGAGAGGAAAGAGCCGGCCTGACGGTGGCCGATCTGCTGGAGCGCTTCCGCCGGCTGAACGGCGCGGAGCTGGACAATGACCGGATGCTGCTGAGCTGACAGGCCGGGACGGGCATCGACCCGGCCGGAACCTTCCTTTGCTCCGAGGGAGCACGAACGGGACAGAACAAAACGCCTCCGGAACTTCCGGAGACGTTTTTTCCATGCGGCGCGGCGGATTATCCGCCCGGCCAGGGCGGCTCGGAGGAAAGCTCGATGGGCTTTCCGGTGCGCGGATGAAGCATCTTCAGCCAGGCGCTGTGGAGCGCAAAGCGGCGGGGAAATTCTTCGGGCAGCTCGGTGCCGTACAGGAAATCGCCGCAGATGGGACAGCCGATGGCGGCCAGATGAACGCGGATCTGGTGGGTCCGGCCGGTTTCCAGCCGGAGGCGGACCAGCGCCCGGGATCCGCTTTCGCGGATGACCCGGTAACAGGTGCGGGCGGGCTTCCCATCCGGCCGCACTTCCCGGCGGATGGAGGCGGATTCCGCCTTGGCGATGGGCAGATCGATGATTCCTTCCCGGGGATCGGGGATGCCTTCGGTCAGGGCAAGGTATTCCCGGACAAAAGCGTCCGTATGCAGCATGCGCTGCGCCAGATGCTGGGTGTGACCGTCCCTGGCGATGACCATCAGCCCGCTGGTTCCCTTGTCCAGCCGGTTGACCGGACGGTAAATGAACCCCTCCGGGCAGCCCAGATAGCTGTAGACCGCGTTTTCCAGGGAGTTTTCCGGCCGGCCGGCGCTGCTTTGCGAGGCCAGCGGCGCAGGCTTGTCCACGATGAGCAGAAACTCATCTTCATAAGGGATTTTCAGCGGAATCCGGTATGGCGCCGGGACATAGTAAGGCTCCCGGACGGGCGGAATGATTTCGATCCGGTCTCCGGCCCGCAGCACGGTTCCCATATATCCCGTTTCGCCGTTCACAAGGATCCGGCCGTTCCATTTGGCGCTTTTCAGGGCGGACCAGCTGAGATGCATGGAATTCAGCAGCACATCCCGCAGCCGGCGGCCGTCCTCTTCGGGGAGGACTGTCCAGGTCAGCAATGGTTTTGCCCTTCTTTCGGATGCAAGCTTTCAGCCGCTGCTGCATCCGGAGAGGAGGGCTGAGGAGCGCGCCCTTCCGGTCCGGGAACAGTGACCCATACCGTAAATTCGGTTTCTTCGAGATCCTCCCGGGAGGACATCTGGAAATACGGTTCCCCGTCCTTCCGGAAATGCACCCGGCGGATCCCATCGCACCGGAGGGTTTCCGACAGCCCTGTTTCCGCGTGATAGGCGATCATCAGCTCTCCCTCCTCGTTCACGAAGAAGGAGTTATGCCCCGGCCCGTATTCTCCCTCCACGGAGTAAAAGGTCAGCACCGGCGTGATCCGCTTGTGCCAGGAGGCCGGATCCAGCAGATTGCTGTCCGTCCGCGCGGTCAGAAGGCCAAGTGCGTAGGTATACCGGTTGGCCGATCCTCCGGAATAGGTGACATAAACCATGCCGCCTCGCTGGAAGGAATTCGGGCCTTCATTGTTGATGGTGCCGGATACGTTTTCCCAGCCGAGCAGCGGCCTTGTCAGCAGCACAGGATCACTGGACAGCCTCCAGGGCTCCTGCTCATCAATGGAGGCGATATACAGCATGGAACCCGAGTCCAGCGGCGTTCCGATCCGCTCCCGGTAGGACCAGATGACATAGGAGCCGCTTTCCGCCCGGATATAGGTCATGTCCAGGGTGATGGGCCCCTCGGCCAGAGGCTTTCCGTCCTTCCGCACGACCCGTACCGGATCTTCCCAGGCGTCCGGGTCGGTGATGCGCCCGTTCGGCTTTTTCCGCATCATATGGCACTGGGGACCCCAGGCGTGACCGCTGACGGCAAAGAGAATCCAGAGCTCTCCGCCGATGACATGGAACTCCGGAGCCCAGAAGGTCTGCTCCAGCCCCCGGTCCGGATCAAAGGGAAGGATCAGATGCTCCCGGATGCCTTCGGCAAAAAGGCCGGCTTCCGTCTCCGCTTCCCGTACATACAGCCCGATATCGTCCAGATTGTCATTGGTGGAGATGTAATACCATTTTCCTTCCCAGGGGAAGATGACCGGATCCCCGTAGCCTTTGGCCAGGGGAAAATGAAAAGCCTGCTGGGAGAGCTTTCCCTTTGCTTCATAGATTCCGGGCAGATCAAAGCGGACGGATTCCGAATTCCATTCGATCCGCTTTTCCCGCGCTGATCCGTCGCTGTAGCGGATCCGGGCGCGGATGCTTTCCAGCTCCCGGGCGGAAGAAGCGGAGACTGCCTCCGGGACCTCCGCTCCAGTGCTCACGACCGGACTCCAGTAACGGAGTGCCTCCCGCACGAGCCCGGCGTCCGCCTCCATGGAGCCGGACGGATTGCGCGCCATCAGGCGGCTCCTGTCCGCAAGCCCGGCGAATTCGAAATGAATCAGATCCTTCGTTTTCCAGAGAAGCATCCGATCCCCGGCTGTTTCATCCGGAGATCCGTCTTCCTGCACCCGCTCCGCGGCAATCCCGATCCATCCGTCCTCCGCCTGAAAAATCACAGGGCTTCGGACGCCCGCGGGAATGATCGTGTTCTCGGGCGAGATCCTTCCCTCCGCGAACAGAATTCCATAGTTTCTGTTGAAGGGAAGGCGCAGTCCGGCCTCTGATTCACAGGCCAGATGCACGCTGCGGGCCAGACCTTCCGGATAGCTTTCGGGATTGACCGGCCTGGTGTATACAAATACCTTCATTTTTTTCTTTTCCGTGCTCATGATGACACCGCCTTCCGAAATGGGTACAGCTGCCGCTTCGGAAACATCAGTTTCTTCCCGGAGGAGAGCTGCGCAAACCGCAGCGGCTTCCTGTCTGCAAACTGCCGTCTTCAGGAGGAAAAGCAATTACCTGCGTATTATACATGGATTCTGCAGTTTTTCAAAGGGGCTCCCAAAGGTCAGCCCCCGGAGACCGGATATGGCATCGGAAGGCGCCCGAACCGCTGAATCGCGGCTGAATATATACTTGATTTCAAAGGGACAATCTGGTATAATACCGCCCAGGAATTACAGGTCATTTCTTTCCCGGCGGACGGACTCCAGCGGGAAGGGGCGGGGGGCGCTGTCTGTATTGATCGGCCGATCCGTTTTGGCGTGTGAAAAAGGAGTGAGTCTTGTGGAGAAAACCGGAGCCCCAAAGGTTATCAATTATCGCAGGCCGTCTCTCGGAAGGACGCTGAGCCAGAACAGGACGCTGATTCTGATGTGCCTGCCGGCGATCCTGTTCTTTTTTGTTTTTGCATATCTGCCCATGCCGGGTGCCTATATCGCCTTTACAAACTTTCAGTACAACAAGGGCATTTTCGGCAGTGATTTTGTCGGACTGAAGAATTTCCAGTTCCTCTTTATCTCCGGTCAGCTGGGGCTGCTGCTGAAAAATACCGTGCTTTACAACCTGGCCTTCATCGTGCTGGGCAACGTGGTGCAGCTGGCCTTCGCCGTGCTGCTGAACGAGGTGCAGAACAAGATATACAAAAAAACAGCCCAGAGCATTATGTTCCTGCCTTACTTTATCTCGGACGTTCTGGTTTCCCTGCTGGTTTACAATCTGATCAACTATGATTACGGCTTTATCTCCCATCTTGTACGGGGTCTGGGCGGGGAGATGCCGAAGGTCTATCAGGATGCCAACGCCTGGCCGTACATCATCGTCATGGTGAACCTGTGGAAATCCACCGGGTACGGCACAGTGGTTTACTTCGCGGCGATCACCGGCATGGACGCATCCATGATGGAGGCTGCGCAGATCGACGGCGCGACCACCTGGCAGCGGATCCGGTACATCACCCTGCCGACGCTGAAGCCTACGGTCATCATTCTTTTCCTGTTCGCCATCGGCGGCATCCTGAAGGGCAACTTCGGCCTGTTCTACAACCTGGTCGGAAACAACTCCATGCTGTTCAAGACTACGGACATCATTGAGACCTATGTGTACAGATCCATGATGAACAGCTTCAACTTCTCCCAGAGCAGCGCCGTCGGCCTGTTCCAGAGCGTGGTCGGATTCTTTATCGTGCTGGGCGCCAACGCCTTCGTGAAGCACCTGGATCCGGATTACGCCCTGTTCTGATCAGCGGGAAAGGAGAGAAAAGCCATGACAGCCAATGTAAAGTCCGCGGCCGGCGGCCATACGATGCATACGACGCACATCAAAAAGGACCGCAGCCAAATTGTCATCAATATCATCACCTATCTTTTTGTGACCATCTTCTGCCTGATGTGCATTCTTCCCTTCTGGATGATTATCGCTTCTTCCTTCGCGACGGAGGAAAGCATCCGGAGAACCGGTTTTACCCTCTGGCCTACGGATGTCAGCACCTACTCCTATGAGCTTCTGTTCCGCAGTCCGGATCAGATGATCGGGGCCTATGTGGTTACGATCTGCCTGACCGCACTGGGCACGGTCATCGGCCTGTTTCTGGTTTCCATGACCGGGTACGCTCTGCAGCGGAAGGACTTCCCCTACCGGAACGGGATCATGTTCTACATCTACTTCACCTCCCTGTTCTCCGCCGGCCTGGTTCCCTTCTATCTGCTGATCGTGCAGATTCTGAACCTGCGGGACAGCTATTTCGCGATCCTGCTGCCGCTGCTGATGAGCCCCTGGCTGATCGTGCTGATGAAGAACTTCGTAAAGGCGATTCCGCATGAAATCACCGAATCCGGAAAGATCGACGGCGCCGGAGACTTCAAGATTTTCTATGCCCTGATCCTGCCGAACCTCAAGCCCGCCCTGGCAACCATTGGCCTGTTCCTGGCGCTGAGCTACTGGAATGAGTGGTACTACAGCTCCCTGTTCCTGACCACCAAGGTGGAATACCGTCCCCTGCAGTATCACCTGTACAACGTCATCAACAAGGTGGCCAGCCTGAAGAACTCGGTGGCGGGATCCAATGTCGTGATTACGGATCTTCCCGGCGAAACCCTGAAGATGGCGACCGCCGTGATCGCCACCGGCCCGATTATTCTGCTGTACCCCTTTGTCCAGAAGTACTTCGTCGCCGGCCTGACGGTAGGAGCCGTCAAGGGTTAAAAATCGATGACCGCCAGTGGCGGGAATCTCATCGATTTTTAACAGAGCCGGCAAGG
>CAMNKK010000078.1 GCA_946542235.1 uncultured Clostridia bacterium | reverse complement strand
GATCTGGCCCCAGAACATCGGTGCTTCCGGTGAAATCGTGGTCACCAAGGCTGTTCCCGAAGCCAAGCTGCCTGCCGTCATGAAGTTCCTTGACTGGTGCTGCAGCGCCGAAGGCCAGACCCTGCTGAACTGCGGCGTCCAGAATGAGACCTACTGGATCCACAGCGACGGCTTCCGCTACACCTATCCGGAAGGCGCCACCGACGAGCAGAAGAACGCCGCCGATACCAACACCCACGTGATCCTGCACAGCCTGAACCAGCTGGGCATGAACGTGAACGGCGACCTGACTCCTCCCGCCGCCGGCACCATCCTGCGGGATGAGTACAACCAGAACCTGCTGGACAACGCCCAGTATGTTATCGGCAATCCCTGCTACACCTTCGACAGCGAAACCAACAACCTGATGGGCGCCAGCCTGAACCAGGAAGTGGAAGACGCGCAGGTGCAGTACATCGCCGGCAAGATCGACCTGGCTGGCCTGCAGACCGTGTATGCCAACTGGCATGCCCAGGGCGGCGATGATATTCTGGCCGAATATCAGGCGATCTATGACGCTGCCAAGTAATTGAATCCCTGGTTTCAAATGGGGCTGCCGAACCCGCGAGGGAACGGCAGCCCCGCTTTATGCACACATCGCCGTCCGCGCAGCGGGATCGGCGGACAACACCGCTTTCATGGGAGGACATCCAATGGAGATCTATCAGGATCCGATTACGGGATACGAGGTCCGGAGATATACAACCGGACCGGAACGGAACGCCAAGCTGTATTTTACCTGCGAGAACTTTTCCACCGACGACCGGTACTTTTTCTTCATGAAGCAGGAGCTGACGGACGCCAAGAAGGAGCTGTCCGGCGGCTGCTACCGGGCCAATGTGGAAACCGGGGAAATTGAGCAGGTGACGGACGACAGCTTCCGGGGCTTTGCCACGGACCGGGAAAAGAACATCGGCTATACCTGCCGGAATGAGACGGAAGTCTACGCCGTGAATCTGACCACGGGCGAGCGGGAAAAGATCGGGGATCTGCCCAAAGGCGGCCAGATCACCGGCCACCTGACCGCCGCGAACACCGGGCGGATCGCCTGCAGCTATCATCTGGTGAACAAGTATTACGGCCTGGTGATCCTGGATCCCGGGAAGGAAGCCGAAGTGGTCTATCAGAGCGACTACCGGCTGGGTCACGCCCAGATTTGCCCCAGCGACGAGAACCTGATATTCTATATCCATGAGACGGAAGGGGACGCTTTCCAGCGCACCTGGATGTTCGACGTGGCGGAGCGGTACACCCGGCCCTATTATGTGGAGCACCCCCATGAGTGGATCACCCACGAGGTATGGGCCGCCGACGGCACGGAAATGGCCCTGATGAAGCTGGATCCGGCGGGCCCGGTGGACGGATCCGCGGGCGAGACCCATACCGGGAACATCATCATCGGCGATAAGGACGGGCGGCACTTCGACGTGGCGGCCTCCAGCACCCAGCTGCTGCATCCCTGCATCAGCCGGGATCACCGCTGGCTCTGCGCGGACCGCATCAGCTATCTGGGCACCCGGATCCAGGAGGGCGTGGTGCTGTTTGAGCGGGCGACGGGAAAATCGAAGCTGATTGCCACCACGGGCTCCTGCAGGACCGGGGCGGATCATCAGCATCCCTCCTTCAACCGGCGGGGGGATCAGATTCTTTTCTCCAACCCGGATGAGAACGGGAACGCGCAGGTATGCGTAATCGACCTGAAGCAGGTCTGGAAGGACTGGTGAGCGGAATGAGAACCATTTTTCTGATCGGGGATTCCACGGTGGAAGACAACAAGCCCCCCTTCCGGGGATGGGGATGGGCGCTGCCGCGCTATGTGCAGGAGGACGTGAAGGTCCGGAACTGCGCCCTGAGCGGCCGCAGCAGCCGCAGCTTCCGGGAGGAAGGACTGTTCGCGCCGGTGGAAAAGGAGCTTTCCGCCGGGGATCTGCTGCTGATCCAGTTCGGCCACAACGATGAAAAGGACGACGAGCGCCACACGGATCCGGACACGACCTTCCCGGAGGAGCTGTGGAGATACTGCGCCTTCGCCCTGGAGCGGCAGGCGCAGCCGGTGCTGTTCACCCCGGTGTCCCGCCGGTTCTTCGTCGGAAAGGACAGCATGATGTACACCCACGGGGAATATCCCCGGGCGATCCGGAAGCTGGCGGCGGAAAAGAACGTCCCGCTGGTGGACCTGAAAAAGGTCAGCCGGGAGCTGTATCTGTCCCTGGGAGAGGAAAAGACCGCGGAGCTGTTCGTGCGGCTGAAGCCGGGGGAGAACCCGGACTTCCCGGAAGGGCATGATGACAAGACGCATTTCAACGAGTACGGCGCGGATGTGATCTGCCGCCTTGCGGTGAAGGAAATGCGCGGAATTCCGGCCTGTGCCGCGATGCTGAAAGAGAACGGATGCGGGGAGAAGGCATGAAGATATTTATCTGCGGAGACTCGACGGCGGCGTCCTATGATCACCGGGAAACGCCGATGACCGGATGGGGCCAGGTGCTGGGGGACTATCTTCCGGAGGCGGAGATCCGCAACCACGCCATGGCGGGCCGAAGCACCCGGACCTTCCTGGAGGAGGGGCGGCTGGACCGGGTGATGGAGGAAATCGGCCCCGGAGACCTGATGCTGATCCAGTTCGGCCACAATGACGAAAACACGGAAAAGCCGGAGCGCTACGCGGACCCTGACCGGGCCTATCCCGAAAACCTGGGCATCTTTGTCCGGCGGGCCCGGGAGAAAGGGGCGCAGCCGGTGCTGATGACCCCCATCTGCATCCGGAACTGGCAGAACGGGCGGCATGAGCCCTCCCACGGAGTCTACCCGGGAAAGGTGCGGGAGACCGCCGCGGCGCTGCAGGTTCCGCTGATCGATCTGTACGCGGAAAGCCTGCGGATCGTGGAGGAGATGGGGGAGGAAAAGAGCGCGGGCCTGTTCATGAATCTGGCGCCCGGGGAGGATCCCCGGCAGCCGGAGGGACGCGTCGACAACGCCCATACGCAGGAGGCAGGGGCCCGCGCTTTCGCGGAGAAGGCTGCGGAGCGCCTGCGGGAGCTGAAGCTGGTCTGAGAGGCGGAAACAGGAGGAAGAAAACCGGATGCTGAAGATGATTCTTCAGATGAGCGCCGCAACGGCGCTGTATATCGCTGCGACGATCCTGATGTGGAAGGTCTGGCACAGAAAGGACGCCCACACCGCGGCCCAGAAAATCGGCGTCGGCCTGTTCTACGGGCTGTGCTCCGTGCTGTCCAACCATATCGGCATCGACTACGGGGATATGGTGCTGAACGTGCGGGACATCGGGCCCCTGGCCGCGGGCCTGTTCTTTGACCCCCTGTCCGGCATCCTGGCCGGCCTCATCGGCGGAATCGAGCGGTATATTATCGGCGCATACTTCGGCATCGGCTCCTTCACCCGGGTAGCCTGCGGCATCTCCACCATTCTGGCGGGCTTCCTGGCGGGTGGGCTGAACAGATGGGTCTATCACGGGAAAAACCCGACGGTGATCCACTCCCTGTTCCTGGGGGCGGAGATGGAAGTCTTCCATATGTACGCGGTCTTCATCACCAACCGGGATGACATCGTGATGGCGGCCGCCGTGGTGCAGGTCTGCGCGCTGCCCATGATCCTTTTTACGGCGGTTGGGCTGGCCTGCTGCACCTCGATTATCAACCGGCTCTCCGGGAGCAGATGGAAGCTGCGCCTGAACAGGCCCCTCCGGGAAATCGGCATCAACGACCGCTTCCAGCGCTGGCTGCTGGTGGCGATGGTCGGCATCTTCTCCTTCGGCCTGGGGCTGGACTACGCGCTGGAGACCCGGGCGTCCGACGCCTACGCGGAAAACGAAATGAAATACCAGCTGTACCAGTACCGGTTCCACTACGAGGAAGGAAAGGACCGGGACACGGTGCTGCGGGAGATTGAAGAAAACAATACATCCACGGATTACTGGAGCGAGCTGATCGATACGAAGGAAATGCTCCGGTACACCGAGCAGGGGAATCCGGTCTCCGCGGATCCCTGGCAGATGGCGCTGGCCGCCGCCCACAGCGACGGGAAGCCCTTCCGGACGGCGCTCGACCGGATGGAAGGCATGAACTGCCTGTGCGTCTGCGAAAAGCTGGATGAAGACCTGTATATCATGATCTGGACTCCGGACTCCGTGATTTACGTGGACCGGGAAATCCAGATGCTGCAGAAGCTGTTTCTGGAGATCATGACCGCCACGGCGCTGTATGTGGCGGTGGAGGTGCTGCTGGGCAAGCTGGTGCTGCGGAATCTGGACAGGGTCAACGGCTCCCTGGCCCGGATCACCGCCGGCTCCCTGACGGAAAAGGTGGAGGTGGAGGAATCCTCCGAATTCGCGAAGCTGTCGGAGGACATCAATCAGACCGTGGACGCCCTGCGGGGATTCATCGACGCATCGGAAAAGCGGATGCAGGAGGATCTGGAGCTGGCAAAGCAGATTCAGGATTCCGCCCTGCCGAAGAACTTCCGCCTGCCCTCCGAAAACATAGAGATTTACGCGACCATGACCCCGGCCAAACAGGTGGGCGGGGACTTCTACGATTTCTTCTATATCGCGCAGGACGAGCTGGCGCTGGTGATCGCGGACGTCTCCGGCAAGGGCATTCCGGGCGCCATGTTCATGATGCGGTCCAAGACCGCCATCAAGAACTATGCCCGCAGCGGCATGACGCCGGCCCGCCTGCTGGAGGCGGCCAACAATACCCTGTGCGAAGGCAACGAGGCCGGGATGTTCGTCACGGTGTGGCTGGGCATCCTGAACCTGAAGACCGGGGTGCTGCGCTGCTCCAACGCGGGGCATGAGTATCCCGTGCTGATGCGCGCCGGCGGGGATTACGAGCTGATCAAAAACCGGCATGACCTGGTGATGGGCATGATGGAGGATATCCCCCGGAAGGAATTCGAAATCACCCTGGAGCCCGGGGACCGGCTGTTTGTCTACACCGACGGCATTCCGGAAGCCATCAACGGCAAGGAGGAGGCCTACGGCACGGAGCGGCTGCTGGCCTGCCTGAACGCCCTGAAGGATCAGCCCCAGGCGGAGCTGCTGCCGGGGGTGCTGGCGGATGTCAGAAAATTCTGCGGCGGGGCGGAGCAGTTCGACGATATCACCATGCTGGGAATCACCTACAAAAGAGGATAAGCCCAAAAAAAGAATTCCGGATCCGCGGGGAAGGGGCGCTTACGGCGCCCCGGGCCGGCGGATCCGGATTTTTTTGCCCTCATAGGACAGCTGAACCTCCCGCCAGCCCCTGCCTTTTCATGTCCGCAAGGTATTCCGAGGGATTGCAGCCCATCTCCGCCTGAAAGGCCCGGCGGAAGGTGCGCATGTCCGAATAGCCGCACAGGCCGCAGATCTCCGTCAGGGTTCTGGCGGGATCCCTCATATACATGCGGGCCTTCTCAATCCGGATGGCGTTGATGAACCGGCGGAAATTGGTTTGCATCCGCTCCGAAAAGAAATGGCTCAGATGGGAAACGCTGATGCCCAGGGCCCGGGAGACGCTCAGGAGGGAGATCTCCTCAAAGGCGTGGTCGGAGATGTACTGGATGATCCGGAATCCCAGGCCCCGCTGGCTGTAATCATAGACGGGGCGGTAGGTCAGGCTGTGGAGCACGCCGGCCAGCATCACGTGCAGGTAGCCCACGCACAGGGGCAGGCTGGATTCCATGTTCATCTGGCTCAGCCGGTCCACCGCCAGCCGCAGGTCGAAGCCGGCCCGGGCGGCGGGCAGCATCGGATCCTCCGGCAGCAGCCCGTGAAAGGTGTTGGTATATTCCGGAATCAGATCCGGGGAGAAGATGGCGGCCACTCCCCGGGTGTTCTCCTCCAGCCGGTCATAGCTGTGGGGGATCAGGGGGAAGACCACGATGGAGTCCCCGGCGGTGAGCCGGTAGGTTTTTTCGTCCACGGTCAGCACCGCGGTTCCCTGGGTCAGCGTCAGCAGCTCCGCCACGTCGTGGACGTGGGCGGCCACGGGATAGTGGGTCATCTCCCCGATAAAGAGCTTCTCGGGACGCTGCTCATAATATGCGGTCATAGGTCAGTTTCCTCCGGGGTCTTTGCATTTTTTGGTTCAGCGCCTTCCGCGGAAGGAGGCTGATTTTGTCACATTATAAATCAAAACAAACCAAAATGGAATAATTTTCTACGTATCGGCTGCAAATTTTGTCCCCTCTGTGAAATGAAATGGCGTTGTCGGCGATTGCGCTTCCTGATATAAATAAGAGCAGAAAAAGATGCTGTGTTCAGAAGCGGACCGGAGAGACGGCATAGCCGTTCCGGATGCCGGCCAGTTTTGGGAAAAGGAAGTGAAAGAATGAGCAAGAAGACCCGGTCTTACGTGGAATTTCTGTATATCCTGCCGCTGCTGATTCTGGTCGCGCTCATTTCCTACTATCCGCTGTACGGCTGGATCTACGCATTCCACGACTACATGCCGCCCAAGCCCATCTCCTCGGAGACCTACGTGGGGCTGAAATGGTTTGAGTTCATCATTTCCAACCCGGTGCGGCTGGCGGACGTGGGTCGGGTGCTGGTGAACACCTTTGCCATGAGCGGCATCTCCCTGGCGTTCTCCTGGTTCCCGATGATCTTCGCGGTGTTTCTCAACGAAATCCGCTGCAGGCCCTACCGCAAGTTCGTCCAGACGGTGACCACGCTGCCGAACTTCATCAGCTGGGTGCTGGTTTTCTCCGTGGCCTTCAATGTGCTGAGCTCCACCGGCGCGGTGAACTCGGTGCTGGTCGGCCTGGGCGTGATCGAAAAGCCCATCGCCTTCCTCAGCTCGAAGGATCACATCTGGTTCAAGATGTGGCTGTGGCTGACCTGGAAGAACGCCGGCTGGGCGTCCATCATGTACCTGGCGGCCATCAGCGCCATCGACGAGCAGATGATCGAGGCGGCGAAGGTGGACGGCGCGACCCGGATGCAGATCATCTGGCGCATCACCATCCCCTGCCTGCTGCCCACCTACTTTGTCATCGTCATGCTGAACCTGGCGAACTTCCTGTCCAACGGCATGGAGCAGTACTACGTGTTCATGAACAACTTCAACAAGAAATCCATTGAAGTGCTGGATCTGTACGTGTACAACATCGCCACCACCGGGCGGGGCAACTACCCGCTGTCCACGGCCATCAGCATGCTCAAGAGCATCGTGAGCGTGGCTCTGCTGTTCGTCACGAACACCGTTTCCCGCCTCGTCCGCGGGGAAGGCTTCGTGTAAGAGGGGAGGGAATGAGCATGACAACGAAAGCCGCCAATCCCCATGACAGGAAGCACGTCAATCCCCATGACAGGAAGCACGTCAATCCCATGGACCGCCAGAGCGTGGGCGATCGGGTCATCAGCGTGATAACGTACATTGTGTATGCGATCTTCGCTTTTGTCTGCGCCTATCCGTTCTACTATATTATCATCAACTCCATCAGCGCCAATGATCTTTCCGAGCGCGGCAAGGTGCTCTTCTGGCCCATGCAGATTCATTTCAAGAATTATACGCGGCTGGCCAGCATCCCCGGGATGCTGGACGCGGCGAAGATCTCGGTGCTGCGCACGGTGATCGGCATGGTGCTGACGGTGCTGATCGCCGCCTTCCTGGGCTACATGTTCACCCGGGAAACGATGTGGAAGCGGAAAATCTGGTTCCGGTTCGTGGCGGTGACCATGTACTTCAACGCCGGCATCATCCCCTGGGTGATCTGCATGCGGAACCTGGGGCTGAACAACAACTTCTGGGGCTACATCCTGCCGATGATCGTGCAGCCCTTCTACATCATCCTGTGCAAGACCTACTGCGAGTCGGTCCCCCGGGAGCTGCAGGAGGCCGCGGAGATCGACGGGGCCGGCACCATGCGGGTGTTCTGGCAGATCATGCTGCCGGTCATCAAGCCGATTCTGGCCACCATCGCCATCTTCGCGGCGGTGAACCAGTGGAACTCCTTCCAGGACAACCTGCTGCTGATGACCAACCGGCCGGATCTGGACACCCTGCAGTACAAGCTCTGGCAGTACATCAGCCAGGCCAACAGCCTGAAGACGCTGATCAGCAACACCACCAACTCCAGCGCCATTATGGCGGGCCTGGCCACGGCCGCCACGGCCACCTCCATCCGCATGTCGGTGACGGTGGTGGTGGTGCTCCCGGTCATGATGATCTATCCTTTCTTCCAGCGGTACTTCACGAAAGGTATTATGATTGGGGCGGTAAAGGGTTAGAATTCCGCGACCGCCAGTGGCGGAATTTTCGCGGAATTCTAACAGAGCCCGCACAGAGCGGTCTCGCCGGTGGCGAGCCGCGACAATGCGGGCGACCGG
>CAMNKK010000077.1 GCA_946542235.1 uncultured Clostridia bacterium | reverse complement strand
ACGCCGCTTCTCCCCTGTCAACCGGAAATTTGTTTCCGGAAGTCGTTTTTTCTGCGCTGATTTTGTTCTTGACAAGCGGGTTTTTTACCATCTATAATGTCGCCGAAGGTAATATTTTGACCGGAAAGTAAATTGTGCGGCGCCGGGCTTTCAGACATTTTCCGGCCGGCACATGCTGCTCTTCTTTTCCGGATTCCGGCGCGTTCCAGCAGTACAAATTGAGAGGGGATGACCTGATGAGCAAAATCGAAACCGCCCATCGAACCAAAAAGGTTTCCTTTATTCACAGGCTGGTGGAGCAGAGATGGCTCCTGCTGATGTCTCTGCCCTTTGTAGTCTGGCTTGTAATCTTCAAATATATTCCTCTCTGGGGCTGGACCATGGCCTTCCAGGAGGTCCGGCCCGCCACCTTCAAGATCCCCTTTCTGGAGAGGACCTTCGTCGGCTTCAACAATTTCCTGGAAGCCTTCAATGACCGGCTTTTCGGTCAGACCATGATCAACACCCTGGGCATCAGCATTCTGGATATCGCCCTGGGAACCTTCGCGGCCATTCTCTTCGCGGTGCTCCTGAACGAAATCTTCTTCATGCGGTTCAAGAAGATTACCCAGACCATTTCCTACCTTCCCCACTTCGTGTCCTGGGTGATCATTTCCTCCATCGCCAAGAACGTGCTGAACGACCGGGGCGTCATCGACAGCCTCTTCAATACCAACTTCAAGCTCCTGTCCACGGACAGTGCCATCGTCTGGTTCGTCATTGTGTTCGTCTCCATCTGGAAGGAGTGCGGCTGGAACGCCATCATCTACCTCTCCAGCATGGCGGGCATCGATCCGGGGCTGTATGAAGCGGCTTCCATCGACGGAGCCAACCGGGCTCAGCGGATCTGGCACATCACCCTGCCGGGGATCCGGGCCACCATCATCATCCTGCTCATCATGTCCATCGGCGGCGCGCTGAATGTCGGCATGGAGCGCCAGATGCTCATGAGCAACAACATCGTGGAAAACCACACGATGGTGCTTTCCTGGTTCGCGTACAAGCGGGGCATCGGAAAGAACAATTACGGCGTCGGTACAGCCATCGGCATGTTCCAGTCCGTCATTGGCATCATCCTGCTCCTGATCGCCAACAAGATCGCCGGCTCCGTCGGCGAGGACCGGCTGATCTGAGGGGGGTGAGCAGAGATGAAGAAAAAAGCCTACAAATTTGACTATGTCCTGCTCCTGATTTTCATTGTGATCCTGATCTGCACCCTGTATCCCTTCCTGAACGTGCTGGCCATCTCCCTGAACGACCCGGTGGATACCCTGCGGAACATCAATATGATCA
The DNA here is from genome assembly GCA_946542235.1 of uncultured Clostridia bacterium. Lineage (GTDB taxonomy): Bacteria > Bacillota > Clostridia > Christensenellales > Aristaeellaceae > Aristaeella. The sequence continues at coordinate 7,111 of CAMNKK010000077.1, read as the reverse complement.
TTCCCAGGCAGTTCACCCTGAACAACTACCAGTATGTGTTCACGGATTCGGCCCTGGTTTCCGCCTCGATCATGTCCGTCCTGCGTACGGTGATCGGTACCGTGGCCAGCCTGATCTGCACGGCCATGCTGGGATATTCCCTGAGCCGGAAGGATTACGTCTTCCACCGCTTCCTGACGGTGCTGTTCGTCATCACCATGTATGTCAGCGGCGGCATGATTCCGGAATACCTGCTGATCATGCGCACGCTGAAGATGAGCAACAACTTCCTGGTGTATATCCTGCCGGGCCTGATCTGGGTGTACAACGTGATCCTGGTCCGCTCCTATATCGACGGTCTTCCCTTCGCGCTGCAGGAAGCCGCCAAGCTGGACGGCGCCAACGATTTCCAGATCTGGTACATGGTCATCCTGCCGCTGTGCACCCCCGTGCTGGCGACGGTGGCGCTGTACTACGCGGTGGGCCAGTGGAACTCCTTCATGGACACCTATCTCTACGCCATGGACCTGCCCACCCTGCAGTTCAAGCTCTATGAGATCATGAACCAGGCGACCATGAAGATGGATGTCCACGGGGATATGACCAATGCCGCCACCGTGGTGACGCCCATGTCGATCCGCATGGCGGTGACCATCGTGGCCACGGTGCCCATCGTGGTGGTCTACCCCTTCCTGCAGAAGTACTTCATCAGCGGCATGACGCTGGGTTCCGTCAAGGACTGATTCCGTTATGGTTCCCGCACGGAAAGCGGGTTCACATAAAACATGAAAAGGAGGGTTTTTTCCATGAAACGACTGCTCGCACTTGTACTGGCGCTCGCGATGTGCCTGACCCTGGTCAGCTTCGCCTCCGCTGAGGACGACAAGACTCCCATCACCTTCCGCTTCTACAATGCGGACGGCAAGAACGCCGACTGGGACAACCCCGTCGCTGCCGCCATCACGGAAGCCACCGGTGTCACCCTGAAGGTTGAATATCCCGTTTCCTCCCAGGGCGATGCGAAGGAAGACGTAGCCCGCTGGATCGCGCTGGATGAATATCCGGATCTGTGCTACACCAAGGGCGACGCCACCAACCTGTATGAAGCCGGCGCCCTGATCGACATGACCGATCTGATTGAGCAGTACGGCCCGAACATCAAGAAGATGTACGGCGACGAGTTCAAGAAGCTCCAGTGGGGCAACGGCGACACGGGCATCTATCAGCTGTCCTATGCCGGCGTCGGCGCCCAGTCCCTGACCTCCGGCGGCTCCTGCCAGATTCAGTATGCCGCCCTGAAGGAGAACGGCTGGAAGGTTCCGAGGACCATCGAAGAGTACGAAGCCCTGATCAAGCAGTATCTGGCGGCTCATCCCAAGACCGATGACGGTCTGGATATGATCGGCCTGACCATCTCCTCCGCCGACTGGCACTGGATGATCACCCTGGGCAACCCCGCCGGCTTCATTGCCGATGCGCAGCCCGACAACGGCCAGTGGCTGATCGATGATGAGTTCAACGTCATCTACAAGCATCACACCGAGGAAGAGAAGGAATACTTCCGCTGGCTGAACCGGATGTACAATGAAGGCATCCTGGATCCCAACTTCGCCACCCAGACCGATGATGACTACATCGCCAAGCTGGCCAACGGCCAGGTGGTCGCGATCACCGACGCCGAATGGCACTACAATCAGGCCAACCAGGCGCTGATCGCCTCCGACAAGATGGAGCACACCTACTGCGGCCTGCCCGTCACCCTGAGAGCTGATCAGAAGTGCCCGATGCTGCTGTACCAGGGCCTGCAGGTCGGCTGGGGCGTGGGCATCACCACCAGCTGCAAGGACCCGGTCCGTGCGGTCAAGTTCCTCGACTTCCTCTGCTCTGACGAAGGCCAGATCCTCTACAACTGGGGCATCAAGGACGTGAACTACTTCCTGGACGAGAACGGCATGCCCTACCGCACCGCCGAAGAAATCGCCAAGGCGCAGTCCGATCCTGACTACAGCAAGAAGACCGGTATCGGCAACTACACCGGCTTCCCGATCCGCGGCAGCGGCTCTGTCCGTGAAGAGGACGGATTCCCCTACACCGTGAACACCCGCGCTTCCGTCAAGGCCGAGTACAACGCCATCCAGAAGGAAGCCTGCGAAGCCTGGGGCGTGGATATGCTGATTGACATCTTCCCGCAGCCCAGCGAATTCCCGATCCCGCCGTATTCTCCCCTGTGGGCCTATCAGAAGCCGCAGGAACTGCAGGATCAGGAAGCCATCCTGAACGAGATCGCTCCCATCGACCTGGTGAAGTGCGTCCAGGGCAGCCCCGAAGACTTCGATGCCAACTGGGATGCCATGATCGCCGACTTTGAAGCCAACGGCCTGGCCGCCTGCGAAGCGGGCTATACCGCCTGGCTGGCTGAGAAGCTCCAGTAATGCCGTCTCTGCGTATTGAACTGATTTCTGAGTGACCCTTTTCTGGCCCGGTATCCTCTGGATATCGGGCCAGATTTCCCTCTGTGAATCCGTCTGAAAGAAAGGAATCTCCATCATGGCAACTGAACAGAAATTTACGCCCTTCCACGATCCCTCCCTGTCCGTGGACGCCCGCATTGACTGGCTGCTGTCGGAACTGACGATGACAGAAAAGCTTGCCATGATCTCGTCCGCTTCCGCGGACGTGGATCGTCTGGGCATCCGGCGCATGGGCGCGGGCGGTGAAGCGGCTCACGGCGTGGAAGCGCGCAACGATCAGAATGAGCTGGGTGCGCCGGAGCCCACCACCTCCTTTCCCCAGCCTATCGGCATGAGCGCGTCCTGGGATCCGGAGCTGATCCGGAAGGCCGGTCAGGTCACCGGCACCGAAGCCCGGGTCCTCTTCCACCGCCATCCGGACCGGGGTCTGCTCCGCTGGGCGCCCACGGTGGATATGTGCCGGGACCCCCGCTGGGGGCGGAACGAGGAAGGCTACGGGGAGGATCCGGTGCTGACCGGCAAAATGGCCTCCGCCTATATCCGCGGAATGCAGGGGGATCATCCCCGTTATCTCCGCTGCGCCGCGACGCTCAAGCATTTCTACGCCAACAACGTGGAGGAAGGCCGGGGATGGAAAAACTCCTCCGTGGATCCCCGGAACCGCTATGAATACTATCTGGAGCCATTCCGCCGCTGCATCCGGGAGGGAGGCGCGGAAGGCATTATGACCGCCTATAACCGGATCAACGGCCGGGTGGGCGTGCTGAACCCCGAGGTGCAGGAAATCCTGAAGGATCAGTACGGACTGACCCATGCCGTCTCCGACGGCGGCGCCACCGGCATGGTGGTCAACGTGCATCACGAATTCGGTCTCAATGCCCAGACCATTCCCGCAGCCATCCGGGCCGGTGTCGATGCCATGTCCGACAATCCCACAGCCATGCATCAGGGCGCCGTGGAAGCGTATGAGCTGGGGCTGCTGACGGAAGAGGATGTGAACCGGGCTCTGCGGAACATGCTGCGGACCAAAATCCGGCTGGGTATCTATGACCAGCCGAACAGCAATCCCTATGATATGGTGACCGAGGCGGATCTCTGCTCGGAGGAAAGCCGGGAAATCTGCCTGCAGCTGACCCGGGAAAGCCTGGTTCTGCTGAAGAATGAAGGCAGCCTGCTTCCCCTGCCGGAGGAGGAAGACATTGCCCTGATCGGCCCCGTAGGCGACAAATGGTATCAGGACTGGTACGGCGGCGAGCCGGATCATCGGATCACCCTCCGCCAGGGGCTGGAAGCCGTCCGTCAGGAGGCGGTTCCCTTTGCGGACGCCCTGGACCGGGTGAAGCTGCGGTTCGGAGACCGGTTCCTGGCCGTCCGGGAGGACGAGGTTCTGTGTCTGGCCGCGGAAGGCGATACCTTCATCTGGACGGACTGGGGAGAAGACAGCATCACCCTGCACTGCGAGCGCACGGGCAAATGCCTGCGCACGTACCTGCCCTTCGGCCAGTTTGCGGATCTGTCCAAACGCGGGCTGATTCTGGCCGACAAGAAGGATCCCTTCGACTTTATCGAGCTGGCGGTGTTCCATCCCCGGCCTCAGGAGGATCAGACCCTGGAGCTGCATACCTTCATGGATATGCCCATGACGGTCAGCGAAGAGGGCACCGTGGGCTGCGAGCCGGGCAAGACACCGCTGCGCCTGACGGTGGAAAAGGTCCGGGACGGCCTGGCGGAAGCCTGCGATCTGGCCCGGAAGCACCGGACGGTCATCCTGGCGCTGGGAACCAACCCGGTCATCAACGCCAAGGAGATTTCCGACCGGACCACTCTGGCCCTGCCGCCGGACCAGGCCCGTCTGATGGCTGCCGTACAGGAAGCCAATCCCCGGGTGGTGCTGATGCTGCTGACCAATTACCCCCATCTGATGAACGAGGCCAAAGCCCGGATTCCTGCGATTCTGCTCAGCGCGACGGGAAGTCAGGATCTGGGACGCGCCGCTGCGGAAACCATTTACGGCCTCAGCGCCCCCGCCGGCCGGCTGAACCAGACCTGGGTCCTGTCCGAGGATCAGCTGCCCCCCATGGATGACTACGATATTATTCAGAAGGGACGGACCTACCGTTACCTGGACGGAGATGTCGCGTTCCCCTTCGGCTTCGGCCTGACCTATACCTCCTTTGCCTACGGCGGTCTGAAGGCGGAGCTGCGGGAAAACAGCTTCCTGGATATCTCCTTCACGGTGACCAACACCGGCGGCCGCGCCTCGGACGAGGTCGCCCAGGTCTATGCCTCGGCTCCGCCCTCCCGGGCCAAAAAGCCGCTGAAACAGCTGCTGGGCTTTGAGCGCCTCCACGAGGTGCAGCCGGGAGAAACCCGCCGGGTCTGCCTGCGGATTCCGACGGAGGAGCTGCGCTTCTATGACGTGATCAGCCGGACCCTGATGGTGGAGGAAGGCGATTATACCCTCTTCGCGGGATCCTCCAGCCAGGACCGCGCGGTCGAAGCCACGGTGCATGTGCCCGGAACAAAGCCCGGATTCCGGGACAGCCGGAAGCATCAGCCGGCGGATCACTTTGATACCTGCGACAATCTGGAAATCACGGAAGGCCTGCTGGGCTTCAGCGCCGTGACCCCCATGGATCCGGAAAAGCCCCTGACCGCGGAATACCGGGACTGCTGCCTGCCCGCCCGGGAGGCGGAGCTCACCCTCTTCCTGCAGAGCGCCCGGGGATGCCGGGTCCATGCCTTCATCAACGGCGAGGAAAAGGCCTCCTGGGAAGGGGAATCCCGGACTTATTCCCGGAACCCGATGCGGCTGGGACGGGATCCGAAGGAAAAGCTGGAAAAGCAGAAGCCCATCTTCGTGGAGCTGAAGCTGCCCCTGAGCGGGCTCTCCGCGGAGGAACCCGCGGCCCTGAAGCTCGTTCTCGAAGGCGATGTCCGGCTTTGCTACTGGCGCATTACCGAACCCGCTCAGGTTCTCTTCGGATGAGATCAATTGGAAAGAGGTGTTGAACATGGGAATTTCATTCAGGTCTGACAGCAAAACCGCCCTGGTCTCCACGACCGGAGGCACAGTCAGAGGTTATGAATACAACGGACTGAGCATTTTCAAGGGCATTCCCTATGCCAAAGCCAGGCGGTTCCATTCGCCTGAGCCGGCGGACAGATTTGACGGCGTCTTTGACGCGGCCAGCTACGGGTACGTCTGCCCCCTGATGACCAACGACCGCCCCGGCGGAGAACTCTACGTTCCGCACCGGTTCTGGCCCATGGATGAGGACTGCCTGAATCTGAACATCTGGACCCCGGGTCTGGACGACCGGGCCCGGCCTGTCCTGGTGTGGCTCCACGGCGGCGGGTTCGAAGCCGGTTCCTCCATTGAGCAGGCCGCCTATGACGGCGCAAACATGGCTCAGCTGGGCAATGCCGTGGTGGTCACCATCAATCACCGGCTGAACATCCTGGGCTACTTCGATCTCTCGGATTTCGGCGGGGAATACGCGAATTCCGGCAACGCCGGCACCGAGGATATCGTGGCGGCGCTCCGCTGGATTCATGACAACATCGCCCTCTTCGGCGGCGATCCCGCCCGGGTCACGGTCTTCGGCCAGTCCGGCGGCGGAGCCAAGGTCACCACGCTGCTGCAGACGCCTGCGGCAGACGGTCTCTATGCCGCCGGCATCAACATGAGCGGCGTCATCGGCGGCCTGCTGGCCGACGAAAAAGGCTCCGGCAGAGAGATGGCGGAAGCCCTCCTGGCTGAGCTGCATCTGTCCTCCGTCCGGGATCTGGAAACCGTGGATTACAGGCTCCTGGCCAGGGCATACCTGAAGCTCCGGCCGGAATTCCAGAAAGCCGGAAAATACGTGGGCTGCAAGCCCCATCCCAACGCCTTCTATGCCGGGGACCCCTGTGCCGTCGGCTTCCGGAAGGAAACGAAGGACATTCCCCTGATGGTGGGCAGCGTGTTCGGCGAATTTCTCTCCTTCTCCCCCTCCCCCTACGACCGGGAGTCCATGTCTCCGGCGCAGCAGGAGGCGGAGCTCCGCGCCTTCCTCGGGGACGGGGGTGCCGACGCCCTGATTCCCCTGTTCCGCCAGGCCTACCCCGAGCGGCATCTCATCGATCTGCTGCGCCTGGACTACATTTTCCGCGCGCCGGAAATCGAATACATTGAGAAGCGCTCCGCCCTCAACAGCCGGACCTTCTCCTATCTGTTCAACCTGGATCAGCCCATCAACGGCGGATCCACCCCCTGGCACTGCTGCGACATCCCCTATGTCTTCCATAACATGGATCTGGTGGAGCACACCCATCGGCCGGACGGAGACAACACCGCGGCCGAGCGCGTCCAGGAGCAGGTTTTCGGCAGCGTGATCGCCTTCGCCCGCTCCTTCAGTCCCGTCTGTGACGCTCTCCCCTCCTGGCAGCCCTGCCGTCCCGGGCACGAGGCCACCATGGTGATCGGAGAAGCCAGCGCCATTCGGGAAAACCATGACCATGCCCTGATCCCGGCCGCCCTGGCGCATCTGGCGCCGGCCATTGCCAGGCGCATGGAGAAGGAAAAGGCCAATATTCAGCACTGACGCGGGCATTTCTTCCCCCAAAAACGCCTTCGGGCGCCGCTTTCGCGGCGCCCGTTTTTCACGCTTTCTTCTCTT
>CAMNKK010000076.1 GCA_946542235.1 uncultured Clostridia bacterium | reverse complement strand
CCCCTGTCTCCTTGAGGCCGGCCTCCGTGGCGAGATGGGACATGAAGACGTCCGTATCCTCCATGGGGATCTCCGGGCAGAGCATTTCCCGGAAGCAGAGGCAGAGGGTTCCTTCCCTCCGGCCGCTGAGAAAGCGGTCATAATACCCCCCGCCGTGCCCCAGCCTCCGGCCGTCCGGGGAGGCGGCCAGGCAGGGAACCAGGATCAGATCCAGCTCCGCCCCCGAAGCGGTTTCCCCGATTTCCGCCGGCTCGGGGATGCCCATGAATCCGGGCCGCAGCGCCTCCGGATCCCGGAGGCGGACCGCCAGCATTTCCCTGCCGACGCATTTGGGCACGAAGACCTTCTTTCCGTCCGCGAGGGCCCGGCGGAGCAGGAGGCCGGTGGGCGGTTCCGCGGGCGTGCTGAGATACAGAAAAACGGTGTCCGCCTCCCGGTAGAGGGCGGAGCCCAGCACGGCCGCCGCGATCCTTTCCCCGGCTGATCGGATATACGCCGGCGAAAGAGCCGCCTGCCTCTTCCGCATCTCCCGGCGCAGCATGCGCTTTTGCATCGCCGTATCCATCTGAATCACCCCCATGCCATTATAGCAAAACAGGAGTTTTTTGAAAATTAAGCCAAAGGAGCAGGGCGGGGGAGAAGAGGAAAAGAAAAAAAGAAAACCGCCCGCGGAAATGCGGAAAAAGCGCGGGGACGGAAGGGAATCCATAATTTTCGGAATATGAAATAGAATAATTGGAACATTCCTTCCCGATTTTGATAAAATCCATATTTTTTGGAATTAATTCCATAATCGCAAGGTGGATTCCTTTCCTTTCTTTTTTTAAAATACAGACATAAACCGGACCGGAGGGAGAGCTCCGGCCGAAAGACAGAAAAGAAAGGAGATTTTACCATGTCTAAGCGTTTACTTTCCATCGTGCTGTCCCTGGTCATGCTGTTCAGTCTGGTCAGCGTGGCGGGCGGCGAAGCGGCCAAGGATCCGACCAATGTCTACGGAGGTCTGGTCGCGCTGGACGACGCCAATGATCCGATCACCTTTACCATCTTTGTCCGGGACCCCGGCATGGAGCCCGCCGCGGACAACCCCGTGCTGAAGAAGATCACGGAGCTGACCGGCGTGACCATCAAGTTCGAGTTCCTGGTCGGCGATCTGGACACCCGGCTGGGCGTCATGATGGCCGGTGAGGAATATCCGGATGCCGTGTTCGCGGGCGACGCCTCCATGAGGCTGATCGACGCGGGCGCCTTCATCCCGCTGGAGGATGAGATCCCGAAGTACGCGAACCTGAACGCCATGTACGGCGGCTGCATCGACAACCTGAAGGCGGAAGACGGCCATGCCTACGAGCTGGAAATGTACGGCGTGTTCCGCAACAACACCGTGGTGAATCCGAGCCCCATCTTCGAGTGCGGCCTGGGCTTCTACATCCAGAAGGCCGTTCTGGCGGATGCCGGATACAAGATTCCCCATACCCTGGATGAGTACTTCGACATGATCGAAGCCTACCTGGCCAAGAATCCGGAAATCGACGGCGTGAAGACCTCCGGCTTCGAAATCCTGTGCGACGGCTGGCGCAACTGGGCGCTGCTGAACCCGGCGCAGAACCTGATGGGCGACGCCAACGACGGCGCGATGTTCGTGGACTATCAGACCTACGAGCCCTCCTTCTATCAGGACACCGATACCGCCTACAATCTCTACAAGAAGCTGAACGAAGAATTCCGCAAGGGCGTCATCAGCGCCGAGACCCTGACCATGAGCTATGACCAGTACATCTCCAAGCTGACCACCGGCGCGGTGCTGGGCTTCTATGATCAGAACTGGAACTTCGGCCAGGCGATGGATCTGCTGAAGGCCGACGGCAAGTTTGACCGCACCTACGTCTCCGTCCCGATCACCAACCCCGGCGTGCGTGACGGCTACATCGAAGGCAAGAACCCCGACGGCTCCCTGCCCACCGGCCTGAACGGCATCGGCATCACCACCAAGTGCAAGAACCCCGAGCGGCTGCTGAAGTTCTATGACTGGCTGCTGCAGCGCGATGTGCAGGACTACATCCAGTGGGGCGAGGAAGGCAAGGACTGGGTCCGGACCGAATCCGGCTCCAAGGCCTTCACGGACGAGCGCCGTGCCCTGTGGCGTGACAGCGCCCGCCGCCGCGACGAGACCGGCTTCACCGTCTGGAACTATTCTCCCGCCTGGCAGGGCATCTACAAGATCGATGGAGATCCTGTGACCAGCGGCGATTCCGCCGGCGAATATCTGGCCTCTCAGTCCGAGTATGACCAGGAATTCCTGAAGAGCTACGGCATCGAGTATCCCGCCGAAATGCACTCCGAGCCCATCGTCCGGCCGGACTACTTCCCGGTCTGGGCCATGTCCCTGGAGGACGGCAGCGCCGCGGCCATCGCCAACGCGAAGATCACCGATGTCACCACCAAGCATTACTCCCGCCTGGTGCTTGCTGAAGACGACGCCGCCTTCGACAAGATCTGGGACGAATTCCTGACCGAGTTCCACGCGATCGACCTGGATGCCCTCAAGAATGAGGTAACCCGCCAGATCGCCGTGAAGATGGGATTCTGATCTGAATGACAAGGGACAGAAGGAAGATCTTCCTCCTTCTGTCCCTTTTTGAATGACGCGCGGGAGGGGAGCTTTCCCCTTCCGCCCGCCGAATCATCTTCCTGGAAAGCAGGTGGCTGAATGCAGATGCAAGCGCGGAAGACAGGGGTCTGGAAGCGGATTTCCAAGAGCAAGTCGCTCTATTTCATGATTATCCCCTGCATGATTTATACCTTCATCTTTTCCTATTACCCGCTGACCGGCTGGATCATGGCGTTCCAGAACTTCAAACCGGCCAAGGGATACTGGGGCTCCAAATTTGTCGGACTGGATCAGTTCCGCTTTCTGTTCGGGGATTTTGAGTTCTGGCGCGCGTTCCGGAACACGGTGGCCATGTCGCTGCTGAATCTGATTTTCGGCTTCCTCTTCGCCATCGTCTTCGCGCTGCTGCTGAACGAGATCCGCCACAGCGGCTTCAAGCGCATCACGCAGACCGTGTCCTACCTGCCTCACTTCCTGAGCTGGGTTATCGTCTGCGCCCTGGTGCAGGGCATGCTGGCCTCCGACGGCATCGTCAACGAGGTGCTGAAGGCGCTGGGGGCTACGGACAAATCGATCCTCTTCCTGGGGGAGCCGGCCTACTTCTGGTGGGTCGTGGTCTTCGCCAACGTCTGGAAGGAGATGGGCTGGAACTCCATCATCTACATTGCCGCCATCTCCGGCATCGACCCCGCGCTGTATGAGGCGGCGGAGCTGGACGGCGCCGGACGCTTCCGCAAGATGTGGCATGTGACGCTGCCGGGCATCCGCTCCACCATCGTGGTGCTGATGATCATGAACCTGGGCTCCATCCTCAACGCCGGCTTCGAGGTCCAGTACCTGCTGGGCAGCAACGGCCTGCTGGTGGACGTTTCCCAGACCATCGACATCTTCGTCCTGAAGTACGGCATGAGCATCGGCAACTACTCCCTGGCCACCGCCGCGGGCATGTTCAAGACCGTGATTTCCGTCGCGCTGGTCTTCGGAGCCAACGCCATTGCCAACCGGCTTGGCGAGAACAGTCTGATGTAAGGAGGGGATGAAGATGACACAGCCGTATCCCGTAATGCATAAGAAGCGCTTTCATATTCATACCTTCGATATCGTCAATGTGCTGATCATGCTCCTGGTGATCGTGATCATGCTCTATCCCTTCCTGAACACCGTCGCCGTCTCCTTCAACGACGCCCAGGATACCCTGCGGGGCGGCATCGGACTCTGGCCCCGGGTGTTCTCCGCCTACAGCTATGAGATGGTCTTCAAAAACAGGCTGATGATGACGGCGGCCTTCAACTCCGTGGCAAGGACGGTGCTGGCGACGGTGCTGTGCGTGTTCTTTGCCTCGCTGGTGGCCTACGTGCTTTCCCGGCAGGAGCTGGTGGGGCGGAAGTTCATCACCGCCTACTTCCTGGTGACCATGTACGTCTCCGCGGGCCTGATTCCGACCTACTTCCTGATCAAATCCCTGGGCCTGCTGAACAACTTCCTGGTGTATATTCTGCCGGGGCTGGTCTCGGTCTACAACGTGATCGTGATCAAGTCCTTTATCCAGTCGCTGCCGGAGAGCCTGTCCGAGGCGGCGATCGTGGACGGCGCGGGGCATTTCCGGTGCTACTGGAGCGTGATCCTGCCCTGCTGCAAGCCGGTGCTGGCCACGGTGGCCCTCTGGTGCGCGGTGGGCGCCTGGAACTCCTGGTTCGACACCTTCCTGTATGCCCCGAACGCGGACCACATGACGACCCTGCAGTACGAGATGATGAAGCTCCTGTCCTCGTCCATGCAGACGGGCCGGGACACCTCCAGCGTCTTCGGGAACAACTCGGAGCAGGCGAACATCATCACGCCCGTCTCCATCCGCGCGGCGGTGACCATTGTGGCCTCGGTGCCGATCCTGGTGGTCTATCCGTTCCTGCAGAAGTACTTCGTCAAGGGCGTCATGCTGGGCGCGGTCAAGGGATGATTTTTTCAGGGATTCCGAGAACCCTGCTGTCCGGACGCGGAGGCGCGTCCGGATTTTTTCGGAGAAAGCGGTAAATGGGGGGCACGATATGGAACGATGGCTGAACAGGATCCATCTGCGGGGAAAGCTGGCCTTCATCATGGTCGTCGGCTTCATCCTGCCCATGACCCTGCTGACGATTCTGACGGTGGATCGCCTTCTGGTCAGCAACCGGGAGGTGCGCGTCCAGGAGATGCAGCGATCCCTGGAGCACCGGCGCGACCGGCTGGACGGCCTGCTGTCCCAGGCGGTGATCCTGAGCCTGGACGCGGTGGCTGACGCCAATCTGAACCGCGCGCTGGATGCGTCCTATGCTTCCCCCTACCAGTTTCTGGTGGCGTATCAGGAGGAGATCCGGGACCGGATGAACGTCAGCCCGGTCTATTCCTCCATAAACCGCATGGCGGTCTATACCGACAATACCACGCTGCTGCCGGGAAAATTCATCTGTCTGCAGTCTCCGGTTGACTTCCGCTTCGGAGAGCCGGAGGACGCGTTCAGCCTCTGGCCTGCGGCCGGCCAGGATCTGTATCTCCGGGTTTCCGTGGAAGGCAGCACCGAATTTCCCGGACCGGATGTCAGCGTGGTGCGCCGGATGAACGTCATGCCCTACAACCAGAACAACCGCCGGATCCTGCGGGTGTCCATGAATCTGGCCGCCTTCCGGAGCGAGCTGGAGAATCCGGACCTCTTCGACAGCCTGATGCTGACGGACGAGGCCGGCCATGTGCTCCTGCCTTCCTCCTCCGTCACCGCGGCCCGGCGGGACGAGCGGACCATGGAGCTGCCCCTGACGATCTGTCCCGCTCTCCGGCTGGTCGGCCGGTATCCCCTCAGCGACCTGAACCGGGAATTCTTCCAGATCCTGCTGCCCCACGTGCTTCTTTCCCTGCTGCTGATCGGGCTGGGGCTCTTTTTCGCGGGGCTGGCAGCCCGGAACATCTCCCGCCGCCTCCAGATCCTCGGAAACCAGACCCGGGGCATCGCGGAAGGAAAATTCGGCTCCCTTGACGAAACGGAAATGGGAAGCGACGAGGTCGGGGAGCTGGCCCGGGACATCGACCAGATGAGCCGCCAGCTGGAGGAGTATATCCAGAAGGAATACCGCAGCGAGATCCAGCAGGCGGAGCTCCAGCGGGAGAAGGCCACCGCCGAGCTGCACGCCCTGCAGTCCCAGGTCAATCCGCACTTCATGTTCAACGCCCTGGAGGCCATCCGCCTGAAGGCCCGGACCCGGGGAGAGACGGAAACCGCGCGGATGATCACCTACATGTCCAGGATGTTCCGGCGGCTGCTGGACTGGCATGACGACCTGATCCCCCTCCGGGAGGAGCTGGCCTTTATCCAGGAGTTCCTGGCCATCCAGAAATACCGGTATGACCATGCCTTCTCCTTTGAGGTGCGGACCGAGGAGGAGCTGCTGGACAACTATATCCCGAAGATGCTGATTCAGCCGCTGGTGGAAAACGCCTGCGTCCACGGCGTCTGGACGGACGAGGGCGCGCAGGACGCCGGGCTGACCATCACCCGGGAAGGGGAGACCATGCGGGTCGTGGTGGCGGACCGGGGCGAGGGCATGACGCCGGAGCGCCTGGAGGAGGTCCGGCGGCTGCTGCGGGAAGGCAACAACAGCATGCACAGCGTGGGGCTGAACAACGTGCTGGTCCGCTGCCGGCTGTATTACGGAGAGGAAGCGCATATGGACGCGGAGTCCCGCCGGAACGGAGGAAGCGTGTTCACGCTGGTGGTTCCGATCCGCTGGAGAAAGGAGGATTTCCATGTATCGGGTTCTGATCGTGGATGATGAAACCACCATCCGGGAGCAGCTGCCGGTGGCCTTTGAATGGGCGCAGTACGGCTTCGAGGTGGCCGGCACGGCGGCCAACGGCATGGAGGCCATGGCGGCGGTGGAGAAATATACCCCGGATCTGATCCTGCTGGATATCCGGATGCCCGTGATGGACGGGCTGACCTTCCTGAAGTGGCTCCATGACTCCCCCTGGCGGGAGACGAAGGTCCTGATCCTGACGGGCTACAGCGAGTTTGACTATGCCATCACCGCCATGCGCTACGGCGCCATGGGCTATCTGAACAAGCCCCTGGACGAGGACGAAATCGCGGAATACCTGAATGAAATCGCGAGGGAGCTGAGCCGGAAAAACCCGGAGCGGGCCTCGGAGCCGGGCTCCGACCTGGCGGAGAGCGCGAAGCGCTATATCGATACCCATTATATGGAGCCCGTGACCGTCGGCGGCATCGCCTCCGCCCTCTTTGTCACCCCGGCCTATCTGGGCCAGGTGTTCCAGAAAAAGATGAACACGACCATCCGCCAGTACCTGATGTCCGTCCGGATCGAGCGGGCGAAGGAGCTGCTGGAGAAAACATCCCTGCATGTATACGAGATTGCCGGGCGGGTGGGCTTCTCCGAAAGCAAGTACCTGGTGGCCTGCTTCCAGAAGGAAACCGGCTATTCCCCCGTGGCCTGGCGCCGAATGAGCCAGGAAAAGAAATAACCTCTTCCGCCGCCCTTGCCCCGGGGCGGCCGGACGCGGTATAATGGACGCCGGCCTGCGCCCGCCCCGCGGCGGGGCGGGCGGCGAACGAACCGGAGCGGGGGAAGCCAGGAATGAAAAAATGGGTCAGGGATCCGTCGGGGCACGGCATTACGGAAGGCGTCATCTGGCAGCAGCTGCTGCTGTTTTTCTTTCCGATTCTGCTGGGAACCTTCTTTCAGCAGCTGTACAACACCGCCGACGCGATGATCGTCGGAAAATATGTGGGCAAGGAAGCGCTGGCGGCGGTGGGCGGAACCACCGGCAACCTGATCAACCTGATCGTCGGCTTCTTCATCGGGCTCAGCTCCGGCGCCACGGTGATCCTCTCCCAGTTCTTCGGAGCGCGGGATGACCGGAACGTGTTCCGCAGCGTGCATACGGCCATGGCCCTGGCGGTCTGCTTCGGCCTTTTCCTGACGGTGACGGGGCTGCTGCTCTCGCCGGCGATGCTGCGGTGGATGAACACGCCGGAGGAGGTCATGGAGCCGGCGCTGCAGTATCTGCGGATCTATTTCCTCGGCATGATTCCCTCTCTGATCTACAATATCGGCTCCGGGCTCCTGCGGGCCGTCGGAGACTCCAGGCGGCCGCTGTATTTCCTGATGGCCGCCTGCCTGACCAATATCATTCTGGACCTGCTGTTCGTCATGGGCATGGACATGGGCGTCACGGGGGCGGCGCTGGCGACCATCCTCAGCCAGGCGGTCAGCGCGGTGTTCGTGCTGCTGATCCTCACCCGGTCCGCCACCGCCTTCCGGCTGGACTGGCGCCGGATCCGCTTCCACGGGGATCTGCTGCGGAAGATCATTCGCATCGGGCTGCCCGCGGGGCTGCAGTCGGTGATGTATTCCATCTCCAACGTGCTGATCCAGGCCTTTATCAACGGCTTCGGGACGGATGTGTCCGCCGCCTGGAGCGCCTGGGGCCGGATCGACGGATTCCAGTGGATGGTGCTGAACGCCTTCGGCATCGCCATCACCACCTTTGTGGGGCAGAACTACGGCGCGGGGCTGTACGGCCGGGTCCGGCAGGGCGTGCGCCAGTGCCTGGCCATGGCCTTCGGCGCCTCCTTCCTGTTCAGCGGCCTGCTGATGCTCTTCGGCCGGTCCTTCTACGCCCTGTTTGCCAGCGATTCCGCGGTCATTGACCTGGGAATGCAGATCCTCTGGCAGATCGCGCCGTATTACTTTACCTATACCTGCGTGGAGATCCTCTCCGGCGCCCTCCGCGGGGCGGGGAAGACCCTGCTGCCCACGGTGTTCACCCTCCTGGGCATCTGCGTGCTGCGCCTGGCCTGGCTGCTGGGGTATGTCTCCGCGCACCCCAGCCTGCAGCTGACGGTGCTCTCCTATCCCGTGACCTGGGTCAT
>CAMNKK010000075.1 GCA_946542235.1 uncultured Clostridia bacterium | reverse complement strand
GCGGCTTTGGCCGTATCTTCCGCGGCTTCCTCCGCGGCTTCCTCCGCGGCTTCGGCGGCATCTTCCGCGGCTTCCTCCACCGCTTCCTCTACGGCTTCGGCGGCATCTTCCGCGGCTTCCTCCGCGGCTTCTTCAGCGCCGGGCTCTGCGGGGGAGGCTTCCTGGGGTTCTTCTCCGCCGATCAGCAGAAGGTCTCCCTTATCCTGCTTCAGGGTGCCGGCCTTCTCCTGCAGGTGCTCCAGGATTTTTGCGCCGAAGCGCTCCTTGAGATTCTGGGGCTTGCCGTCAAAGAGGGATCCGCTGGTTTCGCTGACGGCGCTGCTCAGCGCGTCCATCAGCCCCCGAAGCTGATCCAGATAATACCGGTAGCTGTCGGTAAAGGTTTCCACCGTATTCGCAACCATGGCCTGATTTGCTTCGCGGTGCTGCTGGATCTCTTCCTTCAGCGCATGCCGCCTGGTGGCCGCTTCCACTGCGAAGCTTTCTTCCGTTTCTTCCCGGACGGCATCGATTTCCTTGTTCTTCTGGGCATACAGCGCCTTCAGGGCTTCAAACTCCACAACGGTCTGCTCGGCCTTTTTCTTCAGGGCGACATTCTCGCTCTCCGCCAGCTGCTTTTCCAGATCCTGAATACGGGATCTGGCGCTTTCCAGCTGCTGAGCCAAACCGGCTTTTTCCTTGACCTCATTCTCGAATTTGTTCTTCAGGCTGGCAAGCTGGGCCTCCAGCTCCTTCAGTTTTCCGCTGCCAAACATGTTCATTCACTCCTTTGCTTCGGCTGCATCTGCTTTTTAACGGGCATGAGCGGCTTCCGAATCCTGCGGCGTGGTTGTCGAAAAGAAGGGGAACGGGTTCCCCTTACAGCGATCATCCATTTCTGCCATGAAAAAAGCCTGCCTCACCATGTATAATAACCGAAAAGAAGGAAAGAAACAACTGCCGGAAGCACAGCCAATCCTAACATTTTTTCCAGAAGTGTTACAATACTGTTTCAAAAGATGATTGCGCCTGAAAAGGATTTATGATACTATATCATTGAATTTCTATCGGATCAGGGATGGAAAGGAGGTGCGAAGAATGCTGGGAAGAAAGAAAAACGCAGGCAGGTATGAGTATATTCCGGAGGACTACGAGGACGGCCGGCCGGGGGAAGCGGACGAAACGGGCATGGAAGAGCCCGGGGATGCCTTCGGCGGGGAAAGCGACGGAGCGTATGGGGAAGACTATCCCGTGGGAGACTATTCCGGAGTCTGGAGCGGGGATGCTGAAGAAGAAAGCGAAGAGGAGCCGGAGGAAGCGGAAGGTCCTGAAAAACACAGCATTTTTCGCCCGGAAACCAGGAAACCCAACTTTGTACTGAGCGTAGCCGTGAACGTAATCCGGGTGCTGGCGCTGCTGGTTGTACTGGCGGGGGTAGCCGGCCTGGGCGCGGTGCTCGGCATCGCCAAGGGATATGTGGAGACTGCGCCCGATCTGGATCTGGCGGCGCTGGATGCGCAGGCCCAGACTTCCTTCATCTGCGACCGGGACTGGAATGTGATTACGGAGTACAAGGGAACGGAAAACCGCGTGATGGTTTCGCTGGCAGCCATGCCGAAAAACCTCCGCAATGCCTACGTGGCGGTGGAGGACGCGCGGTTTTATTCCCATTCGGGCATCGACCTGAAGCGCATTGTCGGCGCCTTTGTGAACAATCTGACCTCCAGCGGTACCCAGGGCGGATCCACCATCACGCAGCAGCTGATCAAAAACACGCTGCTTTCTCCGGAGCAGAGCTACAAGCGGAAAATCCAGGAAGCGTGGCTGGCCATGCAGCTGGAAATCAAATACAACAAGGACCAGATTCTGGAGAGCTATCTGAACACGATCTATCTCGGGGAAAACTACTACGGAGTGCAGGTGGCGGCGGAGGGATATTTCGGCAAAAGCCTGGGAGAGCTGACGCTGCGGGAATGCGCCATCCTCGCCGGTGTGACCAATAATCCCTACTACTACAATCCCCGCAGGAACTTCTATACCCGTCACAGCGACACGGTGGACTATCCGGCGATCACCAATAACCGGACGGATTACGTGCTTCGCTGCATGTATGAAAACCAGTTCATCACCTATGACCAGTACCAGGCGGCGCTGGATCCCTCCACGGCCCATGTGCTGGAAAGCCCGGCGACCGCCGCGGATGCGATGTATCCCTACGCGCATTACGTGGAGTATGCCGTGCAGGAAGTGGTGGATATTTTCCTGGAGATCAACGGGCTGGAGAACACCCCCGCGAACCGGGCGGCGATGGAGACGAGGCTTCGGGTCGGGGGCTACCGGGTGAAGCTGGCCATTGATACCGATATTCAGGAAACGGTGCAGGAGACACTGCAGAACTGGAGCAAGTATCCTTCCCTGCGGGATCCCTCGGACAAGGTGTTCCGCAGCCGGAATTCGGATGGGACATATACGGAGATCATTCAGCCCCAGGCCGCCTGCGCCGTGCTGGATTACCGAACCGGGGAGCTGAAGGCCATCGTGGGCTCCCGGACGGAGGTCAATGCCCGGAAGACGCTGAACCGGGCGACGGACATGAAGATGCCGGTGGGCTCGTCCATCAAGCCTGTGGCGGTGTATGCTCCGGCGCTGGAACTGGGAGCCAGTCCGGCTTCCATTGCCTACAACATGCCCATTCCCATCGCAGGGTGGAAAGACGCCCGGGGAAACGACAGCTGGCCCACCAACTACGGCGGCGGCGGATATGTGGGGCCGGAAACCCTGCGGACGGCCATGGCCAAATCCCATAATACGGCGGCGGCCTATACGCTGCTGACCAGGGTCGGCGTGGAGCGCAGCGTGGACTTCCTGCACCGGATGGGCATCGACGATGCGCACATCGACGCGACCCCCTTCGGCCTGTCCCTGGGTTCCTCGGGCATTACCCCGCTGCAGATGACGGTTGCCTTTGGCGTGCTGGCCAACGGCGGGGTTTATCAGAAGCCGATCTCCGTGCTGGGAATTTCCGATGCTTCCGGCAATGTGGTCTGGGACGGACATCAGCATCAGGAACGGCGGCGGGTCTTCTCCGAAAGCACGGCCTGGATGATCACGGACATGCTGAAAACGGTGGTTTCCTCCGGCACAGGCACCTCCGCGAAGATCAAGGGACAGACGGTGGGCGGCAAGACAGGAACCAACTCCGATCAGAAGGGCGTCTTTTTTGCGGGGATGACGGGATACTATTCCTCCGCACTGTGGATCGGACATGACAACTACAAGGCGCTCTCCTCCAAATCCACCGGCTCCGGCGCCGCGGCGCCGCTGTGGCAGGCTTACATGAGCAAGATCCATGCCAATCTGCCCAACCAGAACATTCTGGCCGGAAAGGCGGAGGACTACGGCGTCCGAAGGGTGGAAACCTGCGCGGTCAGCGGCCAGCTGGCCACGGATGCCTGCCGCCAGGACGCCATGGGATACGGCACGGTGACAGACTACTGGGCGGAGGGAACGCAGCCTACGGTATATTGCCAGATGCATGTGACGGAAACCGTCTGCGCCGATACGGGCATGCTGGCTTCCCCCTGGTGCCCGAATCCGGTGGAGCGGGGCGTCATTACCATTCCTGCCGGACATCCGCTCTACGCCTACCTGGATACGCAGTATCAGGAGGTGCTGGAGCAGTATCTGGGAACAGCGGCAGCCTCCTCCGGGACGGTCTGCACCTATCATAACGCCCAGACGCAGAACCAGGGCGTTTCGGCGACGACCGCCGCGCTGATTGAGGACGCAAAGGTGCTGCTGGCGGCCGCGGAAGAGATGCTGCGGAATATGGATCCCGCCTCGGCGGCCTACCAGGCGATTAACCAGGCGGCTGCGACGCTGGAGAGCATCATCATGCAGGACGCCCCCGGCCAGTCCGAGGTGGCGGCGGCCATGGCGATGCTGACGCAGGCGATGGCGGGCATTTACTGAGAAACAGGGAACGGGACCTCTTTCGGCCGACGGATCTGAAAGAAGAAAGAGAAAAGGAGAAGGACCGGGATGAAAAGATGGATCGCTTTGCTGCTGGCAGGATTCCTGCTCCCTTTTTCCGCCTTCGGACAGGATACTGGGATTTCCGTCAGCGTGCCGGAGAAAACGCTTCATCCCTGGGACTCGATTCTGATCCGCTTTTTCCTGCCGGAGGACGGTACAGCGGAGCTGATCCTGATGGACGAAGAGGGAGAGGAACGCTTTCCCGTCGTGAAGGACTATCAGGCGGTCAGGGGACAGAATTCCCTGTTCTGGAACGGAACCTATGCGCATCAGACCGCGCCCGAGGGAATATGGAGGCTGGTGCTGCGGTTCGGCGCCCTGCAGGCGGAAACCCGGATAACCATCGGAACGCCTCTGGCGCAGATCATGGAGAATCCCGCCCCGCTGCAGCTGCGCTTTACCCCTGCGACGACCAGCCCCTACGATGGAATGGATCAGACGCTGAACTACTGGACCCTGCCCATGAACATTCATGACGAGGAAGCCATCTGGCAGGTGCTGACATCCCCCATCACCGTGGTGGATAACGGGAAAGGGGAGCGGGCCCAGGTGATTCTCCGGGCAGAGCCCTCCGCGGAAAGCGCGGGGGTGGGGAGTGTCACCTGCGCGACTCAGGGGGTTCATGTGATTTCGAGGGGAGAGGAATGGAGTCTGGTGGAATGCTACTCCTCCTCCTTTCATGATTCCCCGATCCTGAACTGGAACGCCCTGGTCCAGGGCTATGTGCCTACGGAATATCTGACGGAAATCACGCCCAGTCAGGAGCTGGGATTTGTGATTGACAAGCTGACCCAGCGGCTGTATGTGTTCCGTGAAGGCCGCCTGTTTTCGACCCTGCTGGTATCCACGGGGCTGAGCAATCCCCGGCAGCCTTACAATGAGACCCGGAGCGGGGAGTTCCTGATGACCAGCAAGGTGGGGACGTTCTCCTCGGACAACCTGCGCTGCGGTCTGGCGATCCGGTTCAATCGGGGAGATCTGCTCCACGAGGTGCCGTACACGCTGCTGGGGGACGGATCCGCCAGCTACTCCCTGTGTGAGCCGAAGCTGGGCACCAAGGCCAGCCACGGATGCATCCGGGTGCAGCGGAAGCTGACCCCGGAGGGAGTCAATATGGGGTGGATCTGGGCCAACCTGAAGAACAATTCCCGGACCCGGCTGCTGATCTGGGAAGATTGGCAGGGACGCCAGATTGAAATCCCCGCGGAGGATACGCCGGTGTATTACAACCCCAGGGGCGGGCAGTACTATCATCTGAAGGAAACCTGCGACATGACCCGGGCCGGGATCCGATTCACCAGCTTCCCCTACGGTCAGCTGGACGAAAAACCCTATTCGAAGCTGAAGAGATGCGCGTACTGCGCACCGCTGCTTCGCCGGGCGGAGATTGAAGCGATCAATGCGCAATATGCTTTCGGCGGGGACCATGATCCGGTGCTGACCGAAGCGCGGGAGAGCTGCCCCCGGCCGCTGAAATAAGCCGGACGCCGCGGGAGGAGCCGGATCCCGCCGCGGCGGAAAGGAGAGGGAAGGATTCTATGAATACCATTGACATCATTATTCTGGCAATTCTCGGCATCAGCGTCCTGGCGGGGCTGTACCGGGGCTTCATTGCCTCGATCGCTTCCCTGGGAAGCTGCATCCTGTCCCTGGGCCTCAGCTTCTGGCTGAACCCAAGGCTGGTGGAATGGGTGCAGGGCAATCCTGAGCTGATCAGAAACCTGCTTTCCTATACGGACGCGGGAACCCGGATCGGGGATCAGACCCTGGCCCAGACCAATGTGGCGGCCCTGGGGACGAACGGAATCGCGGAAATCCTTTCCAAGGTCAATCTGCCCGGCCCGCTGAGCGAACTGCTGAGGAACAACCTGCAGAACCAGGTTTTTCAGAACGCCGGGCTCACCCAGGTGGGGGATTATGTCACCCAGACGATTATGGGCGCGGTGCTGAACGTGATCTGCTTCCTGGCCTGCTTTATCGTCTGCTTCCTGGTTCTTCACCTGGTTCTGGGGTTTCTGAAGGCCGTTTTCAGATTCCCTGTGCTCAAGCAGCTGAACTCGCTGGCGGGCGGGGTTTTCGGGCTTATTCGCGGAGCCCTGCTCTGCTTTCTGGCTTTTGCGCTGCTGCCCCTGGTGCAGACGGCCATCCCCGTGGAAAACCTGAATGAACTCATTGCTTCCAGCACCCTGGCCCCGCTGTTCAACAGCGACCAGCTGATCCTGGCGATCATGAACGGACATCTGTAAAAAATCAAAAATATTTGATCAAATGTATTGACGCGGGAAAAGGGCTGTGGTATATTATATTTGATCAAAGGTTTTACTGAAGCAGACCTGATCAGAAGGAGGAAGAAAGATGAGCATTTATGATTTCAGCGTGACTACCCCCAAGGGAGAGGAAATTTCCATGAAGGACTATGAAGGCAAGGTCCTGCTGATTGTCAATACGGCCACCGGCTGCGGATTCACCCCCCAGTACAAGGATCTGGAGGAAATCTATGAAGCCTTCCATGATCGCGGACTGGAAATCATCGACGTTCCCTGCAATCAGTTTGCGGGTCAGACGCCCGGAACGGATGAGGAGATCCATGAGTTCTGCACCCTGAAGTACAACACCCGGTTCCCCCAGATGAAAAAGAGCGATGTCAACGGCGAAAACCAGCTGCCCCTCTTCGGATATCTGAAGAGCCAGAAGGGCTTTGAGGGATTCGGGCACGGACCGGCGGCCCTGGCCATGGGTATGATGCTGAAGAAGATTGACAAAGACTACAAGACCAATCCCGACATCAAGTGGAACTTCACCAAGTTCGTGGTCAGCCGGACGGGCGAGGTGGCTGCCCGGTTTGAGCCCACGGCGGACATGAAGGCTGTCAGGGCCTGCGTGGAGAGCCTGCTGTAAGAAACGCGTGTGAGAACCGAACCGGCAGGGAGAGGAGAAAAGACCATGGAGCGCTATGATATCGCGATTATCGGAACGGGCCCGGCAGGGCTGGAGGCGGCGATTACCGCCGCCATCCGGAACAAAAAGGTGATCCTGATCGGATCGAAGGATCTGAGCCAGAAACTGGCAAAGGCGCATGAAATCCGGAACTATCTGGGATTCCCTGCCGTGAAGGGGGAGGACCTGGCGCAGGCCTTTCAGGCGCATCTGGATCAGATGGGTCTGTCCATCACGGAAGAGCGGGTCAGCGCGGTATATGCCATGGGAGATTACTTTGCCCTGCAGGCAGGCGAGAACATGATGGAAGCTTCCGCCGTGATCCTGGCCACAGGCGTGGTCCAGGGAAAGCCGCTGCCCGGGGAGGAGGAAGCCCTGGGCCACGGCGTCAGCTACTGCGCCACCTGCGACGCTGCCCTGGTGCGGGGGAAGAAGGTGGCTGTGGTGGGCTACAGCGCGGCAGAGGAGGCGGAAGCGGAGTTTCTGGGCGAGATTTGCCCGGAGGTATTGTACTTCCCCATGTACCGGGAAGCGCCGCAGCTGACGGACCGGATCACCGTGATTCCGGAAAAGGTGGTTTCTCTGGACAGGTCAGAAGGGAAAATGCTTGTCAAAACAGAGAAAATGGATTATCCTGTTCACGCGGTTTTTGTTCTGAGGGACGCGGTGGCGCCCGGACAGCTGGTGCCCGGCCTGGAAACGGAAGGCCCTCACGTCAGGGTGAACCGCCGGATGGAAAGCAGCCTGCCCGGACTTTTTGCCTGCGGGGATCTGGTGGGAACGCCGTATCAGTATATCAAGGCCGCGGGAGAAGGCAATATTGCAGCGCTCAGCGCGGTGAGCTATCTCGACGAGAAGAAAAGGAGTATCCGGAATGGTTAAGAAGATTAATGAGCAGGAATTTCTGAGCGAAGCGAAGGCGGCGGACGTGGCTGTGGTGGACTTTAACGCCACCTGGTGCGGCCCCTGCAGGATGCTGGCGCCGGTGCTGGAAACGGTGAGCGAAGAGCTGGGCGGCCAGGTTTCCTTCTACAGCGTGGACGTGGATGAATGCCCGGAGCTGGCGGCGGAATACCGGGTGCAGAGCGTACCCTGCCTGGTGCTGATGAAAAAGGGCGTCTTTGCGGATCAGTCCATCGGATTCAAGCCCCAGCCCGCCATCACCGGCTGGATCAAATCCAATCTGTAACAGGTTCCGGAGCTGAGATCCGGAAAGGAAAGAAAAAACGGTGTTCCCGCGCTTCCGGCTTCGGAGCGCGGGTTCATCTGTGAAAAGGAGCGATCCTGAATGAATACCGAACCCACCACGACGGAAACATATCCGCAGCTGCTGCTGGAGGGCCAGCTCTGCTTTCCGCTGTACGCGGCTTCCCGCCGGATTGTCAACGCCTATACCCCGTGGCTGAAGCCTCTGGGGCTGACCTATACGCAGTATATTGTTTTCCTGTGCCTGTGGGAATACGGGGAAACCACAGTGGGCGAGCTGTGCCGGAAGCTGTATCTGGACAACGGGACGATCACCCCCCTGATCAAGCGGATGGAGCAGGAAGGATATGTGAAGCGCTGCCGCTGCAAAGAGGATGAACGGGTCGTGAAAATCCATCTGACGGACAGGGGATGGGAGCTGCGGGAGAAGGTTCGGGACATTCCCCTGCAGATGGGGAAATGCATTCAGATGCCGCAGGAGGACGCCTACAGGCTGTATACGCTGCTGTACAGCCTGCTGGAGAATGAAAAAGAGGAAGAAGGTACGCAGGAGGAACCGACATGAAGTTTACGAACGGATACTGGCTGACGAAACCGGAATACAGAATGCTGTACGCCACCCAGTGCGTGCGGGCCGAACAGCGCGGGGAGGAGCTGGTGATTCTCTCCTCCG
>CAMNKK010000074.1 GCA_946542235.1 uncultured Clostridia bacterium | reverse complement strand
CCGGGAGAAGCGCCGGTGCTTTTGGCAGGGAGATACGATCCCTTTGTCAGGGAGAAACCCTTGACAGATGTTCGGAATCGTGTATAATGGATCGCTGTCAGGGGGATCGCCCTGACAGAGGAGGCGGAAAGCCCTTGGCGCAGGAGGATCTGGAAAAGAAAGTGGATCTGGCCTTTCTGGCCGCGTTCTACGGCGGACTGCTGACGGAGAATCAGCGCCGGATCCTTTCCCTCCATTGCGAGGAGGATCTTTCCCTTGCGGAGATCGCCGAGGAGGTCGGGATCTCCCGCCAGGCGGTTCATGAAAGCCTTTCCCGCGCTTCCGCCAGGCTGACGGAGCTGGAATCCGCGTTGGGCGTGGCTGCCCGTTTCCGGCGGATGGAGGCTGGTCTGAGCGAAGCGCTGAACGCCCTTCGGGGGCAGGATTATTCCCGGGCGGAGCAGATTCTGACCGATCTGCAGCGTCTGGATCAGGAGGACGAAGATGGCCTTTGAAGGCTTGAGTGCAAAGCTGCAGGGTGCCCTGCGGAAGATGACCGGCAAGGGCAGGCTGACGGAGCAGGCCGTGAAGGAAGGCATGCGCGAGGTCCGGATGGCCCTGCTGGAGGCGGACGTCAATTACGCCGTAGCCAAGGATTTCATCAAAAAGGTGACCGAGCGCTGCGTGGGCCAGGAGGTGCTTTCCTCCCTGACCCCTTCCCAGCAGGTCATCAAGATCGTTCAGGAAGAGATGACCGAGCTCATGGGCTCCACCAACGCCCGGCTGGTCTGGTCCTCCTCCGTGCCGACGGTGTTCATGCTCTGCGGTCTGCAGGGCGCCGGCAAGACCACCATGTGCGCCAAGCTGGCCGGGTATCTCTCCAAGCAGGGAAAGCGCCCTATGCTGGCTGCCTGCGATATCTACCGTCCCGCCGCCATCAAGCAGCTGCAGGTCGTGGGCCAGCAGGTCGGCGTTCCGGTTTTTGAAAAGGGAACCCAGGATCCGGTGAAGACCGCCATGGAGGCTGTCGAAAACGCACGGTACTACGGGCGCGATGTGCTGATTATCGATACCGCCGGCCGCCTGCACATCGACGAGGCGCTGATGGACGAGCTGGAGCGGATCCGCGATGCGGTTCATCCCTCGGAGATTCTGCTGACGGTGGACGCCATGACAGGCCAGGACGCGGTCAACGTTGCCAAGGCCTTCGATGAAAAGCTGAATGTCACCGGCGTGATCCTCACCAAGCTGGACGGCGATACCCGCGGCGGCGCGGCGCTGAGCATCAAGGCAGTCACGGGAAAGCCCATCAAGTTCAGCGGGATCGGTGAAAAGCTGTCCGACATCGAGCCATTCCATCCTGATCGGATGGCCAGCCGGATACTCGGCATGGGCGATGTGATGACGCTGATCGACAAAGCAGCGGAAGCCTTTGACGATCACGACGCGGAAAAATTTGCCCGCAAGGGGCTGAGCAACCGTCTGACGCTGGAAGATTTTCTGGATCAGATGCAGAGCATGAAGAAAATGGGCGGCCTGAAGAGCATGATCAGCATGCTTCCCGGCATGAGCGGCAAGGACATCGACGTGGACGAGAATGCCATGAAAAAGCCGGAGGCCATCATCCGCTCCATGACGCCCGCCGAGCGGAAGGATCCTTCCCTGCTGAATGCCTCCCGGAGGAAACGCATTGCAGCCGGCTCCGGAACCACCGTGCAGGATGTGAACCAGCTGATCCGCCAGTTTGAGCAGGCGCAGCAGATGATGAAGCAGATGATGAACATGAAGGGAAAAGCCAAAGCCCGCTTCGGCCGGATGAAGCTTCCCGGGATGTGATTGGTCTCATATACCCAGTATATGATTTCCATATAATCTTATTTTATTTACCAGGAGGAGGAACCAAACCAATGTCCGTTAAGATTCGTCTGAAGAGAATGGGAATGAAGAAAAAGCCTTTCTACCGCGTAGTCGTGGCTGATATCCGCAGCCCCCGCGACGGCCGTTTCATCGAAGAGATCGGCTACTACAACCCCATGACCAAGCCCGCCGAAATCAAGGTGGACAACGACCGCGCGAAGTACTGGCTCGGTGTGGGCGCTCAGCCTACGGATACCGTTCGCATTCTGCTGAAGAAGACCGGCGCCATGGAGGAGAAATAATTTCGTTCTCCGCCAGCCGCCGAAAGAAAGGATGTCTCCATGCAAGAATTGCTGACTTTTGTGGCGCAATCTCTGGTTGAGCACCCGGAGCAGGTGACTGTTACCGAAACGGAGGGCCCCGAGGCCATCATCCTCGAGCTTCACGTCGCGGAGGACGATATGGGAAAAGTCATCGGCAAGCAGGGCCGAATCGCCAGAGCGATCCGCACGGTGATCAAGGCTGCCACAGCGAAAAACGCCAAACCCGTTTTTGTCGAAATCCAGTAAAAAGCAAAGGCGGAATCCACGGATCCACGCGGATTCCGCTTTTCGTTTTCTGAACGCTTTGCTTTCAAGTCCTGCGGAAGCAGCGGCAGTCCCGGATTCTTCCGGTGCTGCTCCGTCTTCCGGGATCGAGGTGCAAATTGACGCAGTATCTGATGATCGGTGAAGTTCTGAAGCCCCAGGGGCTCCGGGGAGAATGCAAGATCAAACCCTATGCCGCTGACATAGCCATGTTTCAGTCCTGGAATACGGTTTATCTCCGGGACGGGGATCAATACCTTCCCCTCCGTCTGGATCTTCGGCGCATTCATGAGGGCTTTGTGTATGCCGTGCTGGGAGACTGCCGGAATCCGGAGGACGCGGAGCGCCTGCGGGGAAAGCAGCTTTTTATCGACCGGGATCACGCCGCCCCCCTGGAAAAGGGAGCGGTATACATCGCGGACCTGATCGGCTGTACCGCGGTGGACGGACAGGGCAGGCAGCTCGGAAAGCTGACGGATGTGCTGCAGCACGGCTCGGTGGATACCTGGGTCTTCTCCGGTCCTCGCCCCTTCATGGCCCCGGCGCTGCTCTCCGTTTTTTGGGAGGTGGATCCGGAAAACAGGCTGATCCGGGTGGATTCCGAAAAGCTGGAAGAGGTGGCCGTCTTTGAGGATTAAGATTCTGACTGTCTTTCCGGAGATGTTCGGCAGCGTCCTGTCCGCCAGTATCCTGGGCCGGGCCCGGGAAGCGGGGCTGATCACCGTGGACGTCATGGACATCCGTCCCTTCTCGGACCGGAAGCATAAAAACACGGACGATTATCCCTTCGGCGGAGGGGCCGGCATGGTGATGCTGGCACAGCCCATCCGCGATGCCATGGCTGCCGCCATGGGGGATGGGTTCCGCGGCCGCAGGATATATCTGGGTCCCCGGGGCGCGAAGCTGACTACGGAAAAAGCCCGTTCCCTGGCCCTGGAGGAGGAGCTGATTCTTCTCTGCGGACACTACGAAGGCGTGGATCAGCGGGCCCTGGATACCTGCGTGGACGAGGAAATCAGCATCGGGGATTATATTCTGACCGGGGGAGAACTGGCAGCCATGGTGCTGACGGACTGCGTCGCCCGGTTCATTCCCGGCGTGCTCGGCAGCGCTGAAAGTCCCGAGGAGGAATCCTTCTCCGACGGGCTGCTGGAGTATCCCCAGTATACCCGTCCCAGAGTATGGGAAGGGCAGGACGTGCCGGAGGTTCTGCTGAGCGGAGACCATGCCCGAATCCGGGCCTGGCGGAGAAGGGAGAGCCTGAAAGCCACCCTGCGCTTTCGCCCCGATCTGCTGGAGAAGGCGGATCTGACCGGAGAAGACCGGAAAATCCTGAAGGAGTTGAAGGAAACATGTTCCTGCGAAAGCTGACCGTGATCGTTCTCCCCCTGGGCATGCTGCTGGCGATCTGCCTGATGCTTCCCCTGCTGACCGGGCTGGGCGCCTTTTTCAGCAGTCTGATGCTGGGCGCGCTGATGGGCACGGCGCTGGGGCTGCTGCTGCCCCTGGCGGGGGCAACCCGGCTCCGGGAGCCCTTTGCCCATCTGCTGTGGATTCCCGCCGCAGTCGTTCTGGCAGTGCTGATCTATCAGTATCTGGCTTCCATGGGCGTGGATGTTCCCCTGCTCCGGCTGCTGGCTACCCTGGATACCCGGATCATTACCGTGGAAGGCACTTTTGCCGCCTATATGATTACTTTCTCCGTCCGCACAGGACGGGGTATCTGAAGGAGGATACCCATGGATACCATCTGTCTTTTCGCCTCTGATTACGCCGTCCCCCAGGCGCTGCACAGTGCGCTGAAGAATATGCTCGCCCTTCCGGAGTACTACGGGATGAACGCAGACGCGCTGAACGACTGCCTCTCTGAAATGATCTCCTGTCCCGGGCTCTGGTTCCGTGCGGACGGAGAGGAAAACGTGAATGCCGCCCTGCGCCTGGCTGCCCGGGTCTTTGAGGACAACGGGGCGAAAGTAAAGGAGCTGTGACCATGAAGCTGTACCTGCTGGGCGTCAACGGCCCCTTCCCGGCCTCCGGGGGAGCAACCTCCGGCTACCTGGTTTCGGCGGACCGCCGCCTGATCCAGATGGACTTCGGCTCAGGAGTTCTTTCCAGGCTCACTGCGGTCTGCCCGCCGGAGGATCTGGATGCAATTCTGATCTCTCACTGGCATTATGACCATGTCTGCGATCTGCTGCCCCTGATCTACCGCCTGCAGGCCGCCGGCAGGGTGCTGGACATCTACGGCCCTGCGGACGGGGATTCCCCCATCCGGAAGATCGCGTCCGAAGCATCCTGCTTCCGCCTGCATGACGTGCAGGCCGGCGACCGGCTGGAAATCCATTCCGTTCAGGTGCAGGCCGGGCCCGCCCGTCATCCGGTTCCCGGCATCGGGTTCCGCCTGGAGGCAGAAGGTAAAATCCTGGGCTACACCGGGGACACCAATACCCTGCCCTCCCTGGCGGATTTCTACCGGGGCTGCGGTCTGCTGCTGGCGGACGGGCTTTTCCCGGAAGCTGACTGGGCAGAGCGCCTTCCCCATCTTTCAGCGGTCCTTGCGGCTTCTCTGGCCCGGGACGCGGGGGCAAAACGGCTGATCGTGACCCATCTCAATCCCCTGTTTTCCCCCTCCCTGCTGCTGCGGGAAGCCCGGGCCATCTTCCCGGATACGCTTCTGGCGGAAGCAGGAAACGTGTATACGCTATGACAGCGGCGCAGCGGGGCTGGCTTCTGCCTCCCCTCGCCCTGTTTCTGGCCGCCGGGATTCTGCTGGGACGCGCTGCCGGCAGCTGGCTTTACGGAGCCCTGGGGTGTGTCCTGGCGCTGGCCGGCTGCCTCATGCTCCGGGGCATGGGGCGTTTTTGCGCCTGCCTTGCGCTGGCTCTGTGTCTGGGCTGCCTGCGGGGGTATTTCGCCTTCCATCCGTCCCTGCCCGAAGAAGGCGGGTATCGGATTACCGGCGTGGTCTGCGCGGAGGTGGAGTCCCGTTCCTCCGGTCAGATCCGCACCGTGCTGACGCATGTGGAGCTGGACGGAGTGCCGCTTGCCGGGAATGCATACTGGACCTTCTACGCGGATGCCGCGCCGGCGGATCTCCTGCCCGGCCGTTTCGTTTCCTTTCTTGGCAGCGTTTATCATCCCTCAGGCCCCTCCAATCCGGACGGATATGACTTCCGGGAAGAGCTGCTGCGTCAGGGGATTCGGACGGGCGTCTACGGAAGCAGGGATCTGGCGGTGGACAAGCCCGGCTTCTTCAGCCTGATGGGCGCCGCGGCTGCCCTGCGGCACCGGCTGACGGAAGCGCTGACCGCCTCCCCTATGGGCCCGGAGGCGGGGGCCTACGCGGCCGCCATGCTTCTGGGAAACAGGTCCCTCGTTCCCCGGGAGGACCGGACAGCCTTTTCCCGGCTGGGAATCGCCCATATCCTTTCTGTCAGCGGCTTCCATACCGGCGTGCTGATCGGCTTTCTTGCCCTGCTGTTCCGGCTTCTGCGGATGCCTCAGTGGCTCCGAATGGTGCTGTATGCCCTGTTCCTCTCCCTCTATGTCCTGCTCTGCGGCAGCGCTCAGCCGGTGATCCGCGCTTCCCTGCTGCTCCTGCTGATGCAGGGCGGCAGGATCCTGCAGCGGCCGCGAAGCCTGGTGCATCTGCTTTCCGCCGTTTTTCTGGTCATGCTGCTCTTCTCGCCGGTTCAGCTGACGGGTCTTTCCTTCCAGCTGTCCTTCAGCGCGGTGCTCGGTCTGGCGCTGATCACGCCCTTCCTCTCTTCCCTGCGGAAGCCTGAAAACGCGCTTCGCCGCCGGCTGTGGGATTCTCTGTCCGCGGGAGCGGGAGCCCAGATCGGGATTCTGCTGCCGGAGCTGTACGCTTTTCAGGAGCTGCCTCTGCTGGCGCTTGTGCTGAATATTCCCATGCTGGCGTTTTCCGCGCTGCTGATCGGGTTTTACTGGGCCGCCCTGGCCGTGCTGCCCCTGCCCGGGATTTCCGGCCTGGTCTGCCGGGCCGCGGGTCTCCTGACGGATCTGATGCTTTCCGCCGTCCGCTTTCTGGGGCAGCTTCCCGGCATCACGCTCTGGACCAAAGCGCCGAATCTGCTTTCCGCCGCCGGTTTTCTCCTGCTGCTGGCAGGGCTCTGTGCCCTGTTTCGATGGAAATCCCGCACCCGGGGAATCCTGTGCGCTTCCGGCACTCTGCTGCTGACGCTTTCCCTGATTCCCCTGCCGCACCTGACTACGGAGTATCTTCAGTTCAGCGTCGGGGACGCGGACGCGGCTCTGCTGTGGGACAGGGACACCGTCCTGGTGATGGACGCGGGCTATGAGGACGGTGTGCTCAGCGATTATCTGCACCGCCGCCGTCTGACTCCCACGGCCGTCGTTCTGACTCATCTGCACGCGGATCACGTAATGGGCCTCCGGTCCCTGCGGGAGGACGGCATTCCCGTTTCCGTGGTATATCTTCCCGAAGGCGCCGAGGCCGCGGCGGTTCATCCCGATGTGCTGCAGCTGCTGGCGGATCTGCGTTCGGAGGGAACTGAATTCCGGACTCTGTCCGCGGGGGACCGGATTCCGCTTCCGTCCGGAGAAATGCAGGTGCTCTGGCCGGAGAAGGGCCGGGTGCGCCCGGGACAGGAGGCCAATGAGTCCAGCCTGGTCACGCTGCTCCGGATCAGGGAAACCTCTCTGCTGCAGACCGGAGATCTGGACGGCCGCTACGAGATGTACTCCGCCGTTCCTGCGAACCTGCTGAAGGTTGCTCACCACGGCTCCTCCCATTCCTCCTCCGAAGCCTATCTGGCTTCCGTCCATCCGCAGGCCGCCCTTCTGTCCTGCGGAGATTCGGACCGGCATCTGATGTTCCGGGAACGGCTTCCGGAGGATACCGTCCTGTTTTCAACAGCCGCCGGAGGCATGCTCACCGTTCACTTTCCGGAGAATCGTTCCTTCTCGGTGGAAACCTTTCTTCCCGTTCCTTCCGAAGAATCATGGAGGCAGTAGGATCATATGAACCATCAGGATTTTTTCAGCCTGGTCGCCCAGGGGCGTGTGCCCTCCGTGCTGTTTTTTGAGGGACCGGAGGAATACCTGAAGCAGTCCGCCCTGCGGGAGCTGCGGAAAGCCCTGCTTCCCGAGGGCCTGGAGGAGCTGAACGAAAGCAGGCTCGACGCGCCGGATACCGATGAGCTGATCGCCGCGGCGGAAACTCTGCCCTTTATGGCGGACCGCCGCCTGATTCTCCTGCGGGATCATCCCGCCGTTGTAGGCCGGGGGGAAGCGGACGAGCGCCTGCTCTCCTACCTGCCTTCCGCCCCGCCCACCGCCGTCATCCTGTTTTATTGCGTCCTGCCCGTCAAACAGCAGAAAATCAAAAACGCCGTCAAAAAGCTGGGCGGGCTGGTGGAATTCACGGCCCTGAACGACCGGGAGCTGACCACCTTCGTCACGAAGGCGTTTCATGACCTGGGCCGGGAGTGCGACGCCCGCACGGCGGACTCGCTGATTTTCACCGCCGGGAAGGATCTGAACCTGCTGCTGCGGGAGGCGGCCAAAATCGCCTCCCTGCACCCGGATGACCCTCATGTTCATCCGGCGGATGTGCAGGCGCTGGCCACACCCTCCACAGAGACAGTCGTGTTCAAAATCGTGGACGCGGTTCTCGCCGGACAGGATGGCCCCGCCTTCGCTCAGCTGCGCAGTCTGCTGCAGCGCGGAGAAAGGCGCACGATGATACTCGGCGCCCTGCTGCGACAGTTCCGTCTCATGCAGCAGGTCAAAATCATGCAGTTTGAAAAAAAGAGCCAGCCAGCCATCTGCGCTGCGCTGGGCGTCAGTTCCTACGCCGCCCAGCAGTATATCCGTCAGGCTGCCTCCTACACGGGGCGCCAGGTGAAGGAAGCTGTCTCCCTCTGCCTGAACACGGATCTGGAGGTTAAATCCGGCCTTCTCCGGGAGGAAGGCGCGCTGGAATCTGTCATGTTGAAGCTTCTTCTGTTAAGAAAACATTGATATTATTTTCATGAAGCATGATATTTCCATTGCAATTGTTACAAATTTATGATATTATAAAACGAGTTTTTGACAGGGAGGTCTTTCAATGAAGCGGATTATCTCTTTGCTGATCATTCTGTGCCTTCTGCTGAGCTGCTGTTCTGTTGCTCTGGCTGCAGGCATCAGCATTACGAAACAGCCTGAAACCCAGACCGTCAAGGCCGGCGGCAGCGTCACCTTCAAGGTCAAGGCCAAGAATGCCGGCGGCGCCGCCGTCACCTGGTATTTCACCGATCCCGCCACCGGCAATGCTGTGACCGGTCGGAAGCTGCAGGGCGCGGTCAAGGGCGTCAAGGTTTCCAACCCCAACGGCCTGAGCATCACGCTGAAAAAGGTGCCCGAAACGATGCACGGCTGGTCGGTCTACTGCCATATCGGTCCCAAGAACGGCGGTGTCAATTCCGATACCGTGATGCTCCTGATCGCCGGAATGGATCTGCCGG
>CAMNKK010000073.1 GCA_946542235.1 uncultured Clostridia bacterium | reverse complement strand
ATGCTGGACCGGCCGGGGAACGGGATGATCTGATTCCGGCCTGCAGGGTTTGCGGTATCTGAAAAAAATGCGGATGCCGCAAAAATATCACGGAGGCCATTGCGATTCAGGGCGCAGGAAGGCATGATCATGATCGGCTGGCCGTTACGGGGGAGGAACGTTGATTTTCATGGGCTGAGCAGGTATAATAGCCTGCGGGAGAGTCAGCCCGTGGTGCCGGCAGGGCATCGGGCGGAAGGGAGGCTCCGGAAGGATGAAGAAAATAACCGGGCGCCGTGCCTTCTGGATTGCGATGTCGCTGCTGGTGATGGCGGTGATCTTTCTGCTGTCTTCCCAGCGGTCTGAACTCTCTGAGACGATGAGCGATCATGTGGCCGGGATTCTGAACATTCAGGCGGAGGACAGCACCGGTGTCCGGGCGTCCAACCGTCCGCTCATCCTGGGGCTGACGCTGCGGAAGCTGGCGCATGTGGCGCTGTACGCGGCGCTGGGCTTTTGTCTCCTTCATGCGTGGCAGGGCGTTCGGGGAAGGATCCCGGCGGCAATCGCATGCAGCGTTTTCTACAGCATCGTGGACGAGATTCATCAGCACTTCTCCGGAAGATATGGCCGGTGGGAGGACATTTTGATCGATCTGGCCGGAACCCTGGCCGGGATTGGAGTCGCGCTTCTGATCGGGTGGGTGTTCCGTGCCCGGAGAAGATCGAAGGAAGAACGGCAATCATGTGACCGTCTGGAGTGATCGCGCATGAGAAGAAGAAATCAAACCATCGTCGGGGCCATCAACGCGGTTGCGGATGCGGTGCTGACGTTTGTCGCCTATATGCTGGCGGTGGACCTGCGGTTCGAGCTGCTGGGCGGCGTGGTGAGCATCTCGATGGACAATCTGAATGCGCAGCTGGTGGTCTGGGGCTATGCGCTGGTGGTCGTGCTGATCTATGCGGGGTGCCATCTGTATCGGCCCCTGCGGCCGGTCCGTTTCGGGCGGGATGCGTTTGTCGTGGCCGCTGTCAATCTGGTCTGCGTGCTGGCGCTGATGGCGCTGCTGTTTACTTTCCGCCTGATGGACGTTTCCCGGGCCACGCTGGTGCTGTTCTGGGGGATTTCCACGGCGCTGGTGCTGCTCAGGCTGCTGATTGCCGGCAGGGTGCGCCAGTGGCTCCGGCAGCAGGATCGGTTTCTTCGGCATGTGGCGGTCGTCGGGAACGGAAAAAACGCGGCAGGGTATATTCGGACGATTCGTTCCCAGCCGGAGCTGGGAATCCGGGTGGAAGGGTATATCAGCGGAAAAAAGAAAAAAGAACTGGGCAAAAACCTGGGGAGCTATGAGGAAATCGGGAAGATCCTGGAGAGCGGCCGGTTCGATGAGGTGATCGTCGCGCTGGAGCCCCATGAGATTACCTTCATGCCGGATATTCTGAAGGCGGCGGAGAAGGAAGGCCTGCGCGTGGAGATGATCCCCATGTACAGCGAGTATTATCCGACGCATCCGACGATTGAAACCGTCGGGGAGACGAAGCTGGTGGACCTGCGGGCGACGCCGCTGGACAACATTCTGCTCGCCGGGATCAAGCGGGGGGCGGATATCGTGATCTCCCTGCTGCTGCTGATCCTGCTGTCCCCGCTGCTGCTGGCCATCGGGATCGGCGTGAAAATCACCAGCCCCGGGCCGGTGCTGTTCCGGCAGGAGCGGATCGGGAAGAACAAGAAACCCTTTGTGATGCTGAAATTCCGGAGCATGCGGACCGATGTGAATCATGACGGGTGGACGACGGACGCGGATTCCCGGAAAACCCGGTTCGGAAGCCTGATCCGGAAGTTCAGCCTGGATGAGCTGCCCCAGCTGTGGAACGTGCTGATCGGGCAGATGAGCCTGGTCGGGCCGCGGCCGGAGCTGCCCGTGTTCGTGCAGCGGTTCAAGGAGGAAGTGCCGCTGTATCTGGTCCGGCAGCAGGTGCGCCCGGGCATGACCGGATGGGCGCAGGTGAACGGGCTGCGGGGCGACACGTCCATTGAGGAGCGCGTGGATTATGACATCTGGTATATCCAGAACTGGAGCCTCGCTCTGGATATCCGGATTCTGTTCCGGACGGCGTTTGGCGGCATGATCAACCGGGAAAAGCTGAAATGAGACGGAAAAGGGAAACAGAGAAAAGTCGGACTCCGATCCGGAGGAAGGAAAAGGGATGGAGATATCCGTAATCATTCCGGTCCACAACGCGGAGAAAACGCTGGAAAAGTGCGTCCGCTCCGTGCTGGCGCAGGCGTGGAGGGCGGTGGAGGTGCTGCTGGTGGATGACGGATCCGCCGACGGATCCGCTGAAACGGCCCGCCTGCTGTGCGGCCGCGATGAGCGGGTCCGCCTGCTGCAGCAGGAGCACGCCGGCGTGTCGGAAGCGCGGAACAGGGGCCTGAAGGAAGCGCGCGGGGATGCCGTCCTGTTTCTGGACGCGGATGACCTGCTGCTGCCCGGCGCGCTGGATACGCTTGCTGCATGCCTGGACGGGGGCGTGGATGCCGGCTGCGGAAGAATTCTGCGGGGCAGGCAGAAAAACCGGAAACATCCGGGCGACATGGCGGTGATCCGGGACCGGGAGAAGCTGCTGAATCTGGCGCTGGCGCGGCCGACGGACCTTTTGACGGTTCACGGGTGGCTCATTCGGCGGTCCGTGATCCTGGACAGCGGCATCTTTTTTGACGCGGCGCTGCGTCTGGGGGAGGACAGCGACTGGGTGATGCGCGTCCTTAAAGCCGGGAACGGCGCGGCGCTGACGCAGGATGCGGTATACCGGTATGCGCTGAATCCGGATTCCGCCGTTCATTCCTGGCGGAAAGGGCAGACGGACGGCTTTCTGCGGATGCTGGAGAAGACCCGGGGGGTTGCCGGCGGGGAAAAGAACTGGCCGCTCTTTGCGCTGACGACGCTGCTGCTGATCCTGACGCATGATACGCTTCATCCGGCCAATCCGGCGAACCGCGCGGAAAAGCGGAAGGAGATCGGAAGGCTCCGGCAGCTGCCGGTGTTCCGGGAGGCCTTTGAAAAGGCGGATCTGAGCGGGCTGGAGCCGAAAAGAAGAAGGGTGCTGGTCTGGCTCCGGGAGGGAAAGGACGGGCTGGCGGAGCAGGCCATCCGGATGCGGCAGCTGCAGAATCGCTGCTGCAGGACGGGAGAGCTGTGAGCGCGTCCGGGGGAGCTGTGAGCGCGTCGGAGGAACAGAGAAAAACCGTGGAAAAGATTGACTTTGTGATCGCCTGGGTGGACGGAAACGATCCGGAATGGCAGGCGAGAAAAAGACGGCTGGAAGGAAAAGCGGGCGAGGATGACCAGCCGGAGCGGTATCGGGACTGGGGACTGCTGCGGTACTGGTTCCGGGGCGTGGAAAAGTTCGCGCCCTGGTGCGGGAAGGTGTTCCTGGTCTGCGATCAGGAGGCGCCGGACTGGCTGCGGCGGGACTGCGACCGGCTGGTGATCGTCCGGCACGAGGATTATCTGCCGGAGGCGTTCCGCCCCGCGTTCAGCTCGCATCCCGTTGAGCTGAATATTCACCGGATTCCGGGCCTTTCCCAGCGGTTCGTTTATTTCAATGATGATATGTTTCTGCTGCGGCCGGTGGAGGAAGCGTTCTTCTTCCGGAAGGGGCTGCCGCGGGACGCCGCCCTGCTCAATCCGGTGCCCACGGTCGATCTGAAAAAAAGGAAGGGCGGGCGGATCTTTACCATTCCGCTGAACAACGCGGAGTATCTGAACCGGGACTTTGAATTCAGAAGCTGTATCCGGGCGCATCCCCTGAAATGGCTTTCCCTGAAGTACGGAAAGAAGGCGCTGCGCAACCTGATGCTGCTGACGTGGCCCCGGTTCGTCGGGTTCGATGAACTGCATCTGCCCCAGGCCTTCCTGAAATCCGCCTTCGAGGACGCGTGGGACGAGGACGGAGATATTCTGGCGGAAACCTCCCGGCATCCGCTGCGGGACGACCGGGATGTGAACCAGTGGCTGATCCGGGAGCGCCAGTTGGCGAAGGGACTGTTTATGCCGCGCAGCCCGAAGGCGGCGGGAAAAGTGTTTGATCTGGATCTGGAAGGGGACGCGGCGGCGAGGGCGATCGAAGGGCAGGCGGTTCCGATGGTCTGCCTGAATGACGGGCCGATGGAGGAAGAAGCGTTTTGCCGGATGCGGGAGAAGGTGCAGGACGCGTTCCGGAAAATTCTGCCGGAGCCATGCATCTTCGAGAAGGAAGGAACGGAATGAACAGGTGGATCATCCGTACGGGCGTGGGCGAGTCGTTCAACGCGGCATCCAAGGCCCGGCGGGACGCCGAGGCGATCGCGGTCCGGCGCGGGTATCAGGTGGTGTCCTTCCGCGGGGGCAGAACGGCGGGGAGGTCGCCGGTGAAGGCGCTGCATCTGGCGGCGGAAGGGATTCGGAACTGGAACGGTCTTCTGCGCACCGCCGGGAAGGGGGACATCGTCCTCCTCCAGTATCCCCATTATCCGATGAAATCGGCTGCCCTGATGCGCCTGATGCTGGCGCGGGGCAGAAGAAAGGGAATCCGCTTCATCGCGCTGGTGCACGATCTGGATTCGCTCCGGGGGCTTCACGGCGCCGCGGCGGAATACTGCGACCGGCAGGTGCTTCCCTGCTTTGATATGGTGATCTGCCACAATGCGGCCATGAAAGCCCTGCTGCAGCGCCGGGGCATGGCATCTGAAAGGCTGACGGTGCTGGAGGCCTTTGACTACCTTTCGGAGGCGGACGGAAACGCCCGGGGCGAAGGGATTGCCATCGCCGGGAATCTGGATCCGGAGAAGTGCGGATATGTCCGGAAGCTGATGGAGCGGGCGGAGGTTCCGCTGCACCTGTACGGAAAGGGGCTGGAAGAGCAATCCGTTCCGGAGTATGCGGTTTATCACGGGGCGTTTTCCCCGGAGGAGCTTCCGGAACGGCTGGAGGGCCGCTTCGGCCTGGTCTGGGACGGGGATGATTTATCCTGCTGCCGCGGAAGGGCGGGCGAATATCTGAGATACAACAGCCCCCACAAGCTGTCGCTGTACCTGAGCGCGGGGCTGCCGGTGATCATCTGGAAGGAAGCGGCGGAGGCGGATTTCATCCGGAGGAACGGAGCCGGCCTTCTGCTGGACAGCCTGGAGCATCTGGCGGAGGAGATCTCCGCCGTTCCGGCGGATGAATATGAAAAAATGCGCCGGAGCGCCCGGCGGATCGGCGCGGAGCTGCGCGGCGGAAAGATGCTCGATGCGGCGCTGCGGCGGGCGGAAAATGATCTGGAAGGGAAGTTCATGAAGTGAAACAGACATCGATCCGGAACAACTTCATGATGAACGCCCTGCTGACGATGTCCGGCTTTGCCTTCCAGCTGATTTCCTTTCCGTATGTCCAGCGGGTGCTGCTGCCGGATGGAACGGGAAAAGTCAGTATGGCGACATCCTTGATCGCTTATTTTTCCATGCTGGCGCAGCTGGGCATTCCCACTTATGGCATCCGGGCGTGCGCCAGGGTCCGGGATGACCGGGCACAGCTGACCCGGACGGTGCATGAGCTGCTGGGCATCAATCTGGCGATGGATGCCGTTGCCTACGGGCTGCTGGCTGTTGCGCTGGCCGTGATTCCCCGGCTGGCGGAGGAGCGGCTGCTCTATGTGATCGTCAGTGCCACAATTCTGCTCAACTCCATCGGGATGGAATGGCTGTACAGGGCGCTGGAGCAGTACCGGTATATCACGGTCCGCTCCGTCGCCTTCAAGCTGGTGGCGCTGGGGGCAGTCTTCCTTCTGGTCAGGGAGGAGCGGGACTATGTGATCTATGGCGGGATCTCCATCTTTGCCTCCTCCGCATCCAATCTGATGAACCTGGTGCATGCCCGGAAGTTCGTGGATGTCAGAAGACCGGACGGCTGCGACTGGAAGCGTCATTTGAGGCCGGTGGCCATCTTTTTTGCCATGTCCTGCGCGGCGACGGTCTATACAAATCTGGATACGCTGATGCTGGGATTTTTGACGACGGATGCGGATGTGGGGTTCTATAACGCCGCGGTCAAGGTGAAGACGGTTCTGGTCAGCGCCGTAACATCCCTCGGTGCGGTGCTTCTGCCCCGAAGCAGCTATTATGCGGAGCGGGGAAGGACGGACGCGCTCAGGGAAATCAGTGCGAAAGCACTGCGCTTTGTGCTCGTGTGCGCCGCGGGGGTCATGGTGTACTTTGCGCTTTTTGCGGAGGAATGCGTGCTGACGCTCTCGGGCGAAGCGTACGGGGCATCGGTGCTTCCGATGCGGATCATCATGCCGACGGTGCTGCTCATCGGGCTGACCAACATCCTGGGCATGCAGGTGCTGGTTCCGCTCGGAAAGGAAAAAATCGTGCTGTATTCCGAGCTGGCCGGCGCGGGGGTGAACCTGGTGCTCAACGCGCTGCTGATCCCGGCATGGCGCTCGTCCGGCGCGGCGGTCGGAACGCTGGTGGCCGAAGCGGTCGTGCTGGCGGTGCAGTACCGGGTGCTCCGGAATGAGATCGGAGCGTTTTTCAGAAGCTACCGGTGGGGCCGCCTGCTCTGTGCACTGGCAGTGGGAACGCTGGCCGGCCTGTGGGTCCGATGGATCGGAATGAAGCCGCTGGCTACGCTCGTTTTCTCCTCCGTCCTGTTCTTTGGCGGCTATGGGCTGTTCCTGAAGTGGCGGAGGGAGGAGCTGATCACTGAAACATGGAACCGGCTGAGAAAGAAAATCGCATCGCTGCGCGGAGGTTCGCATGAGTCCGGAAATGAGGAATGATCCTGAAGGGCTGAACGGGGGGACCGTGATCCTGGTCGTGACGCATAAGGCCTGCTGGATGCCGGATCTGCCGGGCTATCGCCCGATTCAGGTCGGGCCGGGCACAACCATCCGGAGCGACTGGCTGCGGGATGATACGGGGGAGCAGATCTCGGAGAAGAATCCGACCTTCTGCGAGCTGACCGGACTGTACTGGGCGTGGAAAAACATGGATGCGGAGATCGTCGGCCTGTGTCATTACCGGCGGTACCTGGGAAGCCGGCGGAGAAAAGGGGACAAAAAGAACCGTCTGCTGACGGAGGATGAGATCCGTGGACTGCTGGCGGAGCATGATGCGATCCTGCCGGTGAAGCGTCACTACTGGATTGAAACCCGGGAATCCCAGTATGCCCATGCGCATCACGCGGAGGACCTGAGATGCGTGGAAGGGATTCTGCGGGAAAGGTATCCGGAGTATCTGCCCGCATGGGAGAAAATGCTGGCCTCCCGCAGCGGGCATATCTGCAATATGTTCATCATGCGGAAGAAGACGGCGGATGAGTATTGCCGGTGGCTCTTTGACATCCTTTTCGAGGCGGAAAAAAGGCTGGACATCAGTGGGTACAGCGGGAAGGACCGGCGCGTTTTCGGCTACCTGGGGGAAAGGCTTCTGGATGTCTGGGCGGACACGAATCGTCTGCAGTATGCGGAGGTGCCGATGATCGTGACGGAGAACCAGCACTGGATCCGGAAGGCGGCGTCATTCATCGGGCGAAAGCTGAGCGGCGGAAAAAGAGAGGGGAAGTGCTGATCCTTGAGTCGGGCGTATGACTTTCTGATTGTCGGCGCGGGGCTGTATGGCGCCACGGTGGCGCAGCGGCTGCACGAGGCCGGAAAAAAAGTGCTGGTCATTGAAAAACGGAGCCACGTGGCGGGAAACGCATATACCCGGAAGATGGAAGGGATCCAGGTCCATTGCCACGGGGCCCATATTTTTCATACGGACGATACCGATGTGTGGGAGTATGTGCAGCGGTTTGCTTCCTTCAACCGGTTTACGAATTCGCCGGTGGCCAATTACCATGGCGAGCTCTATTCACTGCCTTTTAACATGTACACCTTTAACAGGATGTGGGGAGTGGTGACGCCGGAGGAAGCGGCGGCGAAAATTGAGGAACAGCGGAAGGCTGCGGGGATTACGGAGCCTCGGAACCTGGAGGAGCAGGCGATTTCCCTGGTCGGGACGGATATTTATGAAAAGCTGATCAGGGGGTATACGCAGAAGCAGTGGGGCCGTCCGTGCACGGAGCTCCCGGCGTTTATCATCCGGAGGCTGCCGGTGCGGCTGACGTTTGACAACAATTATTTCAATGCCCGGTATCAGGGAATTCCGGAGGGCGGATATACGGCGATGGTGGAGAGAATGCTCTCGGGCATCGAGGTGCGGCTCGCGGCGGATTATCTGGCGGACCGGGCGGGATGGAATGCCCTGGCGGACCGGGTGATCTATACCGGGGCGATTGACGCTTTCTTTGATGATTGCCTCGGCAGCCTGGCATACCGAACGGTCCGCTTTGAGACGGAGGCGCTGGACACGCCCAATTTCCAGGGGAACGCGGTGGTCAACTACACGGATGAGGAGACCCCCTGGACCCGGATCATCGAGCACAAATGGTTTGAGTTCGGCCGCGGCGGGGACGGAAACGAACTGCCGAAGACCGTGATCAGCCGGGAGTTTCCCGCCGAATGGAAGCCCGGGGACGAGCCGTATTATCCGGTCAATGATGAGAAGAACGGAAAGCTGTATCAGGCCTATCGCGCCCTGGCGGACCGGGAAACGAACGTCGTGTTCGGGGGCCGGCTCGGAGAGTACCGGTATTATGACATGGATCAGGTGATTGCCTCAGCCCTGCAAAAATCCGGGGAGCTGATCGCCGGATCCGGGAAAGCGGAATGAAAGAAGAACCGCAAAACACTACATCTGGTAGAGGCTCCGGCAGGATGAAACCAGATGATGGGAAAACGCTGCAGCCGTTGAATTATTTGACTTTTTCGGGACTTTTTGATATAGTTAATGAACCGTAAATTCGAAATGACCGTTTAGCCGCGCGTGCTTTCGGTGCTGGCCGGGTGCCCGCGGAAACGGGTTTCAGAAGGGGGCTTTCTTCATGAAGAAACGGTTGGTATGGCTCCTGGTGTTCCTCAGCGTGCTG
>CAMNKK010000072.1 GCA_946542235.1 uncultured Clostridia bacterium | reverse complement strand
GCCTGTGCGCATCGCAGCCCATTCATCTTCAGAGGAGAACATGGTAATGAAGACAGCACGCCGGATGATTGCTTTTCTGCTGACGCTGATCCTGCTGTTCCAGGCAGCTCCGTGGGCCGCGCTGGCGGAGGAAGGGAGCGTCATCTCAGAGGAAGAGCTGCAAGAGATGATTACCTTCGCCGGATTACAGCTGACGGTCTCCGAGAGCGGAGCCGTCTCGCTGGAGGCCAAAGAGGGCCGATATCACCCGGGCATGACGCCGGATGCCTCCTGGGATGCCCGGATGCTGCTGGACTGGCTGGATGAAATGCTGAAAACGGAAGTCTACAGCGTATCCAGCGCCTATGCCCGGGCCATGACCATCCTGGCAAATCTGGAAAAGAAGGACCCGGTGGCCTGGGGACGGCTGACGGGAGGCGAAAACCGGCAATATCTGGAGCAATGCCGAAAGCTCGCACAGAACGGAGAAGAGGCGGAGGCACAGGCCCGCCTTCTGGTAACGCGGATGAATGAGGATCTGTCCATGATAGAGCAGGTCGCGTCCGTGCTCATCGGCGGCGGCGACAGCCTTTTCGATTATGAAAAAATCCGGTATTCCCAGCTGCTTCGGGACACGATGGAGGAAGTTGTCCAGACGGCGGTGGACATTCTTTCCTTTGCCACCGAGCAGATGCTGATCAGTACCATCGTGGGCCGAAGTCTGCTGGAAGGAACGACGGATCCCGCCTTCAGCGCCTGGTTCCGGGAAGTGACCAGCATGGTGGATGAGCCGGAAAAGAAAACCGTGGCCATTGTGCAGGAAGACCCCACCGTAAGCACCCTGATGGCGCGGCTCTCCCCGATCAGCCGGGCGCTGGCGGACAACAAGGCCAACGAGGCGACCATTCTGGTGCTGTCCAAGCAGCAGTTTGCCATTGTGCTCCAGGATAAGGATAAAAAAGGGATACCGGGGATTCCGGTGACCGTCCGGGATCTGAACAGCCCGGATCCCGCCCATCCCCTCGTCAAAACCGTATACACCGCGGCCCAGGGAAAAAACAGCGATGCCATGGTGGCGGCCGTGTTCAGCTGCAGTGACTTCGTATGCGACTTTGAGCAGGAAATGCAGCTGGAGATCACCGTGGACGGCACGGCCCAGGGCTATCGCAGCTTCCACATTCCCTGGGCCCTGATGAAGCAGGGCGCCCACCGGACGGAGATCATGACCAGGCTGGATGAGCCGGCTTCCGGGGTGCGGGAAAGCGCGATGAATTTCGCGTCCGCGGAGCCGGTTGCAAATTATTCCGCCGGCGCTTCTCCGATCGCTCCCTATGTCTATTCCGCCACCTTCAATGAGATGGATATCTGGCGCACGGACAAGGTGATCCGGACATCAGACCTGAATGACAACCTCTTCAGCTTTGCCATCGAGGTGGAAAACCCGGACCGCGTCAGCTACCGGGAACCCGAGCTGCACTACTGGGTGCATGACAAATCCACCCTCGCTTACGATCCGATTGAAAAAACCATGAAGCCCACCTCCGTGCAGAGGGTAACCGCCACCCGCACGAAGTATCTCTATACCGCCAAATGGAAAATGATTCTGTCCCCGGATGTCAAAAAGGACCAGCGGCCGTATTTTCTTTTCCCCGGCACGGGAGAAAAGCTGATAACCCTGGCCGAGCCCCGGCGCAGCCCCGTGGATCAGCCGGCTGTCATGGATATGGGAATCAATTCTCCGCTGCGAAAGGTGTTCGGCGAAGGATTCGGGCTGAATTTTGATCTTCCGAAAATCGGAGGGAAACTGAATCTCAGCATTCCTTTCGGGGACTACCTGCCCAAGGTCGCCATTGACGGAATGGGGTATATCACCGTCACCTTCGGTTCTTCCCTGGTGGACCCGAAAAAGACGGAATGGAAGAACAACGAGCAGGAACGCTTTGACAAGGGCATGAAGCAGTTCGAGCATGAGTCGAGCAATGCCGGCGTGGCCCAGAAGCTGGGAACCGCCTCGAAGTACTACAAGTACATGGGCGAGGCAAGGCAGAATATGAAGCGGGCCTCCTTCAATCTGGGCTGGTTCCTGATGCTGTCCGGCAAATGGGAAAGCGAAGACCCGGACGACGGATCTTCCGGCTGGGCCGCCGGA
Organism: uncultured Clostridia bacterium; assembly: GCA_946542235.1. Taxonomy (GTDB): domain Bacteria; phylum Bacillota; class Clostridia; order Christensenellales; family Aristaeellaceae; genus Aristaeella. The sequence continues at coordinate 6,921 of CAMNKK010000072.1, read as the reverse complement.
GGTACGGCCGGCATGACCCTGACCTTCAGCTTCGATTTCACCCAGCCCGGCGCCCTGGGTCCGATCCCCTTCTATGTCAACATCAACTTCAGCGTGTCCGCCGGCTTCGGCGCCGGGATCTCCTACCGCCTGAAGCAGTTCAAGGACGGCCGGGAGGAGCATACCTTTGATCTGGCCGGACTCGTCATCGAAATCCGACTGGCGGTGACGGTCAGCCTGGGCATCGGGATCAAGGGCATCGCCTCCGCCTGGGTGGCGGCGACAGGCTCCCTGAATATCACGCTGGCCTTTGTCGCCAGGCAGCCCGTCCATGTTTCCGTCACCCTCGGGTTTGCCGTTACCATCGGCTTTGAATTCTTCTTTATCAGCTATTCAAAGGTGCTGTATGATATGCCGCCGGTCGTGATCTACAAGAACTACGGCAAGACCGACGCCCGGCTGCCCTTCGGGCTTGTGTCAGCCCTGGCCGATGCGCCCTCCGCCGCGGCGGAGCCGACGGAGCTGACGCCGGATCGGTATGCCCAGCTGGCGCCGAAGGCGACGGAAAAGAAACTGATGGCCTATTACCCCTTCGAAATCCTGTCCACCCGGGTTGCCCCCGAAAAACTCGGATCCACGGAATTCATTTTCTCCCTCGTCCGGGTGGACGACACCTGGCTGGTCTGGCGCGAATGCCCGGACGACCCGGGCATGTCCATGATCGACCGGCAGTTTATGAATCTCGGCGATGAACTGAGCGATTATCATACGTATGATTATGATGTCTTCAATGACGGGCGCTATCTGCACCTGATCCTTCTGATGGCGCCGAAAAACAGCTTTGACGCGGACAATGTACCCAGACCCGGAGCGAAGATCAAACTCGTCTACACCAGGATGGACGAGCGCGGAGACTGCTATGGAACAAAGCTTTACGACTGGCCTCAGGATCAGGAAACCCTGAAAAATTTCTGTCTCAGCAGTACCTGCTCCCATCCGCAGATCGAGTCCGTGATTCCGGGGCCGAAGGGAGGCTACGCGATTCACGGTTCCCTGAAGGGGGTGGATCAGGGCGTTTACAGCACCCAGTACATCCTGTTCCGGCTGGAGCCAGACGGATGGATTTTTCCGGACGGGGATGACAACGCCTATATGGGCGATTTCGTGCTGATGGGAGACGGTACGGTGGGCGGCGTTTATGACGGCAGTTCGGATTATCGGCGCGCGGAGCTGAGATCCGGTCTGCTCAATATCCATGACGAATGGTGGACGGATGCGACCGCGGTTCCCTGCGGCAGCTTTATCGCCCTGGACAGCGAGCGCACGGGAAGCGGAAAGAGTCATCTGATTTTCTTTGATTATTCCATGTCCGTCATGGGCGTGCGCGATCCGGAGAAAATCGGGATCGATGAATACGGCGCCCATACCTCCGACTATTTGAAGCGGGAGGTCATGCGGCTGGTGGACGGAGATATCCGGGGCTACGAGCTGCTCCAGACGCCCGGAAAGGATCTGCAGTCCTACTCCCAGACGGTTTTCTACACCCAGGAGGAAACCGTGGGGGACCGGACGGAGAACCGGCTGAAGGGCATCCAGATCGGTCCGAAAAAAGGCGACAGGCACAACTGGATGGGATGGGACGTCACGTATACGGATTACGATCTGACGATTCCCGTTTCCGATTTCAGCGCGGTGACGATCGGTTCCTCCCAGTATCTGTACTGGCTGTCCACGGTGCCCAAAAAGAAGGAAAGCGATCCGGACATGTGGAGGATCTCGGGCGTATACTATGACAGCAGCCTGGACATGATGTCCGATGAGCTGACGATTGCGGAATTCTCCCTGCCGAAAATCAACGGCCGGAGCGCGGTGCCGCATCAGGTGACCCTGACGGATTCGGGCACGGGCTACATCACCGTGACGGCCCACAGCGGCGCGGAGAAGAAGGCGATCTCCGGCGCGGACATCCGGCTTTACAGCTTTCCCATTACGCTGAAGGCCGTCGGCGTGCTGAAGGGAGCCGCCCTGATGGAAAACGTGGTGAATCCGGGAGATACCATCTCCACGGATCTGACCGTGATGAACGAGGGCAACATGGGCATCGGCAGCTTCATCATCGACGTCGTCAGCGTGGAAAACGGCCGGGAGGAGCTGCTGGAAACGGTGTACGCCAACTGCCTGTATCCCGCCAACAGCAAAATTGTGCTGGCGGATCAGACCACATCCGCCACCGGGGAAACCGCGTTCTACCGGTACAAGGATTTCCTCTATGCGCCGCGGAAGCACGACTGGAATGTGACCCGGAAAGGAAAAAGCATCAGCGTAAACCCGCCTCATGCGCAGATCACAGTGGATGACAATCACGGTTCGGATTCCAGCTCCCGGCTGAGCACGAATGTCCTCGTGCCCGGCGCGCTGGGCGGATATGCCACCCAGATCCGGATTCCGGACACCTGGATGGGCTCCTATACCCTGCGGCTGAAAATCCGGGAAATCTCCACCTACGGCAACTGGCTGAAGGCCTCCGAGCTGGCCCGGAAGCATCCGGATCTGTTTGCCTTCTACAGCCCGGAGGATCCGATGACCGCGGCCCGCAGAACCGCCCGCCTGATGGCCCTGGCGGACGGGGCGGACAGCCGCGCGGGCCTGCAGCGGATGGTATACAGGCTGGATGAGTCCAGGGGCAAGCTGGTGCTGCAGAATCCCGAAAGGCACCTGATGATGAAGGCATCCGCGGCGGCGGGGCTGAGCGCCTCCGACGCGGACCGGAAGCTGATGACCTTTGACAGCGTGTATACCGACGCGGCGGAAGAGGACGCGATCCTGCTCTATCCCCTGGAGATCGACGCGCCGGAGACGGTGGACCTGAACCTGGACGTCCACGATATCGACGTGGGTCACCGGGTCTACCGGGATTACTACGGCGAAGAGATGCTGGAGATCACGGTGCACAACTACTACCAGAGCAATCAGCCCCTGCGGCTGTACTGCACGGTCTATGAGGACGATTCTCCCATCGGCAGAAGCTTTATGCTGCCCCATGAGATGGAATACGTCGCCGCGGGAAAGACCCAGACCATCACGCTGCCCCTGGCCTCCATGACGGATCCGGACAAGCATGAAAAGCTCCGGGTGGTGATCCGGGGCATCGGCCTGGCGAAGGAGACGGCCAACCTCAACAACGAATTCGAGGTCTTCCTGGGCGGCTCCGCTTCGCCCGAGCCCACCCCGACGCCGGATCCGCTGCCCCTGACCGGCGACAGCGGATCCCCGATGCTGTGGCTGGGCCTGATCCTGCTGGGGCTGATATCGCTGCTGCTTGCCGGCGCCGTTTATGCCGGCAGAAGGAAGAAGAAATAACCCCGCGGGGGCGGCGGATTGCATAAAATAAGCATGTGTCCATTGGGAAGGAAGGACGGATGGGATGAACAGGATCAAAAAGGCAGGATGCGTTCTGCTGGTTCTGCTGTGGATGCTTCCCCTGTTTTCGGCTGCCGCGGAAGGGAGTCCCGCCGCGGAGGACCCGATCATCGTCCGGGTGGGAGACGTTTGCTACACCCGGTCTCAGATTCAGCCCGCCCTGCAGTCGGACATCAACCTGGCGCAGCTGACGGCGGGAACCTATCTGACGGAGGAGGAGCAGCAGGCCCAGCGGCTGGCGACGGTGGAGCGGTACGTGGACGCGGCGCTGATCCAGGTGAAGCTGAAGGAGGCCGGAAGGAACGAGTTCACCGCCGAGGAGGAAACCACGCTGAAGGACGCCGCCCGCAACCGGTATGAGCAGATCTGGCAGGGGATCTGGCAGAAGGCGCAGAGCAGCGGAGAGGAATTCACCGAAGCCCAGGTCAGCGAATTTATGGAGGACGCCGGGTACACCGTGTCCGCCGTCTATGAGGAAATGAAGGCCTATGAGCGCCGGTGCCGGGCCATTGAGCTCTACTGCCCGGGGCTGGTGATCACCCAGGATATGATCCGGGAATACTATGAGGAGAACTTTCTGAACCCGGACCGGGAAAGGTACGAAAACAACCTGGATCTGTATGAGACGGAAATCATTGCCCAGAAGAACGAATCCTTCTATACCCCGGAGGGATACCGGGCCATCAAGCAGATCCTGCTGGCCTATCCGAAGGAAGCGGACCGGGCCGTGAAGAACGAGCGGGCCCGGTACAACCTGGCGGCGCAGGCCATGACGGAGGTCATGCAGCAGCTGCTGTCCGCCGCCACCCAGGCGGAGAGCTGGGAGGACATGAAGGACGCCAAGGCCGCCTATGACGCCGCGGAGGCGGAGCTGAAGGAGGCCCGGGCGGAGCTGGTGAAAAAGCGGAACGCGGCGGCCCGGCCCCTGATTCAGCCCACGGCGGACGCCATCCTGGAGGAGTTCAATGCGGGCATCGATATCGATACCCTGATCAAACGATACAGCACGGACACCAACGAGGCCAACACCACCGGCGGCGGGTATCCCTTCCATCCGGATTCGAAGAACTGGACGGAGGAATTCTCCGCGGCGGCATCCCGGCTGCGGAAGCCCGGGGAGATCAGCCAGCCGGTGTTCAGCGACCTGGGCATCCACATCCTGTATTACGCCTCGGATATTCCCGGCGGGGAGCATGAACTGACGGCGCAGGAGGAGGAGATCCTGACCGCCTCCGCCACGGATTACTATCAGGGGCTGGAGCTGCAGAAGCTGATCGCGGAATGGAAGCCGGATTATGAAATTGAAACCCATCCGGAACTGATGGACGAGTAAGCGCGTCCAAAGGAAGGAAACCGGACCGGACGGACGATTGAGCGCGTCCGAAGGAAGGAAACCGGACCGGACGGGCGATTGAGCGCGTCCGAAGGAAGGAAACCGGACCGGACGGGCGATTGAGCGCGTCCGAAGGAAGGAAACCGAAACCGGGAATGGAGGGGAAAGCGATGATCGGAGCGATCCTGGGGGACATGATCGGGGCGCCCTATGAGTTTGACAGAGGAAGGAAGACCAAGGATTTTCCGCTCTTCAGCCGCGGAAGCGTATTCACGGATGACTCGGTCATGACCATTGCCGTCGCCGAGGCGCTGATGGATACCATGGGACAGACGGATGATCAGATTAAGGCTGCGCTGGTATCCTCCATGCAGAAATGGGGCGCCAGGTATCCCCACGCGGGATACGGCGGCATGTTCTTCCGCTGGCTGCACTCGGAGCATCCGGAGCCCTACGGCAGCTACGGAAACGGATCGGCCATGCGGGTTTCCTCCGCGGGCTGGCTGTTTGACACGCTGGAGGAGACCCGGCATATGGCCCGGCTGACGGCGGAAGTGACCCATAACCATCCGGAGGGCATCAAGGGCGCGGAAGCCGCGGCCAGCGCCCTCTGGATGGCCCGGAACGGCCGCGGCAGGGACGAAATCCGGGATTACATCACCCGGGAGTTCGGCTATGATCTGTCCAGAACCTGCGACGAAATCCGCCCGGGCTACCGCCACGTGGAGTCCTGCCAGCAGACGGTGCCGGAGGCGATCACCGCCTTCCTGGAAGGAAATGATTTCGAGGATGTGGTCCGGACGGCCGTGTCCCTGGGGGGAGACTGCGATACGCTGACCTGCATCGCCGCGGGCATCGGGGAAGGCATGTACGGGGTTCCCGAATTCCTGCGGCAGGAATGCAGGGCCCGGCTGCCGGAGGATATGAAGGCGGTGCTGGACCGCTTTGACGGCATGAAAAAGGGGAAGGCCTGATCAGGGCCTTCCCTTTCCATTTTCATGGATCACCGGGCTGCCTTTATCTGCCGACGCGTTCCGCCGGCACCCAGGCCCGATGGATCAGCGAGCTGTTCGCGGTATCATACTCAATCAGATACCAGCCGCTCTGCGAAGCGAGGATATCGACCCGGGTCCCGGTTTCGATCCGGTCATAGAGAACGCGGTAGCCGGATCCCGGACCATACCATCCCGGCGTGCTTCGGTTCAGGTACCCGGAGCCGAGGAGGGCGTAATCTCCCGGCAGGTAAATCGCCTCATCTGAATCCACGCGCTTCTTGCCTGTCCAGGCCCGGACAAGCTCCCCGCCGTATTCAAACTCCACCTCCACCCAGGGGGTTCCGTTTGTCACCTGATATCGATAGATCTTCACCGCGGTGCCGACAGGAATGCTGAATGTATGCGTTTCATCATAGCGGGTGGACGGGCCGCCTCTGGTGGCAAGCTTCTGATTCGTATAACCTGTGCAATAATCCTCCGAAGACTGCTGCCCGCGAACCGGATAACCGTTTCTTTCCACTCCCCGGATAGAAACCCACATGGCCGGACGGACGCCGTTGTTCCTGACCGTGACCCTGTTGCTGTCATACACTTTTCCGTGAATGCCCACGAAGCGCGTGTTCCCGTTGTCATAGGTCACGTCCATCCGAACCCACCAGCAGCCTTTCCCGTTATCCTCTCCGATCTGAACGCCGCGCCTTCGGGCGTAGGCCGTCACATCGCAGCCCTGCGCCAGGCCGTAGCTGAGGATCTGCTCCTTGTTCAGAATGAAAAGAGGATCATTCATTCCGCCGTATCCGGCCACAGTCATGCAGGATTGATCGGTTTCGGAAAAGGCTTCGTAGTAAAAAACACCCATCAGCCAGTTCCGGATGGTGGAATCCCTCCAGGCCACCGCTGTATTCCGGTGATAATACTCCATGCAGTCCAGCGCCTGGCTGCTGATCAGCAGAGCCCTGTCTCCCGAGGCCTCCAGCACATCCCACCAGATCGGTTCCTGCCCGTTCCGGCCGTTGTTGTCCTGCTCATAATAACCGATCTGAACCCGGTCCCCTGCCCTCAGCGCTCCGGCCGCTGAAGCGGGAACGCATCCCGCAGCCAGCAGCGTCAGAAAAAGCGCGATACTCATCCATCTTCTGATCATTTCAATCCTCCTGGGGAGACAGGGGACGGTTCTCTGTCTCCTGATTCCGG
>CAMNKK010000071.1 GCA_946542235.1 uncultured Clostridia bacterium | reverse complement strand
CCGTCCGGATTCCGGAGGCCGAGGAGCTTTCCGGCATCGGCGCGGCCTATGCCGCCGGGCTCTCCGCGGGCCTGTATGACAGCTCCGTCTTCGACCGCCTGGGCCGGCGGGCCTATATGCCCGCCATGTCCGAGGCGGACCGGGAGAAGGCCTTCCGGATCTGGCAGGACGCCATCCGCATGGTCTGCGGATAAGCGGACGGCGCCCCTTGCTTTTCCGCGTTTTTTCGGTAGAATAGTATTATCGTGAATTGGAATTGCATCAGCAAAGGAGGAATACCATGTCCAAATACCTGGCTCCCGTTTCCCCTGAAATCACCGACCGTGAGATCCGGCACCAGGCCCGGGTCCGGGCCATCGCGGGGGACTGTATGGTTCTGCTGGAGAACGACGGCGCCCTGCCCCTGAAGTCCGCCGGCCGGATCGCGCTGTTCGGCAGCGGCGCCCGGGCCACCGTCAAGGGCGGCACCGGCTCCGGCGATGTGTATGTCCGGGAAACCGTCTCCGTGGAGGAAGGCCTCCGCCGGGAAGGCTTTACCGTCGCCACCGGCGCCTGGCTGGACCGCCAGGATCAGGCCGCCGCGGACGAGCGCCGGGCCTATGAGCAGGCCGCCATTGCGGCCGCCGTCGCGGCCGGCCAGCCCGAGGAAGCCGCCCGGATGATGATGATGCTGAATCCGCTGACCCCCAAAGCCCTGGCGGAAATCACCGAAGAGGACGTAAAGGCCTCCGGGACGGATACGGCGGTGTTCGTGCTGGCCCGGAACAGCGGCGAGGGCAAGGACCGGAACGCCGAGCCCGGAGATTACGAGCTTTCGGAGGCGGAAGTCCGCAGCCTTCGCTTCCTGGGGGAGCATTATGAAAAGCTGATCGTGCTGCTGAACATCGGCGGCGTCATCGACACCAAACCCCTGCGGCAGATCCCGGGCATCAGTTCCGTCGTCCTGCTCGGCCAGATGGGCAACACCACCGGCCTGGCCGCGGCGGATCTGCTGCTGGGCAAAGCCATTCCCTCCGGAAAGCTGACGGATACCTGGGCGGAAAACTACGCGGATTATCCCTCCTCCCCGGCCTTCAGCCACAATGACGGGAATCTTTCCGACGAGTACTATACGGAAGGCATCTTTGTGGGCTACCGGTATTTCGATACCTTCGGCGTAAAGCCGGCCTATGAATTCGGCTTCGGAAGAAGCTATACCGACTTCTGCGTGAAAACGGAAAGCGCGGAGGTCCGGGGCACGGAAATCCGCCTCCGGGTGCGGGTAAAGAACATCGGCCGGGAATACGCCGGCCGGGAGGTCGTCCAGGTGTATGTGTCCGCGCCGGTGAAGGCGCTGCCCAAGCCCTGGCAGGAGCTGCGCGGCTTCGCCAAGACCCGCCTGCTCGCCCCCGGGGAGGAGGAGCTCCTGACGATCCGGATCTGCGCGGAATCCCTGGCCAGCTTCTGCCCGAAATGCTCCGCCTGGGTGCTGGAAAGCGGGGATTATCTTCTCCGCGTCGGCACCAGCTCCCGCAATACCCATGTGGCCGCGGTGATTCAGCTGCCGCAGGATGTGGCCGTCGAGAAGGTGCAGTCCCTGTTCCGGGATCCCGATCCCTCCCTGGAGGAAATGGTTCCCGCCGGAAAGCCCTGCGCGTCCCCGGAGGAAGCCGCGGAGACCGCCGCCGCCCCGAAGCTGGCGCTGGATCCCGCTGCCTTCACCCCGGTGGAGCACCGCTATTCCGACCTGCCCGCTCCCCTGCCCCGGAAGGCGGACCGGCTGATCCCCTTCGACGAGGTGGCCGGCGGCAAAGCCTCCCTGGATGATTTCATCGCCCAGCTGACGGACGAGGAGCTGACCTACCTGATGGTCGGCAATTCCGTGGACAATGTGGGCTTCAACAGCGTGCTGGGCGCCGCGGCGAAGACGCTGCCCGGCGCCGCCGGAGAAACCACCGGCAAGCTGGAAGCCCGCTACGGCCTGAAGCAGCTGGAGCTCTGCGACGGCCCCGCGGGGCTGCGGCTGACGCCGGAATATATCGAAAAGCCCGACGGCACCGCCGTGGGCCTGGGCGGCATGTCCTACGGCGGGGACGCCGCCGCGGAGGGCATCCATCATTATCAGTATCTGACCGCCATTCCCATCGCCCTGAACCTGGCCTCCTCCTGGGACCTGGATCTGATCGCCTCCATGGGAGATCTGGTCGGCTCCGAGATGGAAGACTTCGGCGCGAGCCTGTGGCTGGCGCCCGGCATGAATATCCACCGGAATCCCCTGTGCGGGCGGAATTTCGAGTATTACTCCGAGGATCCCCTGCTGTCCGGCAAGTGCGCGGCGGCCGACACCCTGGGCGTGCAGAAGCACCCCGGCTTCGGCACCACCGTCAAGCACTACCTGGCCAACAGTCAGGAGGACAACCGGATGTTCACCAATTCCCATATCTCCGAGCGCGCCATCCGGGAGATCTATACCCGGAACTTCCGCATCGCGGTGGAGGAAGCCCAGCCCATGTCGCTGATGACCTCCTACAACCTGGTCAACGGCATTCACTCCGCGAACAACGAGGATTCCGTCACCCGGCTGCTGCGGGATGAGTGGGGATTCGCCGGCCTGGTCATGACCGACTGGCTGACCACCAGCGATCTGAGCACCCACCTGGCCGCCGGCGCGGAGCAGAAGTACGGAAAGTCCGACGCCGCCCTGTGCGTAAAGGCGCAGAACGACCTGGTGGAGCCCGGCGAAAAGGCGGACTTTGACCGGATTCTGGAAGGGCTCTCCCAGGGCGTGATCACCCGGGCCCATCTGGAACGCAACGCCCGGAATATCCTGACGCTGATGCTGCGCTCCCATCTTTACTCCGCGCAGCCCTACAATACGGCGGTTCCCGGAAAGTGCATCACCTTCTCCCAGGAAAAATAAGGGAAAAAGCAGCAAAATAAGAAAAGAGGACGCAGAGATGGAATTCAGGATCGCACGGAATACCCCCACCTTTCCCCATGACAGGCACTGGCAGTTCTGCGTCGGCTCCGGCCACGCGCTGCTGGCCCTGCGGACCGACTATACCCGCCAGCTGAAGTTCATCCACGACACCCTGGGCATCGAGCGGGTGCGTTTTCACGGCATCTTCGACGATGACATGAGAACCTTCAACGATCTGTCCATGATGTACGAAATTCCCGGTTCGGAAGCCTTTACGGAGTACAACTTCAACGCCTGCGGCGTGGCCTATGACAACGTGCTGGACGCGGGCATGAAGCCCTTTGTGGAGCTTTCCTTCATGCCCGGAAAGCTGGCCCGGAAAAAGGAGGGCGAGACCCGGGAGGGCAGGTTCTTCTACAAGCCCCTCATCGTGCCCCCGGAGGATCTGGAGGCCTGGAAAAAGTACATTACCGAATTCCTGCGTTTCCTGGTTCACCGCTACGGGATCGAGGAGATCCGCACCTGGTTCTTCGAGGTCTGGAATGAGCCGGATCTGCCCGTCGCCTTCTGGAACGGCACCCGGGACGAGTACTTCCGGCTCTACGGCGCCACGGTGCAGGCCATCAAGGCCGTGGATCCCGGGATTCAGGTCGGCGGCCCGGCCACCAGCAACAGCAAGTGGGTCCGCAGCTTCCTGAAGTACTGCGGGGACCACAGCCTGCCGGTGGACTTTGTCTCCACCCATCAGTATGCCGGCGATCCCCTCGGCGGCGTGGAAAGCCAGGGCGAAATGGACGAGGAAATGGACTTCGACCTGGAGGCCATGATCGCGGGCATGAAGAAGGCCGCGGCCTTCCTGGCCGGGATGGAAAACAAAAACTTCCTGGACGGATTCCGGACCATCATGCCGGACAAGTCCGAAACCACCGATATCGAATACGGCACCTTCCCCCATAACGCCCGGGAGGTCCGGAAGCAGGCCGGAAATCTGCCGGTCTATTACACCGAATGGAATGAGAACGCCGGATTCTCCTCCTTTACCAATGACACCCGCAAGGTGGCCGCCTACGATGTCCGCGCCGCCCTGGAAACCTCCGGCGTCCTGAACGGCTCCTCCATCTGGTGCTTCTCCGATATCTTCGAGGAGCTGCATCCCTTCCCCCAGGAATTCCACGGCGGCTTCGGCATGCTGACCCAGAACGGCATCCCCAAGCCGGTGTACCACGCGATGAAAATGCTGGCGGACGCCGGGGATCAGCAGCTGGATCTCGGGCCGGACGCCACGAAGGGCGAAATCGGAATCGCCGCCTTCCGGAAGGAGCACAGCACCCAGATCCTCCTCTTCCGCCAGAAGATGAAGAACCTGGATCTGCCGAAGGAAAAGGCCGCCGTGCGTCTCGAGCTGCCGGCGAAGCCCGCGGGCGTCACCCTCCGCCGGATCGATGAGGACCACGGAAATCCCTGCCGCCTCTGGCAGGAGATGGGCAGTCCCCTTTCCCTGAACCGCGCGGAGGTTTCCGAGCTGAAGGAAAAGAGCGATGTGCTGCCGGAAGCCTGGCCCTTTGCCTGGGAAAACGGCTGCCTGACGCTGGAAGCCGAGCTGGGCGTCAATGATGTTTATTTCTTCGAAGTGCGTCACGGGGATTCTCTCTGATCTCCGGGCCGCGGGGGCGGCTCTCTGACCCTTCCTGCGGGATCTTTTCCCGTTTCCCCCGAAAGCCTCTCATTCGGACGAATTGGGAGGCTTTCTCCTTTCGCAGCCCAGTCCGTAAGGAGGCAGATCGCTGATGCAAACGAATTCCCGTTCCCGGTCCGGCCCGGCCGCCGCGCCGGCGCTGCTGGCGCTGCTGGCGCTGCTGATCTTCGGGGCGCTTCCCTTCCCCGGCCGGGCGGAAGCCCCGCCCCGGAATCTGACGCTGATGATCTATCTCTGCGGCAGCGACCTGGAAAGCAATCACGGCTCCGCGACGGCGGAGCTGGAGGAGATCACCCGGGCCTGCGCCGGCAATCCGCAGGTGTCCGTGCTGGCGCTGCTGGGCGGATCCCGGAGCTGGAAGGGCAATTATGATCCCGGGGAGCTGCTCCTGATGGAAATCGGCTCCCGGGGCAGCCGGATTCTCCAGCGCTTTCCCTCCGAGAGCATGGGAAAGCCGGAAATTCTCTCCCGGCTTCTGCAGCTGGGCCCGGAGCTGCGCCCCGCGGCGCAGTATGCCCTGATCCTCTGGGATCACGGGGCGGGTCCTCTGGAGGGGGTCTGCTTCGACGACCTGTACGGGCAGGACAGCCTGACCCTGCCGGAGCTGCGGGAAGCCCTGGAAAGCAGCTCCTTTTCCGGGGAAAACCGGCTTTCCTGGATCGGGTTCGACGCCTGCCTGATGTCCTCTCTGGAGGTGGCCTGCGTCTGCGCCGAATACGCGGACTATATGATCGCCAGCCAGGAGGTCGAGCCGGTCAGCGGCTGGAATTACGGCTTCCTGTCCTCGGTCGGAAAGGAAACCGGCGCGGAGGAAATCGGCCGGAACATCGTCGCCTCCTATGTGGAAGGCAAACAGGAAACGGATATGCTGACCCTGGCGCTGATCCGGCTGGACCGGATCAAGGCGCTGGAAGCGGCCGCGGACGCTTTTTTCGCCCGGGCGGGAAATCAGCTGGACAAAAGCACCTTCTCCGCCCTGTCCCGGAGCCGGCTGAGAACCCGGGGCTTCGGCCGCGCCTCCACCGGATCGGACTATGACCTGGCGGACCTGGGCAGCCTGGCGGAGCAGACCGCCTCCGCCGCCCCGGAGGAAGCCCGGGCGCTGCGGGAGGCCCTTGCGGAAGCGGTGGCGGCGACCTCCGGCAACCAGTCCCGCGCCGGCGGGCTTTCGGTTTACTCCCCCTATTACAATCAGGAGATGTTCTCCGGCAAATGGCAGCAGCAGTATGCCCGTCTGGGCATCCTGCCCTCCTACGGCCGGTATCTGAATCGCTACGGCGCCCTGTGGAGCGGCGCCCAGATGGCGGACTGGTCCCATCTGGCGGGCCGGGCCTCCCCGCCGGCGGCGGACGGCTCCCAGACCCTGGAGCTGACCCTGACGGAGGAGCAGACGGATCATTTTGCCTCCGCCTCCTGCCTGATTCTGGAGGATCACGGCTCCGAAACCGTTTATCACAATACCTATGTGCTGGAGGATCTGCAGCCGGAGGGAAACACGCTGCGGACGGCCTACAGCTTTGAGGCGCTGTATGCCGTGGATGAACGCGGCATCCCGCAGACGGACCCGATCCCCTTCATTGTCCGGGATGACTACTATCTGGTCTATGCCACGCTGACGAGCATATCGACCCTGGAGCTCGCCGTCCATCCCGAAGCGGAGAAGAGCCAGCTGGTGCTTCTCCAGTGCAGGAAAAACGAGGAAACCCGGTCGCTGGAGATCCTGAACATCTATCCCATAGGCGGGGAAGGCGCCCTGAACCTCGGACGCCGGAGCATCGTACCGGATCCGGAAACATGGCCCTTCATCCGCTTCCAGGGCATTCCCCGGAGCATGGTCCGCAGGGAGGACGGCAGCCTGCAGCCCTTCCTGGAGTGGGAAATGCACCGGGGTCTCAGCATTCCCCTGGAAGGCCGGACCGCAGACGGGAGCGCCGTGCCCTATTTTGACTGGCTGAAAGCCTGGGAATCGAAGGGCGTTCTCCCTGACGGGCTGCACTCCCCGCTGGAAGCGGACAACCGGCGGCCCTGGTCCCTTCGCTTTCTCCCCCGGAACAGCACCGGAAAAAACCTGCTGGCCCAGTTTGTAATCCGGGATACCCAGGGAAACAGCTGGGGCAGCGAGCTGATCCCCCTGGACAGCCCGGATGTCACGGGAATCTCGCAGGTTTCCTGCGCGGCGGTCAGCGGGGATGATTATTCCCTGCAGCCCTTTGAAGTCAAGGCGATCCGGAATGACGCCTTCCAGGGGATCTGCCTGCGGGTCGCGGCGGAAAACCGGGGAAGTGACAGTCTTTCGCTGTGCTTTCTCTGCCCCATTGTGAACGGCACGGCCCTCCCGGGGAACGTTCAGGCGGCAACCCGGCGTGTCCTTCCCGGGGAAAAGGGCATCTTCGATCTGCTGATTCCGCTGGAGGAGGCCTCCCTGCGGGCGGATCCCGTGCTGCGGAGCATCAGCATTCTGCCGTCGCTGATCCTGTCGGAAAACATGGAATTCGAGTACGTCCTGCTGGACAGGCTTTCCATGGAAACGGAGCTGGATCTTTCCGCCTTCTCCTTCCGGGAGCCGGAGGAAGACTTCCTGGCGGAAACCAGCCTGGACGGGATCAGCTTCCGTCTGATCTCCCTGGAGGAAACGGAAGACGCGGTGCTGGCGGGCCGGCTGCGGATAAAGAATGAAAACGACGCTCCCAGGCGGCTGAGCCCCGTAAGTTACCGCGAGGATCCGGATTACGTTTTCCTCGTAAATGATCTGCTGCTTCGGGACTGCCTTTCGTTCCCGCCGCTGATCGACCTGGTTCCCGGCGGGGAGTGCACGGTTGATTTCCGGGTCCGTCCCCAGCCGGACGGAACCCTGACCGTCGCCCAGGAGCCTCCGGAATCTCCCCAGCAGAAGCTGGTTCAGGTGATGGGGTGCGGATATCCCGCCTTTATTCTGGACCGGATCGGAATGCCGGAGGAATCTGATGACGAGCCGGTCTACATCCGCTTTCGCCTGCCCCGGCCGATCTTTCTGAAAAACAGGCCCCCGCTGGTCTACAGCCTGGATCCTTCCCTGCAGTCCGCGGAAGGCGGCCTGCCGGAGGAAAACCCGGCAGCCTCCCCCACTCCGGTCCCGTCCGCGCCGGAGGCGGAAGCCGTCCAGACTCCTGAAAGCGCTCCGGATCCCTGGCCCTTCTTTTCCGAAAACGTGTTCATGCCGCTTTCCCCGGAGCAGTATGCCGTGACGCTGTCCTGCCCGGTGCGCCCGGAGGAACGGGATACCGTGACGACCGTGTCGGCGCTGCTGGTTTTCCCCCGGCCGTTTTCCGACGGGATCTATGACCTGCAGGCCCTGGTATGCAGCGCTCCCCGGCTGGAGGGCAATACAGTGGCCATGGATTTCAGCGGGCTGCTGCCTTCCCTGATCTACGCGAATCAGTATTTTCCCTGCGTGGTGGAAGAAGGAGATCAAGCCGCGGATATCGAACTTTTATGTGATATACTGATTGCGGGAATTCCGGGCGCTCCGCAGGGAGAACGGAACCAAAAGGTTGCCGGCGCCCGCCTGTCGGTGGACCTGCGGGAAGGCACGGCGCGTTTCACGGATTACCGGATGGAAAAATTCTATCCTTCAGTAGCCTATGAGGAAGCCGTGATATTCTATTATTTCCCCGTCACCTTTGTGCCCCGGGAGGACGGCAGCCCCATGCTGACGCCCCTGGAGGACGAGGAAGCCCGGAAGCCGGAGGGCCATCATTTCTCCGGCGCGCCGGAAATCCGGATGCGGCCGGCGGCGGACCTGAAGCCGGACGTGCTTTTCCGGATCGGGCATCTGGACGGATCCTTTACCCTGACTTCGCTGCCGTGGGACCAGGCGGTCTCCCGGAAGGAAGCGCAGGGTCAATAACAGCATCAAAGAAAGAAGGTAAACAAACATGAAAAGCTCCCGTTTGCCGGCCATCCTGCTGACCTTCGCCCTGCTGTGCGTTATCGCCCTGGGGCCCCAGGCCGCCCTGGCGGACACGGATCCGAAGTTTGTCGGCTCCTGGTACGCCATATCCTTTGTTCTGAATGGAAAAGAATGGTATCCCGAAACCTGGGACCGGGATCTGGTCGTGACGCTGAGCTCGGACGGCCGCTTTTCCTGGGGCGGAAAGTTCTATAACAATTTCACCGGCACCTGGAGCGTCCTGAATGGTACGGAGCTTCAGCTGCTGGTCGACAATGAGGACGGCACCCCGGGCTCGGAAGAGGATGCCGTCAGGCTGACCCGGAATCAGGACGGATGCCTGGTTTACGTGGAGGAAAACGGGCCCACCATCATTTTCGCGGACCATATTCCGAACCGGGCCGTACGGCCGGAAGTGATCCGCGGGGAAAACGTATATCAGTTTTCCGGATCCTGGGTGCTGACGCACATCTTTGTGGCGGACATGTTCGTAACAACGGAGCAGTTCACGGCGATCGACGGAACCGAGATCAGCTCCTCCCTGGTCCTGGACGGCCTGGATGCCTATCTGGCCTTCCGCGCCGGAACATCCGTTGACTTCAGCCAGCAGTTCAAAATGAAGTATGACAACGGGACGCTGGTTCAGGCCCAGACC
>CAMNKK010000070.1 GCA_946542235.1 uncultured Clostridia bacterium | reverse complement strand
GCGGCATAGGCCGCGCCGATGCCGGAAAGCTCCTCGGCCTCCGGAATCCGGACGGGGATGTCCAGCAGGTCGCTCTGGAACTGCATCAGGTAGCCGTTCCGGGTGGGGCCGCCGTCTACCCGCAGCTCCCGGACCGGAGTGCCGGCTCCCCGGGCCATGGCCTTCACGATGTCGGCAATCTGCAGGGCGATGCAGTTCAGCGCGGCGCGGACAATCTCGTTCCGGCCGGTGGTCCGGGTCATGCCGCAGAGCAGGGCTCTGGCCTCGCTGCGCCAGTAGGGAGCCCCCAGCCCGGAGAAGGCCGGCACCAGGCACGCGGTATCCGCGGGATTGGCCGCCAGGGCCAGGGCTTCCGTTTCCCCGGGGCTGCTGATCAGGTGCACGTCATCCTTCAGCCAGGTGATGACCGCGCCGGTGTAATTGATGTTTCCCTCCAGGACGTAGTTCACCCGGCCTCCGATTTTCCAGGCCAGGGAGGTGACCACCCCCGTGTCGGAGAAGATGGGCTTTTCCCCGATGTTCATCATCACCGAGGAGCCGGTGCCGTAGGTGGCCTTGATCATGCCGGGCTGCAGGCAGCCCTGGCCGAACAGCGCGCCGTGGCTGTCGCCCAGCACGCCCCGGATGGGCAGGGGCTCTTCCAGCCAGCCGTCCAGATCCGTTTCCCCGAAATCCCCGTCGGAATCCGTGACGGAGGGCATGCAGGAGGGATCCACGCCGAAGAGGTCCAGCAGGTCCCTGTCCCAGGCCAGATCCGTGATATTGAACAGCTGGGTGCGGGAGGCGTTGGAATAATCGGTCTGATGGCGCCGGCCCCCGGTCAGCCGGAAGACCAGCCAGCTGTCGATGGTGCCGACGCAGAGCTCTCCCCGGGCGGCGGCTTCCCGCGCGCCTTCCGCGTGCCGGAAAATCCAGGCCAGCTTGGCGGCCGGGAAATAGGGGGACAGGGGCAGGCCCGTCTTCTCCCGCACCGCGTCCGCGCATCCCCGGGCTTCCAGTTCGGCGCAGATTTCCGCCCCCCGGGCGCACTGCCAGACAATGGCGTTGTATACGGGCTTGCCCGTCCGCCGGTTCCAGCAGACGGAGGTCTCCCGCTGGTTGCTGATGCCCATGACAGCCAGGCTCTCCCTGGGAATGCCGGCCTTCTCCACCGCGGCGCGGATGACCTGCAGGGTATTGCGCCAGATTTCCTCCGGATCGTGCTCCACCCAGCCCCTGTCATTGATGATCTGCCGGTGGGGAAGGTCCGCCCGCGCCAGCAGGCTGCCTTCCCCGTCGAAAATCATGGCCTTGGTGCCCTGGGTGCTCTGGTCCACGCTCAATACGTATTTCTTCATCCTTCCACCTCTGCAAAAAAACCTGCGCCGGAAAGAGAGTTCCTTCTTTCCGGCGCGGAAAAATCAGGCTTTCAACGCTTCGCGAACCGTCCGGGCGATGCCCTCCCCGGTGAGCCCGTAATGCGCAAAGACCTCCGCGGAGGTGCCGGTGATGACCGGCGCGTCCGGCAGAGCCAGATTGAGGACGCGCTTCGGGTCATGGGCGCTGATCACCTGGGCGACCATGCTGCCCAGGCCGCCGAAGGGGGCGTGCTCCTCGGCGGTGACGACGAGCTTCTTGCCCTTCGCGGCGGCGAGCAGCCCTTCCCGGTCCAGGGGCTTGACGCAGTACATGTCCAGCGCGCCCGTGGAAATGCCCTCCCGGTTCAGGATATCCGCCGCGTCCTTCACGGGGCGGACCATTTCCCCGCAGGCCACCAGCAGCACGTCGGAGCCTTCCGAAAGCACCGTGGCCCGGTCCATTTCGAAGGGAACGTTTCCCTCCCGGTAGGTATCCTCCACCGGGTTCCGGCCCAGGCGGATATAGGCCGTCTGCTGATCGGTCAGCAGGGCTTCGAAGAGCTTGCGGGTCTGATGCCGGTCGCTGGGGAGATATACCCGCATGCCGGGAATCGCGCTCATGGCGGCGATATCCTGGGCGGAGTGATGGGTCATGCCCAGGGCGCCGTAGCTGACGCCGCCGGAGATGCCCACCAGCTTGACATTGGTGTTCGAATAGGCGCAGTCCACCTTGCACTGCTCATAGCTGCGGGTGGAAATAAAGGAGGCCGGAGAGACCGCGAAGGCCTTCTTGCCGCAGGAAGCCAGCCCCGCGGCAACGCTGACCAGATTCTGCTCCGCGATGCCGATTTCCACAAACTGATCCGGAAAGGCTTCCGCGTAGGAGGTCAGGGACGCGCTGCCCCGGCTGTCGCTGCAGAGCACCACCACGTCCCGATCCTTCGCGGCGGCTTCCTTCAGCACTTCGCACATGACCGCGCGGTTGGCAATCTTATTCATGCATCAGCGCCTCCTTTCGGGCGGCCAGATCGGCTTTAATCTGTTCATATTCCTCCGCGGTGGGCAGATGATGATGCCAGGAGGCCTTGTTTTCCATCAGGGGAGACCCCTTGCCCTTGACGGTGTTGGCGATGAGGATGGTGGGCCGGCCCTTGGTCCGCTCCGCCTCGTCAAAGGCGGCGTTCAGCTGATCCACGTCGTTCCCGTCCGCCACATCGATCACGTGCCAGTCAAAGGCGGCGAAGCGGGCGTGGAGGTCATGGTGGCCCATGACGTCCTCCGTGTTGCCGGAGATCTGCAGATGATTCCGGTCCACCACGGCGCAGAGGTTGTCCAGCCGGTAATGGCCGGCCGCCATCAGGGCTTCCCAGATGGAGCCTTCCGCCAGCTCGCCGTCGCCCATGAGGGTATAGACCCGGTAGGGCCGGTGATCCATCCGCCCGGCCAGCGCCATGCCGACGCATACGGACAGCCCGTGGCCGAGAGAGCCGGAGTTCATCTCGATGCCGGGAATCGTGTTGTGGGGATGGCCGATATACTCGCTGCCGAACTTCGAGAACTGGCTTTTGACTTCGTTCAGATCCAGGAAACCCCGGTCCGCCAGCACGGCATAGAGGGTTTCCACGCAGTGCCCCTTCGAGAGGACGAACCGGTCCCTGTCCGGATCCTTCGGGTTCCGGGGATCCACATGCATGCGGCTGTACAGGGTCAGCATGATTTCCATGCTGCTCATATCGCCGCCGATGTGCCCGCCCCCGCCGCTGACGATGATATCCAGCACATCCTGCCGGAGATCATAGGCTTTGACTGCTAAAGCGTTCATTTTTCCTCTCCCCGTTTCATACTTCGTCGAATACCACGTCTTCCCCGTGGAGATAGGCCTTGACCTTTTCCTCAATGGGATCGTACAGATCCGGCTTCACGCCGATGTACTTGCAGGCTTCGTAGACCACCGGCACCACATCCCCGTGGATGGCGGCCACATGGTGAATATAGGGTCCTTCCACCACCTTGGCTTCCAGCCGCTTCAGATTGTTCACTTCCACCCAGACATAGGTGCCCCTGGTCCAGGGCCCGTCGATGCCCCGGGCATGGCCCAGCAGGATGGAGTACTCGCCCTCGTCGCCGTCGAAGCGAACCAGGCTCATGGGGCCGTGCTTTGCTTCCGCGGAGACGGCGCCGTTCTGGGGGAAGGCAACGGGCACGCAGATGGTGGGCTTTTCCTTCGCCACGGAGATGGGCCAGGGGCCGCAGTGCTGCAGGAGCTCGCCGTTGTCGTTGTCCGGGTGGCGCACGGTCCAGTCGGAGAACATGACCCGGCGCTCGTTCATGGAAGCGGCCTCGGCGATCAGCTGGGAAACGGCGCCGTGAATATCCGTCTCGCAGACGACGGGAATGCCTTCTTCATTCAGCAGGGCGTTGGCGGCGCAGGGCATGATGTGGATCTCGTCCTGCAGGGCGTTCCAGCACTGGATGGCGATGGCGTTGCAGCCGTATTTGTCCGCCAGGGACTTCATGGCCACCTTCAGCTCCGCCACGCTGCGAAGGTAGTTTTCCTCAATGCGGCAGGTCATGTTTTCATGGCAGTAGGCAACCACCCGGTCCACTTCGGTCTTCTCTTCCCGCCATTTTTTCATTTCGGCATAGAGCTCGGGCAGCGGAATCGGCGCCAGCTGGATGTTGAACTTCTCCAGCAGCTCGCCCTCGTTGCACATGGTGGACCAGAAGTCGAAGGGCCGGGGTCCGATCTGCAGAATCCGGGTATGGCGGAAGGTCCGCACCACGTTGCAGACCGCCAGGAAATCCCGGATCCCCCGCTCAAAGATGGGATCCGTCAGGTCGCAGTTGTTCATGTAGGTGAAGGGCACCCGGAAGCGGCGCAGCACCTTTCCCGTCGCGAAAAGGCCGCACTGGCTGTCCCGCAGGCGCATGCCCCGCTCGTCCGGCCGCTCGTCCCGGGGACCCCAGAGCAGCACCGGCACATTCAGCGCCTTGGCCAGACGGGCGCACTCATATTCCGTGCCGAAATTCGCGTGGGGGATGAACAGCCCGTCCACCTTTTCCCGCCGGAACTTCTCAATGATCTTCTCCAGACCCGCGTCGTCATACAGCAGGCCTTCCTCATTGATGTCATCAATGTCGACGAAATGGATGTTCAGCTCCCGCAGCCTGTCCGCGGTCAGCTTCCGGTATTCCACCGCGGCGGGGGCGCTGAAGATGGCGCGGCGGGTGGGGGCAAAACCAAGCTTGATGTCAGCAGCCATATGATTGTCCTTTCTGTGGAGGGTCGGTCCACACTGCAATTTGACTCCATTCCGGAGATACCTTCCAATGAACTGAGCATATCAAAAGCGCAACTAAATGCAAAGGAAATATTTAGTTTTTCTTGACTAAATTTACTGAACTCCCTACAATGAAGCAAAGCGGCAAACAGAGCAGGACAGGAGGGATCAACAGATGGACACGATTACGGCCAAGGAGCTGGCGGCGATGCTGCATCTGTCCGAGTCCGCGGTTTCCCTGGCGCTCAACGACAAGCCGGGGGTCAGCCGGGAAACCCGGAAGCGGGTGCTGGAGGCGGCGCGGGACAATGGATACGACTTTGCCCGGAAGGCGCTGGGCAGGGAGCAGAAAAAGGGGACGATCTGCTTTGCGGTCTACCGGAAAAGCGGCGCCGTCGTGGGGGATACGCCCTTCTTTTCCGAGCTGACGGACGGGATCTCCATCTGCTGCCGCCGGCACGGATATGAATGCGTGATCAGCTATCTGTATGAGGATGAGGATCTGCAGGGACAGATCTATGACATGCGGGTGGCCAAATACGCCGGGGTCATCATCCTGGCGACGGAGATGGAGGAGCAGACCCTCTCCCTGTTTGATGTCCTGGAGTGCCCCCTGGTGTTTCTGGACGCTTATTTCGAAAGGCCGGAATACAATTTCATTCTCATCAACAATACCCAGGGAGCGTATCAGGCGACCAGATACCTGATCCGAAAATGCCGGACCCAGCCGGGATACCTGCGGTCCTCCTACTGGATCAGCAATTTTGAAGCCCGGGCGGACGGATTCTACAAGGCGATCCGGGAAGCGGGCATGTCCACCTCCCATTCCCTGGTGCTGCGGCTGCCCCCCTCGCAGGAGGGCGCCTATGCGGACATGAAGGAGCTGCTGAAGACGGAAAAGCCCGCGAAATGCTATTTCGCGGACAATGACCTGATCGCCATCGGGGCGATCCAGGCGCTGAAGGAGGCGGGATACCGGATACCGGAGGACGTTTCCATCGTGGGCTTTGACGATATTTCCTCGGCCCAGTATGTCAGCCCGCCCCTGACCACGGTGGAGGTGCCGAAGGCCTACCTGGGGGAGGCGGCGGTGGGCCGGGTGGTGCAGATGATCGAAGGCCGCAGCCTGCAGCCGCTGAAGGTGGAGGTTTTCACCCGGCTGATCCGCCGGAAGAGCGTGGCCGGCGCCCAGTCCTGAAGCCGAATCGGAAAAAAAGGGCACGAACGGAATCCGTTCGTGCCTTTTTCTGCGCCCTGCCGCTTACAGGGCGACCGTATACCGATAGGAACCGCTTTGCAGATGCTCCCGGCGGCCGTCCGGAAGGATCAGATCCGCCTCGGCGTTGGCCGGAACCGTGCAGCGGTATTCCACGCAGCCGCCCTTCCGCTCCCAGGCGCTTTCGATCCGGCCCAGGGGGGATTCAAAGCCGCCCCGGACCCGGCCGAAGCCTACGAAATGCGGCTGCAGGGTAAAGCGGCGGTATCCCGGAGCGGATTCATCCCGCCGGATGCCCAGCAGCGTTTCATAGAACCAGGAGAGGACGGAGCCCAGGGAGTAGTGGTTGAAGGAATTCATGCTGTTGTTTCCGCCGAAGCCGCTTTCCTTCGTGAAGGAATTCCAGCGCTCCCAGACGGTGGTCGCCCCCTGGGTGACCGGATACAGCCAGGAGGGGAAGGCGGTCTGCCGGATCAGGGCGCAGGCGGTGTCAATGTGCCCGCCGGCGGACAGCGCGGGGTTCAGCATGCCGGTTCCGAAGAAGCCGGTAAAAATGCGGCATCCCTTTTCCAGGGTGACCCGGTTCAGATGATCCGAGGCCCGCTGCGCCTCCCGGCCCTCCAGGATCCCGTACATCACGGGCAGCGCGTAGGCGGTCTGGGTATCGCAGGGCTTTCCGTCCATGCCCCGGATGAGGCCGGTTTCCGGATCCAGGAAATGCGCCGTCCAGTAATTCCGCGTTTCCTCCGCCCAGGCGGAATACCGGTTCGCGTCGGCCTCCTCCTTCAGGACCCGGGCCATCCGGGCCATCAGATCGGCGGCGCGGAAGAAGAACGCGTTGAACATCAGGGCGTGATCCGTTTCCTCCGGGGCCAGCCAGTCCGCCAGCGACAGCCCGAAGCCTTCGCCGGGCATCCCCTGGGATCTGGCATAGTCCATCCATCGGGTCATGGCGGGGTAATATTCCCGGATGATTTCCGGATCGCCGTACTGCTGGTACAGCTCCCAGACGATGAAAATCATCGCGGTTTCATAGGTGATGCCGCCGAAGCCGCCGCCCATGGGCGCGATGGCCGGCAGGCTGCCGCTTTCCTCCTGCAGGTCCCGCAGGGCGTCCAGATATCTGCGGTAGAAGAGCCGCGTGTCTGACTGATAGGTGGCGGTGCGGCAGAAAACATGGGTGTCTCCCGCCCAGCCCATCCGCTCGTTGCGCTGGGGGCAGTCCGTGGGAATGCTGATGAAATTGCACAGCTGGGACCAGCGGACGTTTTCGATGAAACGGTTGACCAGCGGGTCATCGGTTTCCAGGCTTCCGGTCAGCGCCGGCAGGGAGGACAGCTGGATTCCCTCCACCTCCTCCGGCGCGGGCGGGACGGAAACCCCGGTGACCTCAATATACCGGAACCCGTGGAAAGTGAAGCGCGGCTGATAGATTTCTCCCTCCGGATCCCCCCGCAGGATGATCCTGTCGATGCTCTCCGCGTCCCGGTAATTTTCCGTCAGGATCATGCCGGTGTTCCCGGCGTATTCCGGAAGGTCCGGATAGCGGATCTCGCCGTAGCGGAGCGTGACCTCCGTGCCGGCTTCTCCCCGCAGCAGGAGGCGGGGCACGCCGGCGATTTCCTGCCCCAGGTCATACAGATGGATGCCCGGGCGGGGCTCCAGATGCTCCTTTGCCTGCACCCGGCAGACTTCCCGGACGGGGGCGTGGAAGGCCCCGGTGAGAACCGGATGGGAATGATCCAGCCGGGGCCAGGCTTTGCCGAAGCCGCGGGGCGTGGTCCAGGTTTCCTCGATGGGATCCGGGATGATTTCCGCGGCGGGCCGGAGGCCTTCCGCTTCAAAGCCGGGCAGGGAGAAACGCTCATAGAGATCCAGCTTTCTCCGGTCCAGATGCTCGCCCTGGAACAGGCCGGCATAGGTATAGGGGCCCTCTTCCAGGCAGGTCCATTCCTCCGGAGAGGTCACCAGGGCCTCCGTGCCGCCGTCCGCGTAGCGCACCTCCAGCCGGGCCAGGACGGATTCCCGGTCGCCGTAATAGTTATAGTTGCTCACCACAAAGGTCTGGGCGTCGCTCCACCAGCCGGAGCCCAGGGTGATCCCGACCGCGTTGGCACCGGCGCGAAGCAGGCCTGTCACGTCGTAGGTCTGATAGACGATGCGTTTGTCGTACTGGGTGTTGCCGGGGTTCAGCACGGTCCGGGTGATTTCCTGCCCGTTGATCCGGCAGTCATAGATGCCGCGGGAGGTGATATACAGCCGCGCGGAGACGGGCTGCCTTTCCGGGGAAACCGTAAATTCCCGCCGGAGCATCGGCAGGGCCCCGCGGGAGGGATCCTCCAGCCAGCGGGTTCCCTCCGGCCCCGCGCCGGTGAGCGTCCGGCCCTCCAGGCGGGCAAACTCCCGGCCGGGCTGCCGCAGGTAACGGATCCGGAGCCCCTCAAACTGCGCGGTATCGCCTTCTCCGGCATAGTAGCCGACGCGGCACAGATGGGGGAAGGGAATGACATCGTTATGGCCCAGGGGATTCAGGGGCCGGGGCCGGGTTTCCCTGCCGCCCCAGAAGGTCGCGGCTTCCACCGCGTCCACCCGCACGCCGTCCAGATAGGCATAGGCCGCGTTTCCGGGCACCTCGACGGTCAGCGTGTGCGGCAGATTGCGGTTGGCGTCATTGATCAGCGGCGCGGCGTCCGGGTTTCCCCACTCCTTCAGGGGCACCCGGGCCAGGGGCGCGTCCGTGTCCTCCGGGGAATAGCCGGCGCGGTAGATTTCCAGCACCGCGGGCTCCTCCCCCAGGTTCAGCACGTAGCGGATCTCGCTGTGTCCGGCCAGGCCGAAGATGTTCCGGCCGGCGTCCGCCAGCCGCCGGTCTCCGGCGCCGAAGATGATGCCGGCGCGGCGGCTGCCGGGGGCAAGGGTCAGGACGGCGGACAGGGAAAAGACGCCCATCGTGTCGGCGCAGGGATGAAAGTCCGGCGCGCCGATCCACCGGGCGCCGCCCCAGGCGGAGAGATCCCCGTCCAGGAATCCCGTTTCAAACCAGTCGGAAGCGGCGGCTTCCCGGCCCGCCGCGTCCCGGATCTCCACCGAAACGGTATAGCGCGTCTTCGGCGCCAGGGCGGGGCCGTCATAGGCGATGCCCAGGGAGCAGGAGGTGTCCAGAAGGCCGGAGTCCCACAGCGGTCCGGAGGAGCCTTCCCGGGCAACGCATACCCGGCAGCTCTGCTGGATCGTTCCCTCCGGGCCCTCCAGCTTCCAGGAAAAGCGGGGACGGGGCACATCCAGGCCCAGGGGCCGGGTCATGTATTCTGTCCGCAGATCGACGATACGGAGCATCTGATTCATTTCGGGACACCTCTTTCTCTTGAAAATATCACTGTTCGGCCGCCCGCGCGGGGGCGCTTCCCCGGGGCTTTTTCGCCGGGGAGCGTCAGCCGTAGTTGATCGCCAGCTTCGCGAAGAAATCCTCCAGCGTCAGGCGGGCGTT
>CAMNKK010000069.1 GCA_946542235.1 uncultured Clostridia bacterium | reverse complement strand
ATCACGACGGGCTCTTCCGTGATGATCGGCTCCTCCGTAATCACGACGGGTTCTTCTGTCTGCACAGGTTCAGAGGTCTGCGAAGAAATATAGAGCAGGAAGGTATCCTCCACTCCGGATTCCATATCCTGGGCAGAGATATAGATGCAGGCTCCGTCCGTGGTCATGCCGGCATCCATTACCCCGTACAGCATCTCACCGCTGGCCGGGGTGAATATATACTGGTGATTGGGATGGTAAATCTGAAGGATCAGGTTGCCGAGCTGCTCTTCGGGTACATAGACCCAGAAGGCTCCCTCCATTCCTTCTACAGGAACTGCGTAAGAATTCAGGATCTGATCCTGATCAGTCCACTCCACATAAATTTGCAGTTCCATCCAGTCTTCAGAGACGGCCATGGCCGCGGGAACTGTCAGGAGCAGCATCCACAGCGCCATCATCAGAGCGGTCAGTCTTTGAAATACGTTCTTTTTCATGTACACGTCCTCCTGTAAGAAATCCGTAATACGGAAAATGGACGTAAGTATTTTACCCTTCCATCCACTTTCTGTCAAATTTCTTACATTTGGGAAATCATAAGATTTATCAAGCTTTTCAGGCGTTTTTATGCCCTTCTGTTCTAATTTGAATTGATATACAAATGTAACATTTTCTTCTTTTTTATGATCAGTTTAGCAGGCAAAATGCGGACTCTCCCGATCATCATGAATCGTCTGCTTCCGGAAAAAGGACAGAGTCCGGAGATAACTGTTTTTCTATTGTTCCGTAAGGGCTTTTCTCTGCCTCGCAAACCGTTTTCAGCCTTGAAGTATTATCCTGTTTCGTGTACAATGTGACAAGGTTCGGAAGGCCGGGCCTTGTTTTGTTATGATTTTCCGGAAGGGAGAGATTTGTCATGAATGAGTATCGGGGGAAGCATTCTTCTTCCGTTCCCTGGGCTATGTCTTCCACCGCGTCTTCTCATTACCGTTCGCGCCATCTGCAGAGGAATAAGCGAAAAAAAATCATCTTTCTTGTCACGGCCGTTCTGATTCTGATTCTGCTGCTTCTGCCCTTTGCAGACGCAATGTTTCTCCGGGTGGATCGGATTGCGCTGACCTCGGAGGATCTGCCCGAGGATATCGGACGTCTGCGGGTTGTTTATCTGACCGATGTGCACTACGGCTTTCACTTTTCGGATCGGCGGATCGGATCCCTGGTTTCAACGATTAACAGTCTGAAGCCGGATCTCGTTCTCTTCGGCGGAGACATTGGGGATTCTCCGGACGCGGCTATCGAATTTTTTCAGCGGCTTCCCTCCATTCATGCCCGCTATGCCATGCTTGGCGTGCTCGGAGAGGATGACCACGGAGCGGACAGCCTGGAGCTCTCCATGGTCACGGACGCGATGCGGAACGCCGGTGTCATTCCGCTGGTGAATGAAGTGCTTCCGGTGCGGATCGGTACACGCCAGATTTATGTGGTGGGACTTGATGACGTACTGGCCGGAAAACCGGATGTCGCTTCCCTGGCCAGAAAAACCAGAGTAGAGGATTTCGTCATCTTCATGAGCCATAATCCTTCCATCATTCCGGATTGTCAGCGGGCGGAGGATCGATCCGGCCGTCTGGGCTGGTTTGATCTGGCTCTCTTCGGGCATACACACGGAGGCCAGATGTGGGGGCTTTCCGGACTGCTGGATATTGCCAATGAAGTGGACGACAGATATCTCCATGGTTGGCTGGTGGAAAACCGTTCCAACCTGCTGATCTCCAACGGCGTCGGCACTTCCGTCATCCCGGCGCGGATTTTCTGCCCTCCGCAGATTCACTGCATTGATATTTCCCTCCCCTGACATAACGCTTCAGGAATTTCCCGGTGTCCGGCCGGTCATGAGCAGCCGCTGCGCAGGCAGCAGCTGCAGCAAAAGAAAGGGTATTTCAATTGATGGACGATCAGGTTCGAATCAAGCTGGAAAATGTGAGCTATACCTATGAGGAGGCAGCGGCGCCCGCGCTTTCCGAGGCCAGCGCCGTCATCAGGGAGGGCGAGTTTCTCGCTGTTCTGGGGCATAACGGCTCCGGAAAATCCACCCTTGCCAAGCTGCTGAATGCGCTCTATATCCCTACGGAGGGAAAGATCGTGGTCTGCGGCTACGATACCTCCAGGGATGAATATGTCTGGGAAATCCGCCGGCGTGCCGGCATGATCTTTCAGAATCCGGACAATCAGATTGTTGCCACTGTCGTAAAGGAAGATGTCGCATTCGGGCTGGAAAACCTGGGCGTGCCCACGGATGAAATGCTGCCCCGGGTCGAATCCTCGCTGGCTGCCGTGCATATGAGCAAATATGCGGACTCTGCGCCGCACCTGCTTTCCGGCGGACAGAAACAGCGGGTCGCCGTGGCCGGCATCCTGGCCATGGAGCCCGACGTACTGATCGCCGATGAATGCACTGCCATGCTGGATCCCTCCGGAAGGAAGGAAGTGCTTGACACCGTCCGCTCCCTGAACCGGAAAAAGGGAATCACCGTCGTCTGGATCACGCATTTTATGGAGGAAGCGGCCCAGGCGGACCGAATTCTGGTGGTCTCGGACGGAAAAATCGTTTCCGAGGGAACGCCCCGGGAGATTTTCAGCAACGTCGAGCGCATGCGCGAGCTTCATCTGGATGTTCCCCGCATGACGTCGCTGGCCGGGGAGCTTCGCCGGGACGGCATGCCCCTGAAGGAAGGGATTCTGACCGTGGAAGAGCTGGCAGAGGAGGTGGAAAGGCTTTGTCCATTGAAGTCCGGCATCTGACCCATACCTATGGGGAGGGCAGCGCCCTGCATACCGTCGCCCTGAATGATGTCTCCTTTACCATTGAAGATGGAGAATTTGTGGGCATCGTAGGCCATACCGGTTCCGGAAAATCCACCCTTGTACAGCATCTGAACGGCCTTCTGAAGCCCACCTCCGGCCAGGTGCTGGTGGACGGGGAAGACCTGAACGGCGAAAAGGTAAATCGCAGAGCTCTTCGCCAGCGGATCGGTCTGGTTTTCCAGTATCCTGAGTATCAGCTTTTTGAAGAGACCGTCGCGAAGGATATTGCCTTCGGCCCCAAAAATCAGGGCCTTTCCGCAAAGGAGATCGATGCGCGGGTTCGCCATGCGATGAGCAGCGTGCATCTGGACTATGATAAATACGCGGAGAAGAGTCCCTTTGAGCTTTCCGGCGGCCAGATGCGGCGGGTTGCCATCGCCGGTGTCCTGGCCATGGAACCCTCCGTCCTGATTCTGGACGAGCCCACTGCCGGGCTGGATCCCCGGGGACGGGACCGAATTCTTACGATGCTGGAGGAGCTTCGCGCCCGGGAGCATACCACTGTTCTCATGGTCTCCCACAGCATGGAAGACATGGCGCGGCTCGCCACCAGGCTTCTGGTGATTTCCGAAGGGCGGCTGGCTGCGGACGGAACTCCGAGAGAAATCTTTTCCCGTCCCGGCCTGATGACATCCGTCGGTCTGGATATTCCGGAAGCCGCCAGGCTTTGCGGCGTTCTCCGCTCCAGAGGATATAACCTTCCGGAGGATCTGTACCGTCCGGAAGAGCTGCGGGAGCATCTGCTCCGCCTGTGGAAGGAGGCTGCAAAATGCTGACCAACATCACCATGGGCCAGTACTACCCGGTCGACAGCCCCATCCACCGGCTGGATCCGCGTATGAAGCTGGTGCTGACCATCGCCTTTATCGTCGCCGTTTTCCTGGTCCATACAATCTGGGGATACCTGCTGATTCTGGGCTTCGTATATCTGTCCGCGCGGCTGGCACGGATTCCCTTCAAAATGCTGATCAAGGGAATCAAGCCGCTTCGGATGATTCTGATCCTCACCTTCCTCCTGAATCTGTTCTTCACACCCGGAGACACGGTACTGGTGGAGTTCTGGATCATCCGTATCACCCTGGAGGCGCTCCGGCAGGCGGTTTTCTATTCGCTCAGGCTTGTTTTCCTGGTGCTGGGCACATCTCTTCTGACCCTGACCACCTCTCCGGTAGCCCTCTCGGATGGGATTGAGCTTTTGCTGGGGCCGCTGAAAAAAATTCACTTCCCTGCCCATGAGCTGGCCATGATGATGACCATTGCGCTGCGTTTCATCCCGACCCTGCTGGATGAAACAGACAAGATCATGAAAGCCCAGATGGCGCGGGGTGCGGACTTTGAAAGCGGCAATCTGATTTCCCGGGCCAAATCCATGGTGCCGCTGCTGGTTCCTCTATTCGTTTCTGCCTTCCGCAGGGCCGGAGAACTGGCCATGGCCATGGAAAGCCGCTGCTATCACGGCGGCTCGGGGAGGACCCGTTTTCGGGTCCTGAAGCTGAAAAAAGCAGACTGGCTCGCCTGCGGGGTGGTGGCTCTGCTGATCGGCCTCGTTGTGCTGGAGGGAATTCTTTTATGAGAAGAATCCTGCTTTCCGTAGAATATGACGGAACCGCCTACGCCGGCTGGCAGAGGCAGTCCAACGGGCTTGCGGTTCAGCAGGTGCTGGAGGAAGCCCTCTTCTCTGCGTGCGGTTCAGCGATTGCTGTCACCGGCTCTTCCAGAACGGATGCCGGAGTGCACGCTCTGGCGCAGAAGGTACACTTCGATACGGATTCCTCCATCCCTCCGGAAAAGTATCCTTTTGTGCTCAACACCTTTCTTCCCCCCGATATCCGCGTTCAGTCCGCGATGGAAGTTCCGGCGGATTTTCACGCTCGTTTCCTGTCCTGCGGGAAAACGTACACATATCGGATCCGAAACACCCGTCACGGCAGTGCCCTGTATCGCAATTTATGCTGGCATGTGCCCGTTCCCCTGGATGAATCCGCCATGAGACGCAGTCTGCCTGATCTGCTGGGCACCCATGACTTCGCGGCCTTTCAGGCTGCCGGCGGCACAGCAAAAACCACCGTCCGCACGCTGGACAGGGCGGATCTCTCCCATGCGGACGGGAACCTGACTCTGACAGTTTCCGGCAACGCTTTTCTGTACAATATGGTTCGTATCATCGCCGGCACACTGGCGGAGATCGGGCTTCACCGGCTCGGTTCCGATGCCTTTGCCCGGGCGCTGGTCTCCGGAAATCGGCTGGATCTCGGAATGACAGCGCCTCCCCACGGGCTGGAGCTGACCGAGGTCCGCTATCCGAAAGCCGCTTTTACCGATCCCGCCTCTCTCCGGTGGCATCAGTAGCCCGCCCGTCCCGCCGCAATGCAGGCGTCATTGTTTCATAAGGGAGTCATTCATGATCCGAATTACGAATTTCCCGGTCCCATTGGACTATTCGGAATCCTCGCTCCGCGAAGCGGTTCTGAAAAAGCTGGCCCTTTCCCCGGACCAGCTTCTTTCCGTTTCCCTCTATCGCCGCAGCGTTGATGCCCGTGATCGGAGCGACGTCCATTTCGTGCTCAGTCTGGATCTGACGGTTAAGAATGAATCCGCGCTGCTCCGTCGGCGTCGGGATCTGGTTCCCGTATCCCCTTCTCCCATTCCATCCCTTCCCGCCTCCCGGTTCAGTCATCCCCCGCTGGTGGTCGGTGCCGGACCGGCGGGTCTTTTCTGCGCCCTTACCCTGGCCAGGGCTGGCGCGGCGCCCATCCTGATCGAGCGCGGCAAGCCGGTGGAGGATCGGGCAAAGGATGTTTCCCGCATGACGGAGGAAGGTATTCTTTCGGAGGAGTCCAATGTTCAGTTCGGCGAAGGCGGCGCCGGGGCGTTTTCCGACGGCAAGTTGACCTGCGGAGTCAAATCCCCCTATCTTCGGGAGGTTCTGCAGACATTTGTCGATCACGGCGCCCCGGAGAATATTCTGATCGACCCAAAGCCGCACATCGGCACGGACCGTCTTCGTCCCGTCGTTGCTTCCATCCGTCAGGAAATTCTTTCCCTGGGTGGAACCGTCCTGTTTGAAACCCGTCTTGAGCATTTGATTCACCGAAACGGCCGGATCGCGGGAGCGGTTGTCAGGCAGCGCGGAAGCCTACGGGAGCTTATAGCGGATGCCGTTTTTCTCTGCATCGGCCATTCTGCAAGGGATACCATGCAGAACCTGTTTCAGGATGGGGTAATTATGGCTCAGAAGCCCTTCGCCATCGGGGTACGGATCGAGCACCCAAGGCAGATGATCGACCGCAGCCAGTTCGGTTCCTTTGCGGGACATCCCCGTCTTGGCGCCGCTTCCTACAAGCTTGCCTGCCATACCCGGGACGGCCGGGGTGTCTATACCTTCTGCATGTGCCCCGGCGGCCATGTGATTGCCGCTGCTTCCCAGCCCGAAGGGGTTGTGGTCAATGGCATGAGCTATCATGCCCGGGATGCTGAAAACAGCAATTCCGCTCTGCTGGTCGGCGTTCGGCCTGAGGATTTCGGAGACGATCATCCGCTTTCCGGCTTCGCGCTTCAGCGGCGGATCGAACAGGCGGCATGGCAGGCTGCAAACATTGTTCCGGACGGACGCCCCGGTTTTCTGGCTCCGGCCCAGCGGGTGGAGGACTTTCTGGCAGGCCGTCCTACCGTGCGTTTTGGAGATGTATCCCCCTCCTACCGGCCCGGCGTAGTCCCTGCGGATCTGCGGGCACTGCTTCCGGATTATATTGTCGGCAACCTGAAGCTGGCCCTCCCGGTACTCGACCGTCAGCTGCACGGTTTTGCGCTTCCGGACGCAGTGCTCACCGCGCCGGAAACCCGCTCTTCTTCTCCGGTCCGGCTTCCGCGTGACTCGTCCGGCCAGGCGGAGAATCTTTCCGGTCTCTATCCTGTGGGAGAAGGCGCCGGGTTTGCCGGCGGAATTGTTTCAGCCGCGCTCGACGGAATCTCCGCCGCCCGGAAGGGCCTTGCCGCATTTGCGTAAAAAAAAAGAAACGGGCAGCCGTTTCTTTTTTTGATACCGTATCAGACGTGAGAAAGCTTATTCGATATTCAGAATATCAGCAAAACCGGTCACTTCGAAAACTTCCTGCACAATCTCATTCACATGGGTCACCTTCATGCCGCCTTTCGCGATCATGGTCTTATGAGCGGAAAGAAGCACGCGCAGCCCGGCGGAAGAAATGTACGCCAGATCGCCCAGATCCATGGTCAGCGTCTCCACGCCGTCCAGCGATTCCTTCAGCTCTTTTTCCAGATCCGGAGCCGTCGTCGTATCCAGGCGTCCCTCCAGCGCAATGGTCAGGTCATTCCCCTTCAGCGTTTTGTTGATCGTCATTGCCGTTTCCTCCTCAAGCATTCAATTTCTTTCTGATGGTCAGCTTGTTCATCCCGTCTTCATATTTGTATTCCACCTGGTCCATCGTCTTCTTCACCAGGAAAATACCCAGTCCTCCGATCGGCCGTTTATCTGCGGGCGCTGTCACATCCGGATCCTTCTGTTTCAGCGGGTTAAACGGATGACCCGTATCCATAAACGTGATCGATACCATTCCATTTTCTTTATCAGCCTCAAATCGAACCGTAGCATCCCCCTGTCCGGACCCATATGCATAGCTGGCTATATTCGTGAATACTTCATCCACGGCTACATCGATCTGCATCTGTGTCTTCATCGGACAGCCCAGCGCTTCCAGCTCTCCTTCCACAAACCCGGTAACCTGAGGAATATTTGCGATTGAGGCCGTCAGCTTTAACTCCTTCAATTCCAGGTATCCCCCTCTCCGGCTGATCCTTCCATTTTCCCGTCCAGCCCGGACAGGTCATCCTCCAGGTTCACATGAACCAAAAATGATATTATCAGAATTATCTGCATTTTGCAAGCTTCTTGTGCGATCTGATTTCCGGCATTCTCGTCTGCCGCTTCAGCTGTTTGTTCCTTTCCGGAAAGCGGATACGGAGTCTGCCAGGCTTCAGCAGGCTAGCTCAGCAGCATGCTGAGCAGGCCGAAAAAAGCGATCAGCAGAATCAGCAGGAGGATCTCCTGCTTCCATCTCCTCTGAAGCAATCCAAGGCATTCCCGCATGAAAGCATTGGGCCAGAACCACCAAATGGTCCTGCTCCCGATCCCTTCGGCCCGAAGGCCTGCCTGCGCAGCCCACACGCCGCTTCGAAACACGTGGTAGTTTGTTGTAGCGAACACAACCTTCCCTTCCGGATTCAGCTTCTCCATAATCGCCCTGGCATTTGCCATGTTCTGGTATGTATTCAGGGAGGCTGTCTCCGGCAGGATCATCTCCTCGGGAATCTGCTTTTCCAGCAGATACCGTTTCATCGCCTCCGCTTCCGGCATGGTTTCATCCCGTCCCTGTCCGCCGGAAGGAATCAGAATCGCTTCTTTTCCGGTAGCTTCCTTCTGGGCTTTCCAGAATTCAATCGCCCGATCCACACGGCCCCGCAGCAGCGGTGGCAGAGAACCGTCCCGGCGAAACCAGCATCCGAGGATCACGATAAAGTCCTTATCCTGTTGGGGCTGATTTCTCGCCGCATGAATTCCACAGATGACAGACCCGACAAGCATGCATTCAAAGTAGACAAAAATGGTTGCATAAACGTTGTGCAGCGTTTCCTGCACATGAAATTCAAATTCCGATCCCACGAAATCGCAGGTAAAAAGATACCATCCAAGAGATTCTCCACCGATGAGAATCACTCCCACGATGATTCCAAGCACATTCTGCAGCCTTGGCGTCATATGTCTCAGCAGGGCAATGTTGCTGATAATCATGGCCAGCGCAAATAGCAGAATCAGCGGAGTTGTCACCATCATAAACTGCCGGCTGGCTCCCTGAATGACGCGGTAGGCCGCCAGCATGCTGAATTCAGCCGGTCGGATGATGTGCAGAACCGTAACCCTGAGCATCAGCCCTCCCGACACAAGCGCAAACAGGGAAAAGCCGGAAAAGTATATCGTTGAATATGCATAATATGCCGGTCCGGTAGACAGGAAATAATGCCACATCATAATCGCGCTGACAAGCAGCCAGAACAGGGTGACCGCGATCATCACCGCTTTGTCGTTGGTGAATCCGCCGGTCTGCATATCGTAGACCGTTTTCAGCGGACTGACCCGCAGATAGCGGGAAGCCCAGGCTATGCCCTGCCTGTCCCGGATTACTATTTCCACCTCACCGCGGCCTTCCGGATGAACCGGAATCTGCACATAGCCATCCCTGATTCTGATTTCCATGGACCGGGCCACTTCCGGATGGTCGGAAACCGCTTCGTGTTCTCCTTCATTCAGCGCTTTTTCAGCCGGATCCCGGATAGGTTCATAAATCATATAGTCAGAAGGAAAGATAAACCTGGTCAGGATACAGAAAAGGAGCAGGGCCAGGGCGCAGGCTCCGATCTGTTTCGCGGCGCTCTTCATCTTCTCCTTCCTTTCATCCTGTTTTCTCCGCAGTCTGTCTCATTCCGTCAGCCTTACGGACAGCATTATTTTAGCACATTTACGAATGAATGTCTTCC
>CAMNKK010000068.1 GCA_946542235.1 uncultured Clostridia bacterium | reverse complement strand
GGAACGCTTGCCCTGCGGCGGGATCTCATGTAAAATAAAAGAAAGGGCAACCGCGGGGAGCGCGGATGCGAAGGTCAGAGATCTGAAAACAGAAAGGAAGCACCATGATCACAAACGACAAGGGAATCGTGGAACTGAAGCATTTTGTGCTGCGGGAGGTTTGCGCGCTGGCGTGGGAGGACCGGCTGACAGCGGAGGAGACGGAGAAGATTGTCTATGAGGTCAGTCCGGGCCCCAAGCCGCAGTACCGCTGCTGCGTATACAAGGAAAGGGAGATCCTGCGGGGCCGGATCCGGCTGGCCATGGGTCAGAACCCCGAGCCGGGGAAAACCTCCAGAAACGTGGTGGCGGTGATTCCCGCCGCCTGCGACGACTGTCCGATCCAGGATTACTTTGTGTCCGATATCTGCCGGTTCTGCCTGGGCAAGGCCTGCCTGAACGCGTGCCGCTTCGGGGCCATCTCCCCCGGCGATTCCAAGATGAAGATTGACAGCAGCAAGTGCAAATCCTGCGGCCTGTGCGCCAAATCCTGCCCCTACGGCGCCATCATACACCAGGAGCGCCCCTGCAAGAAGGCCTGCCCCGTCAACGCCATCTCCTATGATGAGGGCGGCGTCTGCGTGATCGACGAAAACCGCTGCATTCACTGCGGCCACTGCATCCACAACTGCCCCTTCGGCGCCATCGGGTCCAAGATCTACGCGGTGGACGTGATCCGGGCCATCCGGAGCGGCAAGCGGGTCATCGCCATGTGCGCCCCGGCCACGGAAGGCCAGTTCGGCAAGGATATCGGCATGGCGGCGATCCGGCAGGCGCTGAAGAAGCTCGGCTTCGCGGACATGGTCGAGGTCGGCCTGGGCGGGGACATGACCGCGGCCTCGGAGGCGGCGGAATGG
The DNA here is from genome assembly GCA_946542235.1 of uncultured Clostridia bacterium. GTDB lineage: Bacteria > Bacillota > Clostridia > Christensenellales > Aristaeellaceae > Aristaeella. Next base: position 8,885 of record CAMNKK010000068.1, on the reverse strand, counting down.
ATCGAGGCGAAGAAGGAGGGGCGCCAGATGACCACCTCCTGCTGCCCCGCCTTCATCTCCATGCTGCGGCACCACTTCCCCCAGATCTATGAGAACAATAAATCCGCCACGGTATCCCCCATGGTGGCGGTGTCCCGGTATCTGAAGAGCCGGGATCCGGACTGTGTGACGGTATTCATCGGGCCCTGCATCGCCAAGAAGGGGGAGACCCTGAGCGAGTTCATCAAGGACAGCGCGGACTATGCCCTGACCTACGGCGAGATCGTGGCGATGCTTGACTCCAGGGGCGTGGCGATTGAGCCCGTGGAGGAGGATTATCAGGAGGCCTCCCTCTTCGGCAAGCGCTTCGCGGGCACCGGCGGCGTGGCGGCCGCGGTGATGGAAGTGATGGAGGAGATGGGCGAGGACACCTCCGGCATCCGGCTGATGACCTGCGCCGGCGGGGAGGAGTGCAAAAAGGCCATGATGCTGCTGAAGGCCGGAAAGCTGGAGGCGGACTTCGTGGAGGGCATGATCTGCCCCGGCGGATGCGTGGGCGGCCCCTCCAAGCATCAGCTGGAAACCGTCGTGCTGCGGGACCGGGCCGGACTGCTGCAGAAGGCGGACGGCCGGAAGATCCTGGAGAACCTGAAGAATTATCCCATGGATCAGTTTTCCATGCGCAGGGACGGAACCTGAAAACCGGAATCCCCGCCGGAGGACGGCGGGAGGGAAGCAGAAACTGAGAGGCAAAGGCCGGAAAGGGGAAACGGGAAATGAACCATATGAATCCGCTGCTGAAGGGAAAGGATACTTCCACGCGCTTTATTACCATGGGGGAGATCATGCTGCGGCTGACGCCGCCCAACTATGACAAGATCCGGGTGGCCAACAGCTTTGAGGCCAGCTACGGCGGGTCCGAGGCGAACATCGCGCTGGCCCTGGCGAACCTGGGGGTGGACGCCACGTTCTTCACGGTCGTGCCGGACAACTCCCTGGGAAAGAGCGCCGTCCGGGCCCTGCGGTCCAACGATGTGCACTGCACCCCGGTGATCCTTTCCACCCCGGAGGAAACGCCGACCCACCGGCTGGGGACCTATTATCTGGAAACGGGATACGGCATCCGCCCCAGCAAGGTGATCTACGACCGGAAGCATTCCGCCCTGACGGAATATGATTTTTCCGGGGTGGACCTGAAGGAGCTGCTGAAGGATTTTACCTGGCTGCACCTCTCCGGCATCACGCCGGCCCTGGGGCCCAACTGCGCGAAGCTGATCCTGGACATGCTGAAGGCTGCGAAGGAGCTGGGGCTGACGGTCTCCTTTGACGGAAACTTCCGGTCCAGCCTGTGGACCTGGGAGCAGGCCCGGGACTACTGCACCGAATGCCTGCCCTATGTGGACGTGCTGATGGGCATCGAGCCCTACCATCTGTACCGGGATCCGAAGGATCCCTCCAGGGGGGACTGGAAGGACGGGGTGCCGCTGCAGCCCAGCTACGAGCAGCAGGACGAGATCTTCCAGGCCTTCGTGGAACAGTATCCGAACCTGAAGTGCATCGCCCGGCACGTGCGCTACGCCCACTCCGGATCCGAGAACAGCCTGAAGGCCTTCATGTGGTACGAGGGGCACACCTTCGAAAGCAAGCTGTTCACCTTCACGATCCTGGACCGGGTCGGCGGCGGGGACGCCTTCGCCAGCGGCCTGATCTATGCCATGACCCATGAGGACCGGCCCATGGACATGCTGAACTTCGCCGTGGCCTCCAGCGTCATCAAGCACACGATCCACGGGGACGCGAACATCATCGATGACGTCGGGACCATCCGGAACCTGATGAACATGAACTACGACATCAGGCGGTAAGCGCCGCGCCGGGGCGGACCGGGGAAGGGCGAAAGGCCGCGGAGGCGGACGGCATACGCCGGGCGCCCGGAGACGCGGACGGGACGGGGAAAGCGGAGGCAGGAAGGATGCAGTACAGAAAGGGAGCGGGCGGACAGGACTGGTCCGCGCTGGGATTCGGGTGCATGCGGTTTTCCCGGTCGGGGGCCGGCATCGACCAGGACGAGGCGGAGCGGGAGATCCTGCGGGCTGTGGAGCTGGGGGTCAACTACTTTGACACCGCCTATATCTATCCCGGCAGCGAGGAATGCCTGGGGCGGATTCTGGAGAAGAACGCCCTGCGGGAGCGGGTGATGATCGCCACCAAGCTGCCGCAGTATCTGATCTCCTCGACGGCCGCCATCGAGAAATACTTCCGGGAGCAGCTGCGCCGCCTGCGCACGGACTGGATCGATCAGTACCTGATGCATATGCTGACGGACGTGGACGCCTGGAATAAGCTCTGCGCCCTGGGAATCCGGGAATGGATCGATGAAAAGAAGAAGGCCGGCGCCATCCGGCAGATCGGCTTCTCCTTTCACGGCAACACGGAGATGTTCCTGCGGATCCTGGAAAGCTACGACTGGGATTTCTGCCAGATCCAGTACAACTACATGGACGAGGTCAGCCAGGCGGGGCGCGCCGGCCTGCAGGCCGCGGCAGCCCGGGGAATCCCGGTGGTCATCATGGAGCCCCTGCGGGGCGGGAAGCTGGTTTCCCTGCTGCCGGAGCGGGCCCGGACCCGGATCCGGGAGGAGGGCGGCGGCCGGAGCGCGGCGGAGCTGGCCTTCCGGTGGCTGTGGGACCAGGCGGAGGTGACAACGGTGCTCTCCGGCATGAACTCCCTGGAGATGCTGGAGGAAAACTGCCGGATCGCCTCCGAAGCCCTGCCGGGATGCATGAGCGGGCAGGAAAGGCAGCTGGTGGAGAACCTGAAGAAGGATATCAACGAAAAGCTGCGGGTCGGGTGCACCGGCTGCGGATACTGCATGCCCTGCCCCCAGGGGGTGGACATTCCCGGCGCCTTCCGGTGCTACAACCTGACGGCCACGGAGAGCAAAACGGCGGGGCTGCGGGAATACTTCCAGACCGTGGCGCTGCGGCGGGAAGCGCCCTTCCCCTCCCAGTGCGTCGCCTGCGGCAAATGCCAGCGGCACTGCCCGCAGCATCTGCCGATCATCGAGGAGCTGAAAAAGGCGGACCGGGCGATCCGGCCCTGGTATGTGCGGCCGGCCATCGGCATCGCCCGGAAATGGATGTTCCGGAAAAAGAAGGAAGCATAAAGCCGGAAAAGCGGAAAGGAGCATGGAAAACAAATGAAGGACCAGGCATATCGGCACGGCGGATTTACGCTGCCGGGGGAAGCGGGATACGAAAAGCTGACGCTGGAAATGGCGGAAAAATGGGGCGCGGACGTGATCCGGGACAGCGACGGAACCAAGCTGTCGCCGGAGATCACCGAGGCGGGATACCGGATTTATTCCACGATCTGCATCATCCGGGAGCACAACGAATTCGCGGCGAAGCATCCGGACGCCCAGCAGCAGACCTTCCTGAGCTCCGACCCGGTGATGGCGGAGGGGGAGGTGACCGTGATCCGGCCCCTGGAGGGCTTCTTTGAGGAGCAGTTCCAGCTGAATGACTCCCCGGAGGCGATGGCCTGGTGGGAGGTGTGGGACCGGACGAAGGGAGAGCGGGTGCCCCGGGAGAACTGGAGCTTCGCGGAGGGACAGGTGACGGTCCGGAACTGCCGGAAGTATCACCGGTACACCGTTTCCTTCCTGTGCTGGCGGATCTGGGAAGAGATCAACATGTACAACCACACCACGAACCACTGGACCACGGAGCACCTGCGCCAGCTGGATCCGCGGCATCCGGAGGCCTGGAGCTACCTGCAGCAGTGGCTGCGGAACTGGTGCGAAAACAATCCCCAGACCAACGTCATCCGGCTGACGTCCCTGTTCTACAACTTCGTGTGGATCTTCGGCAGCGACCTGCGCCGGCGGACCCGGTTTACGGACTGGGCCAGCTATGACTTCACCGTGAGCCCGGCGGCGCTGGAGGCCTTCCGGGCGGAGTACGGATACGCCCTGACGGCGGAGGACTTCATCCGGGGCGGCAAGCTGCAGGCCACCCACCGGCCCCCCACCCCCGCCAAGCGGGACTACATGGACATGATCCAGCGCTTCGTGGCGGAGAAGGCCCGGACGCTGGTGGAGATCATCCATTCCTACGGCAAGGAAGCCTACGTCTTCTATGACGACAGCTGGGTGGGCATGGAGCCCTACGGAAAGTATTTCCGCAGCATCGGGTTTGACGGGCTGATCAAGTGCGTCTTTTCCGGGTTCGAGTGCCGGCTGTGCGCCGGGGCGGAGGTGCCGGTGCACGAGCTGCGGTTCCACCCCTATCTGTTCCCGGTGGGGCTGGGCGGCCTGCCCACCTTCATGGAGGGAGGACACCCGGAGCGGGACGCCGCCGCCTACTGGATGCATGTGCGGCGGGCGCTGGCCCGCCAGTGCGTGGACCGCATCGGCCTGGGCGGATACCTGCATCTGACCATCGGGCAGGAGAAATTCAATGACGCCATCGAGGAGATGGGCATCGAATTCCGGCATCTGAAGGAGCTGCACGCCCAGGGCGCGCCGGCGGAGCTGCCGGTGACGGTGGCGGTGCTGCACTGCTGGGGCAGCCTGCGGTCCTGGACCCTGTCCGGCCATTTCCACGAGACGGACGGAAACATCCTGATCCATCTGAACGAAGCCCTCTCCGGCCTGCCGGTGAAGGTGAAGTTCATCAGCTTTGAGGATGTGCGCGGCGGCGCGCTGAAGGACGCGGACGTGCTGATCAACGCCGGCCGGGAAGGGGATGCCTGGAGCGGCGGGGACGCCTGGAAGGATCCGGAAATCGTGGAGGAGATCACCCGGTTCGTGTACGAGGGCGGGGCGCTGATCGGCGCCGGGGAGCCCTCGGCGGCGGAGGGGATGGATACCCGCCTGGCCCTGGCCCACCTGCTGGGCGTGGACCTGGACCGGGGCGACTATGCCTGCCACTTCCCCTGGAGCTTTGAGGAGGAGAAGGAAGCCCCCTTCCGGGTGGACCGGGAGGCCGTCGGGGTGACGGCGGGCATCCGGCTGACGGACCCGGAAACCCGGGTGCTGATGAGCCGGGACGGAATCCCCGCGCTGACGGTCCGGGAATGCGGAAAGGGCCGGGCGGTGTACCTGGGCGGATTCACCTATTCCCCCGGGGCGGCGAGGATGCTGCTGGAGATGCTGCTGTATCTGACGGGGGCGGACGGAAGCGCCGCCGGCCACACCAGCCATCCCCTGACGGAGTGCGCCTGGTTCCCGGCCTCCCGGACGCTGGTGGTCATGAACCAGGGCGAAGAACCCGCGGAGACGGAGGTTTCCTGCCCCGGCGGCACCCTGAAGGTGCGCCTGGAGGCGGAGCAGACGCTGTTTTGCCGGATGGACGGCTGAAGATAAACTGTCTGAGTGAACAGGGAAGGGAGAATGCACATGTATACACCTGACGCGGAACGCTATCAGAAAATGACCTACCGCCGCTGCGGGCGGAGCGGCGTGATGCTGCCGCTGCTGTCCCTGGGGCTGTGGCACAACTTCGGAAACCTGACTCCTTTTGAGACCCAGCAGGCCATGCTGCGGACGGCTTTCGACCACGGGATTACCCACTTTGACCTGGCCAACAACTACGGCCCGCCCTACGGGGAGGCGGAGCGGAACTTCGGAAAGCATATGGACACGGACTGGCGCCCCCACCGGGATGAGCTGATCATCTCCACCAAGGCGGGATACGACATGTGGGCGGGCCCCTACGGGGACCACGGCAGCCGGAAGTACCTGATCGCCAGCATCGACCAGAGCCTGAAGAGAATGCATCTGGACTATGTGGATGTGTTCTATCATCACCGGCCGGATCCGGATACGCCCATCGAGGAGACCATGGGCGCCCTGGATCAGATCGTCCGCAGCGGCAAGGCGCTGTACGCGGGCATCTCCAACTATGGCCCGGAGCAGACCCGGCGGGCGGTGGAGGAGCTGAAGCGGCTGGGAACCCCGTGCCTGATCCATCAGCCGCGGTATTCCATGCTGGACCGGCATATCGAGGACGGCCTGACGGAGGAGCTGCGCCGGAGCGGAACGGGATGCATTGTCTTCCAGCCCCTGGCAGGAGGCCTGCTGACGGGCAAGTACCTGGACGGCATTCCCGAGGACTCCCGGATGGCCCGGGACGGGCGCTATCTGAAGCCGGCAAGCCTGACGGAGGAAACCCTGAACCGGCTGCGGAAGCTGAAGAAGATCGCGGATGCCCGGGGACAGAAGCTGCACCATCTGGCGCTGCAGTGGGTGCTGCGGGACGAGGTGGTGACCTCCGCGCTGATCGGAGCCAGCCGGCCGGAGCAGGTGATTGACAACCTGTCCATTCTCAGCGCCCCTCCGCTGACGGAGGAGGAGCTGCGGCAGATCGACGAGGCCCTGGCGTAAAATACGCACAGCAAAAGCCCTCCCGCGCAGCGGGAGGGCTTTGCCCTGTCCGGCCCCAAAAGGAAGGGGCCGGCCTTACTCCATTTTGAACATCATCCGGAGCTTGGGCTGGGCGCCGGTTTCCGGATCCATCTCCAGATCCAGCACGTCTTCCATATAATCGTTCCACTTGTCCACGATGGGGCTCTGCGCCTGCGTCTTTTCCGCGAAGGCGATGCCCTTTTCGCACTCGTAGTAGCCGAAAACATCCCTTCCGTCGCTCCAGATGGTATAGTTCCGGATGCCCGCGGATTTGAGCAGCTCCAGCATCTCCGGCCAGATTTCATCATGGCGGCGCTTGTACTCCTCCTGCATTCCGGGCTTGATGCGTCCCTTCCAGGCAAAACGTTCCATTTCTTTTTCCTCCTTTTATCTCTTCCGATGTCCCGGGCAGCGGCCTGCCCGGAGCGCTTTTCGAAACGGCTTCCTCAGCGCCGGGGCGCCGGGGCGCAGGAATCCCGCCGGACCCACTCCCAGAGGGCGCTCTCCCGGCGGTTTTCCCCGCTGAGCAGCAGGGTGACGGCCTCCCGGCCCAGGGACTGCTGATGCATGTTGATGCTGGTGAGGGCGGGAAGCAGATAGGGGGCGCAGAAAAGATTGTCGCATCCGATGACGGACAGATCCTCCGGCACCCGGAGCCCGTGCCTGCGGGCGGCGGCCATGCAGCCCATGGCCACCATGTCGTTCAGGGCGATGATCCCCGTGGGCCAGTGGGACGGCAGCAGGGAGGAAAGCATCTGATCCATGGCGGCTTCCCCGGCCTCGGCGGTCCCCCCGCACCAGACCCGGTAGGAATCGACGCAGGGCAGATGGGCGTTCTCGAGCCCCTGGCGGTATCCGATGTCCCGGCGATGCTGATCCCGGTCCTCCTCCATGCCGCCGATGAGGGCGATCTTTTCATGCCCCAGGGAGATCAGCTCCTCCACGGCGCTGCGGGTGATCTCCGCCATATTGTAGGAGATGGCCGGATATTCCAGATCCGAGGGCACGCAGCCGATCAGCACGATGGGCATATACTGCTGCAGCTCGGCCAGGGAGCGCCGCAGCTGCTCCTGCTGGTCCGGCGGCAGATATTCCACGCAGACGATGACCCCGTCCAGCCGGCGCTCCGCCAGGAGCATGGCGGGGTTTTCCCCCTGCTCGGTGACGCTGCGCCAGGGGAAGAGGCTCATGCTGTAGCCCGCCTGGCGGGCGCCGTCGGAGGCGCCGGTGAAGATCATGGCGTAATTCGGGTTCAGCAGCTTCGGCAGCACGATGCCCAGGGAATGGGTGGTCTTGCTGGTCATGCCCCGGGCGATGGAGCTGGGACGGTAATTCCGCCGGGCGATGACTTCCTTCACCCGGAGACGGGTCTTCCCGGAGACGCTGGAATCCCCCTTCAGCACGCGGGATACCGTGGCGATGGAGACGCCGGCCTCCTCGGCGATGTCGTAGATGGTTGTTCCGGACTGGCCCACGGGATCACCTCCCCGGATCTGTCTTCCGTTTGATTTGCAGTCAGACGCTCCTGCGGAGCTGGATGCTTCTCCTATAATGTAAGCGCTTTCAAGCCAAAAGTCAAGAGGGGCTTCCGCCCGCCGGCAAAAAAGCCTTCCGGAGCGGAAAATGAAAAAAACAGAAAAAAACAGAATATTTTCCGACATTTTATTGACAAACAGGCGGACGATTTCTATAATGTAAGCGGTTACACAATTTGGCGCACAATGAGGTGAAAAGCGATGGGCTATGCAGAGATTGCGGACAGGGTTCTTGGCATGCTGCAGCGCGCGGACGGGAATGATCCTTCCCGGGGGCATCTGACCATGAACAACTGGGAATGGCCGACGGGCGTGGCGCTGTATGGAATTTACAAGACCTATCAGCAGAGCGGGGACCGGAAGATCCTGGATTATCTGACCGGCTGGTATGACGATATGCTGAGCCGGGAGCAGAAGCCCCACCGCAATGTGAATACGGTAGCGCCCGTGCTGACGCTGACCTGCCTGTATGCCGAGACGAAGAATCCGGCTTATCTCCCGGTGATCGAAAGCTGGATTGACTGGGTGATGAAGGAAATGCCCCGGACGGAGTACGAAGGACTGCAGCACTGCACGGTGTGGAACAAGCATTACCAGCAGCTCTGGTGCGATACGCTGTTCATGGTGGGGCTGTTCCTGGCCAAGGCGGGCGTGGTGCTGGAAAGGCCGGAGCTGATCGAGGAAGCGGAGTATCAGTTCCTGATGCACATCCGGTATCTGCAGAACAAGGTGAACGGCCTGTTCTATCACGGATGGACCTTCGACCGGCGGCACAACTTCGCGGAGGCCTTCTGGGCCCGGGGCAACGCCTGGTTCACGGCCTCGGCCATCGAGCTGTACGACATCACGAAGCGGGAGAACGCCGCCATGCGGATGATCCGCTCCGCCTGGAAGGATCAGGTGCTGTCCCTGTGGAAATACCAGCGGGTCAACGGCCTGTACAGCACGCTGATCGACGTGGA
>CAMNKK010000067.1 GCA_946542235.1 uncultured Clostridia bacterium | reverse complement strand
AATAATTTGCTTGCGAAGGAATAAAAAATCTGTTATATTGACAATTGAAAGAGATTTGTCTTGTACGGATTGCAGGTTTATGACAAAAAAAGGAAAGGAGGAGACAGATGCTTCCGTTTCTGGAAAGGCTGATTTCCTCTTCCCCCGCGGACCGGCTGCTGGAACAGCTGGGATATAGCGCTTATGATGAACTGATTGAGATCCATCCGGGGGCGGATCGTTATGAAATCCGCTTTCATGTGGAAGGAAAGTTTTTTACTCCCGTGCTGAGCAATGTCTTTCATCAGCTTCTGGAGTACGCATCCACCCACATGGTGCACCCGGAGGATCGGGAGATCCATCTGCGGCTGATGGACGGCGCCACGATGATGGCCAGGCTGCGGGATGCAAAGCCGGCAGGGGTGCTGTCCGCTGAAATCCGATATCTGACAATGAACGGAAACTGGCGGCGAATGCAGCATCTGCTGATCAGCGGAGAAAGATATGGGCTGCCGGAGGATACGGTATATCTTTATGTCTTTGACATTCAGGAGATTCAGGATCGGGAGCAGGGACGCTTTGCTGTCAACGAGGCTTCCGAACATATGCGGGGGCTGCTGCCGGACCTGCTGTCAGAGAACAGCTTCCTCTCCATGTGCGACGACCTGCTGAGACAATCGAAAGGACAATGGTGTCTGATTGCGATAGACATCAAGCACTACAAACTGTTTCTGGAGCTGAACGGGCAGGAAAAGGGCGAACAGCTGCTGATCCGGTTCGGAGAAATCCTGTATCAGGAAGCTCAGGAACGGGGAGGATACGCCTGCTATCGGGGACAGGATGACTTCGGTCTTTGCATTCCTTTTGAAAAAGCAAGAATTGAAACGCTGTTCAACCGCCTGCGGGCGGAGATTGACGGCCTTTCCGGAACGAGCGGGTTCTTTCCGATTCTCGGAATCTGCCTGACGGATGAGGATCGGGCCGGGGCGACAGAGATGTTTAACCGGGCTGCCCTGACGGCGGAGGAAATCAAGGACGATCTGCAGTATCATATCCGGGTGTATGACCCGAAACTGCATGAGCGGCATGTGGAAGAGTTCAAACTGCTGAGCGAATTCACGGAAGCGATGGACAGGGATGAGATTGATTTCTACCTGCAGCCGCAGATCATCGCCAGCAGCGGACGCATCGTCGGAGCAGAATCCCTGGCCAGATGGAGACGCAAGGACGGCACATTTGTTCCGCCGAGCCGGTTTATCCCTGTGCTTGAAAAATACGGTGTGGTGACGAACCTGGATATCCGGATCTGGGAACAGGTCTGCGCCTGGCTGCGGGAAATGCTGGACAGCGGGATCCGACCGGTTCCCATATCGGTCAACGTCAGCCGGATCGATCTTTACTCCGTGGATGTGGCGGAAGTGCTGAACGAGTTGACGGAAAAGCATCAGATTTCCCATGATCTGATCAAGGTGGAGATTACGGAATCCGCCTATATAGAGGATTCGGAACGGGTTCAGGAAACCATCTCCAGGCTTCGGAAGGACGGCTTCCAGATTCTGATGGACGATTTTGGGAGCGGCTATTCCTCTCTGAACATGCTCCGGTCCGTAAAAGTGGATGTCATCAAGCTGGATGCCCAGTTCCTGCGCTTTTCCGTAGGAGAGGAAAGAAAGGGCGTCAACATTCTGGAATCCGTGATCAGCATGACGAAATCCCTTGACATTCCGGTGATTGTAGAAGGGGTGGAGAACCAGGAGCTGGTCCAGTTCCTGAAGGATATGGGATGCAGGTATATCCAGGGATTCTTCTACTACCATCCTATGCTGAAGGAAGAGTTTGTCAGCCTGATGCAGAAGCCGGACATGGTGGACTTCGGGGGAATTACGATTCAGCGGAACCAGCAGGTTCACATCCGGGAATTTCTGGATAACAATATCTATTCCGACAATATGCTGAACAATATTCTCGGCCCCGTGGCGTTTTACTGCCTGAAGGATCGGGATGTGAACATTATCCGGTTCAATCAGCAGTTTGTGGAGCTGATCGGGCTTGCATCGGATGTGCTGGAAGCCAGAAGATACCATATTCAGAACTTCTTCCACCCGGATGACCGGGAGCGGTTTTTCCGCATGCTGGAACAGGCTGAGCGGGACCGGGTGAACGGAGCTGTCGAGATCGTGCGGGTTTTCAAACCAAACGGGTCCATTTTCTGGATACAGGTGCATGCCTACTATCTGCAGGAAACGGACGAGGGAAAAATATTCTACGGTTCCTGCCGGGACATGACGGAGCTGCAGTACATCAATCAGGAGCTGCCCGGAGGGTATTACCGATCCAGCCTGCAGGGGGGATATGAATTCCTGTACATCAGTCAGACCTTCCTGGATATGCTCGGGTACAGCCGGGGCGATATCATGAACCGCTTCCATAACCGGATGGAGGAAATGATTCATCCGGATGATCGGGAAACCGTGAGAAAGGAATCGAAAGAAATACTTGCGGGACACTCCCGAAAGGTGAGTCCATACCGGATTCTGCACAGGGACGGGACCTACCGATATGTGGCGGATCAGAGCAGGGTGACGGATCAGTATGGGGAAGTCTGCTGGCAGTCTGTTATTATTGACATCACGGAAGTAATGCATCTGCGGAACCGGATGCATCTGCTGGAAAAGTATTCCACGGACTGCATTGTGTTTATCCACAATATCCGGGATCTGAGCTCCATCGAGATTGCCTGCTATGGGCTGGAGGAGTCTCTGGGAATGGATGAGAATACCTTCCGGCAGATGCTGGTGGAGCGGAAGCTGCATATACAGAATATGGACGGCGATGATCTGTATGAAAAAATGCTGAGGAATTATGACTCGCTTTCCAGGTGGAACGGACTTTACCTGCTCACCCCGAAGGAAGGGCATCCGGTGAAGTGCCATGTGCGGTTCAGCCGGATCATGGAGAAAGAACAGGGCGTAGAGTGCATCATCTCCTTTACGGCCGCAACGGTATCTTAGTGACCGCTGCCGTATCATAAAAGAGGCCCGCGGATGTCCGGGAAAACCCGGGCACGCGGACCTCTTTTTCTGCACGGCTTCAAAAGTAATAAAGGAAAGCGGAATCAGAGCACCTGATATCCGGTGATGAAGCGGTCAAAATACTGGACGGAGATTTCCTGCCCCTGCTTGAAATCCGGCAGGGGAAGCTCCTGATCCCAGTAGAACATCCGGTCTCTGTCTCCATGCTTGTCCGCTTCGCCCAGGAAGATCAGATCCCGATAGGCGACGCCTTCCACCATGGAGGTTTCTTCATTCAGATGGTCAAAAACCACTGTAGTTTCATGGAAACGCCCGTGGAGGGAAGCATCCACATGGCGGGCATAGGCTGTGAGGGGGCGAATCAGCATATCCCAGAAAAAGATGATCACCGCGCCGGTTAGGATCAACGCCAGTGTGGCCGGCACCACGGGCCGGTTTTCCTTCCCGTTGTCCGTCATGAGCAGCAAAACGAGGCCAACCAGACACACAGCGACGATTGCGAGCAGGACGAGACGACGGCGGCGGATCTGTCCCTGAAGAGCGGCCAGGTATTCCTCTGTATAAAGCTTTTCCATGTTCTGCCTCCAGTACCGAATGAAGCAGCCCGAGCGGAGCGCGGCCTGCGAGTATTTTTACTCAGGGATTCTATCAGAAATTCCCCCGAAAGACAAGCAAACGGATCCAACGGATAATTTAACAGAAATTTAAGAATTTTTTCAGAGAAACAGTTGCTTTTCGGCATTTCCTGTGATAATATCCAATAGTTAGCCCGGTTGGCTGTCGGGCGGCTGCATATGTTGATCTGACATATGTTCCGATGGCTGACCCATACGTCTCTTTGATGCGCTGTCCTGCCGCGCCTTCCATAGCGGCCGGGTGGCGTTGTTGTGCGCCTGCTTTCACCAGGGGCCAACGGAAGCTGGATCCGGCGGACCGCGACAGGGTTGCCGCGGAGGACGGGACAGCTGGATTCCGGGGAGGATCGGAGGCCGGAAGGCTGAAGGACAACGGAACCGGATCCGGGATTCTTCCGACAGGGCTGACGGAAGATCCGTTCCGCGGAGTGTATCCGCATTGTTTTCCCCATTTGACCACAGGTCAAGAATTGATGGAGGTGTAAGACACACATGGCACGCATTGCAGGCGTTGACCTGCCCAGAGAAAAGCGCGTTGAAGTCGGCCTGACCTATATCTACGGCATCGGACTGACTACGTCGCAGAAGCTGCTGGCGGAAGTCGGCATCAATCCGGACACCCGGGTGAAGGATCTCTCCGAGACTGAAATCAGCAAGCTGCGTGAATACATTGAGCATCACCTGAAGGTGGAAGGCGACCTCCGCCGTGAGGTGTCCCTCAATATTAAGCGCCTGATTGAAATCGGCTGCTACCGTGGCGTTCGTCATCGTCATGGCCTTCCTGTCCGCGGGCAGAACACGAAGCAGAATGCTCGTACCCGCAAGGGCCCCAAGAAGACCATTGCCGGCAAGAAGAAGGCTACCAAGTAATTCGAATTGAAACCCGCAGGCACTGCGGGTTACGGAGGGAGAAAAATTCATGGCACCTAAGCAAAAGCTTAAGAAGGTTACGCGGAAACGCCGTGAGCGCAAGCTGGTTGAGCGCGGCGCCGCCCATATTAAGTCTTCTTTCAACAATACCATCGTCACCATCACCGACACCCAGGGCAACGCCCTGAGCTGGGCCAGCGCCGGCGGGCTGGGCTTCCGCGGAAGCAAGAAGAGCACGCCCTTCGCCGCTCAGATGGCTGCGGAGACCGCTGCCAAGGCCGCGATGGAGTATGGTCTGAAGACCGTTGAAGTCTACGTGAATGGCCCCGGATCCGGCCGCGAAGCCGCGATTCGTTCCCTGCAGGCCGCCGGTCTGGATGTGAACATGATCAAGGACGTCACCCCCATTCCGCACAATGGCTGCCGTCCGCCCAAGCGCCGTCGCGTTTAATGTGAAGGAGGACAAGCAAGAATGGCTGTCAATAAGGAACCTATTGCCAAGAAGTGCCGGAGCTTTGACATTTCTCCGGCCGTCATGGGCTATAGCAATAAGAAATCTACCCGGAATCCCGGCGGAAACCGTCGGAAGAAGGTCTCTGAGTACGGTGCACAGCTGAAGGAAAAGCAGAAGGTTAAGTTTGTGTACGGCGTACAGGAAAAGCAGTTCCACAAGTATTATCTGAAGGCCTCCAACATGAAGGGCATCACCGGCGATAACATGCTGCGGCTGCTGGAGCTGCGGCTGGACAACGTGGTGTTCCGTCTGGGCCTGGCCAAGACCCGCCGCATGGCGCGCCAGGTGGTCGGCCACGGCCACATCCGTGTGAACGGACAGAAGGTGGACATTCCTTCCTACCAGGTGAAGGTGGGCGATGTGATCACGCTGCGTCCCCGTTCTGCCGAGAGCGAAATGTTCAAGAGCCTGCGGGAAGGCACCACCGTGCTGACGCCCAAGTGGCTGAGCTTTGACGCTCCGAACCTGACCGGCAATGTTGCCGCTCTGCCCACCCGCGAGGACATTGACCTCGAAGTGGCCGAGAACATGATCGTCGAGTACTACAGCCGTTAATGACAGGCGGCGAAAGCCGCGGTGTCATGAACCTAATGAGGAGGGTACCAATGATCGTCGAAATCGAAAAGGCACGGATCGAATGCGTCGAAGTAGCTCAGGGCGGCCAGTATGGCAAGTTTGTCATCGAGCCCCTGGAGCGCGGTTTCGGGCATACGCTGGGCAACTCCATGCGCCGTGTGCTGCTTTCCTCTCTTCCGGGCGTAGCGGTTTCCTCTGTGCACATCGAAGGAGTGCAGCATGAGTTCTCCACGATTCCCGGCGTGAAGGAAGATGTGACAGAGATCATCCTGAATCTGAAGACAATGGCCTGCCGGATGTTCTGCGAAGGACCGAAGCAGCTCGTGATTGACTTCAAGGGCCCCATGGAACTGACCGCGGGGGATATCAAGACGGATGATGAAGTCGAAATTGTAAACAAGGATCTGCATATCGCCACCCTGAACGAGGATGCCCACCTGCAGATGCAGCTGACCCTTGAGCGGGGCCGCGGATATGTCAGCGCGGACAAGAACAAGAATCCCAGCATGCCCATCGGCGTGATCCCGATCGATTCCATCTACACCCCGGTGAAGAAGGTTAACTACACGGTGGAAGATACCCGTGTGGGACAGATCACGGACTACGACAAGCTGACGCTGGAGCTGTGGACCAACGGAACCCTGAAGCCTGAAGAAGCCATCAGCGGAGCCGCCAAGATCCTGATGGAGCACCTGGAGCTCTTTGTGGGACTGACCGATCAGGTGATTCCCGTGAGCATGGTGCAGCCGGAGGAAGAGAAGAAGGATAAGGTTCTGGAGATGACCATCGAGGAACTGGATCTTTCCGTCCGCGCGTATAACTGCCTGAAGAGAGCCGGCATCAACAGCGTTGCTGAGCTGGTTCAGAAGAACGAAGACGACATGATGAAAGTCCGGAATCTTGGCCGCAAGAGCCTGGAAGAAGTTCAGCAGAAGCTGGAAGCGCTCGGGCTTGGTCTGCGTCCCATCGAAGAATAAGTGTAACAGCGCGAGGAGAACCGATAATTCCGAGCGCGTAACCAGAAGGAGGAAAATCCCATGGCTAACCAACGCAAGCTGGGTCGCACGGCTGATCAGCGCAAGGCGCTGCTGCGCAACCAGGTGACCAATCTGATCTGGTATGGCCGGATTGAGACCACCGTGAGCAAGGCGAAGGAAGTTCGCCGCATCGCCGACAAGATGATTACGATGGCGATTCGCGAATGCGACAACACGGTCTCGGCCACCAAGGAAACCCATAATGACAAGGGCCAGCTGATCACGCTGGAAGTGCAGAACGACGCTCCCAGCAAGCTGCATGCCCGCCGTATGATGATGGCTTACCTGTATGACCTGAAGGAGCCCAAGAAGGACGACGAGAACAAGGCCGAATACAGGGAGCGCACCAAGGATAACAAGCATCCCGTGGTGGAAAAGCTGTTCCGTGAAATCGGACCCAAGTACAAGGCCCGGAACGCGGAAAAGAACTGCTCCGGCGGATATACCCGCATCTACAAGCTGGGTCCGCGCCGCGGCGACGCTGCCGAAATGGTGATTCTGGAGCTGGTGTAAGACCGGGCTCCGTCCATCGGAACAATTAAAACAAGGAACGTACATCAAGCAACTAAAATCCTCCCCATCCGCACAATGGGGAGGATTTTTTCTGCGCTTCCGGTCGGATCAGACCATTTTTTCCGGGTGAAAACTCCGATCGAATTCCTCTTCCGTCATCAGGCCGAGAGACAGGGCGGCCTGCTTCAGGGTGAGATTTTCCCGGTGGGCTTTCTGCGCGATTTTTGCGGCATTTTCATACCCGACCAGGGGACTGAGCCCCGTAACGGTCATCAGGCTTTTTTCCACGTTTTCCCGCATCCGGTCCTCCCGGGCCTGCAGGCCTGAGAAACAGCGATCCGTAAAGCTTTCCGTGCTTTCGGAAAACAGCCGGGCGCTCTGGAGGAAGGAATAGGCTGTCACCGGAAGGAATACATTCAGTTCAAAATTGCCCTGGCTGGCGGCAAAGGAGACCGTCGTATCGTTGCCCAGGATCCGGGCGGCCACCATGGTGACCTGCTCGCACTGGGTCGGATTGACCTTGCCGGGCATAATGGAGCTGCCTGGTTCATTCTCCGGCAGAATGAGCTCTCCCAGACCCGTTCTGGGGCCGCTGCCCAGCCAGCGGATATCGTTGGCGATTTTCATCAGATCCATGGCGGCTGCTTTCAGGGCACCATGCGCGAAGACCATCTCATCCAGGGAGGTGAGGGCGTGATACTTGTTGGGATCCGATGAGAAAGACATGCCGGTAAGCCGGGATATTTCCTCCGCCACCTTTTCATCGAAACCGGTTGGCGCATTCAGCCCCGTGCCTACCGCCGTGCCTCCCAGCGCCAACAGGCTCAGGCCGGGCAGGGAAGCCTCCAGCATCGAGAGATCCCGCTCCAGGCTGGCCCGCCAGCCGGAAATTTCCTGACTGAAGAGAATCGGTACAGCGTCCTGCAGATGCGTGCGGCCGCACTTGAGGAGTCCGGCAAACTCCGTTTCCTTCCGGGCCATGGCATGGATCAGCTTCTGCAGGGAAGGGATTACCCGGCGGCTGAGAATCTCCGCGGCCGCGATGTGCATGGCGGTCGGGAAGGTATCATTGCTGCTCTGGCTCATATTGACATCGTCATTCGGATGGAGCAGCTTTTTTCCGGCAATCTGATTTCCCCGGTTGGCAATGACCTCATTCACATTCATGTTGGTCTGGGTTCCGGACCCGGTCTGCCAGACGACAAGGGGAAACTCGGCGTCATGATAACCGTCCAGGATTTCTCCGGCAGCGGCCCGGATGGCATCCAGCTTTTCCCGGGTCATCCTTTCCGGGCGAAGCGCATGGTTGCAAACCGCGGCTGCCTGTTTCAGGACGGCGAAAGCGCGAATGATTTCCTCCGGCATGGTTTCCTTTCCTCTGCCGATGGGAAAATTATCATGGCTGCGCTGGGTCTGGGCTCCCCAGAGACGGTCCGCGGGGACTCTGACTTCGCCCATGGAGTCATGTTCCATTCGAAATTCCATTGCATATACCTCTTCTCTGCTCTTTAGTCGCCGCAGCGGACCGCCGCCAGCAGCGCTGCTTTCTCATTCGGAAGCGATTCTTCGATGACCCGGTTCAGCAGATTCTCCAGGGTCAGGCCGATATCCCTTCCACGGATGCCCAGCGCCATCAGATCATTCCCGTTGATCTGCAGATCCTTCAGGGAGTAGCAGGGCTTTTCCGCCAGGAGCGCATCCAGCGCTGCGTTCAGCGCTTCCATATGCTCCTGGGCATGGACGGGATTCCGGGTGCCTGTGGCGATCCGGTCCGCCCGATGAATCAGGAAGAGCGCCCTCAGATCCTCTTCGCCGAAGCGGTTCAGACGGCGAAGCAGCAGCTTCCGGTCCGTGCTGAGCGGAATGTCGTGGGCTTCCACCAGGCGGACAATCCGATCGGAGGATGCCCGGTCAAAGCGCAGCTTTTTCAACACCTCCGCCGCCAGGCGGGCAGAGGCGGCCTGATGCCCTCTGTAATGACCGATCCCCTTTTCATCCGTGGTGCGGGTGAAGGGTTTTCCGCTGTCATGCAGCAGCATGGTTGTTCGCAGGATGGGGTCCGGGGGAACATTTTCCACGGCGCGGACCGTATGCTCCCAGACGGTATACAGATGATGCGGATTATCCTGCTGATATCCGACGGCCGGCTTCAGGCAGGGAATCAGGAAAGTAATTACATCCGAATAGGCCCGGAGAATGCGGCCGGCGCCGGGCCCGCAGAGCAGCTTGACCAGCTCCGACCGGATGCGCTCCGCGGCAACCTTCTCCAGCGTCGGATACAGGGCATGAATTGCCTGATCGGTATCCGGATCAATCGCAAAATCCAGTACGGAAGCAAAACGAAGGGCCCGAAGAATCCGCAGCGCATCCTCCTCAAAGCGGTGAGCGGGAATGCCGACGCAGCGGATCAGGCGGCGATCCAGGTCCTGCCTGCCTTCAAAAAGATCCAGAATCCGGCCGTCAGGATCGCAGGCCATGGCATTGACAGTAAAATCCCGGCGGGCCAGATCCTGATCGATCCGGTCCACAAAGGAAACGGAATCCGGATGGCGATGATCCGTGTAATCTCCGTCTACCCGATAAGTTGTGATCTCGTAGGGAACGTGATTCAGCACCACGGACAGGGTACCGTGCCTGAGCCCGGTTTCCAGCACATGCTCACCGCGGAAAACCGCTTCCATCTGCTCCGGCATAGCGGATGTGCAGAGATCCCAGTCCCCGGGCTCCCTGCCCAGCAGCGTATCCCGAACACAGCCGCCGACTGCGTAAGCGGAAAAGCCCGCGGCCTGAAGGCGGGAAAGAAGGGAGCGGACAGGATCGGGAAGGCGCATGGCAGTACCTCCTGAAATAATTCCATCTATTATACCATAGGATTACCGGATTTGGAATTCCCCCGGCATATCAGCATCAGGGCATATGCACGGTGAAAAAACAGACAGCACGA
>CAMNKK010000066.1 GCA_946542235.1 uncultured Clostridia bacterium | reverse complement strand
ATCATTCCAACCGCGGCCTGCTGCTGATGGTCGGCCGCCGCCGCAACATGCTGGAATATCTGAAGAAGACGGATATCGAGCGCTATCGTACGCTGATCGCCCGGCTGAACCTGCGTAAATAAGGTATCCAGCCCTTTCAGGTTTTCCGGACCCCTTGATCGAAGGAATCATCCCGCCGGAAGCGAATACTTCCGGCGGATTTTCAGAAAAGGACTCCGCGCCTTTTCCGAATCGGAAGATTCCCCGGGAAGGAGGGGGGCGTTCCGCTGAAGAGCTGCCAGGGAAGGCGGCTTCGGAGAGGATGCGGCGGAACGCAGTGGGAGAGAAGAGAACGAGAGAGAAAAGAGAAGGAGAAAAAGAATGGATTCTAAATGCTATTCCATGGACCTGGCCGGCAAAAAGCTGACGCTGGAGTTCGGCCGGTACTGCGAGCAGGCCAACGGTTCTGTCTGGGTGCACCTGGGCGATACCGTGGTGATGGTGAACGCCACCATGGCCCCGACGCCGAGAGAGGGCGTTGATTTCTTCCCCCTTGCAGTCGATGTGGAAGAAAAACAGTATTCCGTCGGAAAGATCCCCGGCGGTTTCATCAAGCGGGAAGGCCGCCCCACCGATAAGGCGACCCTGACCTGCCGGCTGATCGACCGTCCCCTCCGCCCCCTGTTCAACAAGGGCATGCGGAACGACGTCCAGGTGGTCGTGACCATTCTGA
This sequence comes from uncultured Clostridia bacterium, assembly GCA_946542235.1. Taxonomy (GTDB): domain Bacteria; phylum Bacillota; class Clostridia; order Christensenellales; family Aristaeellaceae; genus Aristaeella. Next base: position 9,392 of record CAMNKK010000066.1, on the reverse strand, counting down.
GCGTAGAGCAGGACGTGCCGCCGGAAATTCCGGCCATGATCGGTTCCTCCATCGCCCTGGCTGTTTCCGACATTCCGTGGAATGGCCCCACCGGCGCGGTACTGGTCGGCCGGGTAAACGGCCAGTTTGTGATCTGCCCCGATGAAGCCCAGCGCGCGGCCAGCGATCTGAGCCTGTACGTGGCGGGCACCGAAGAAGCGATCATGATGGTCGAAGCCGGCGCCAATGAGCTGAGCGAAGACACCATGCTGGACGCGATTCTGTTCGGCCATGAGGAGATCAAGAAGCTGGTTGCCTTCCAGAAGCAGATCGTGGCTGAAATCGGCAAGGAAAAGCAAGTCGTTCCGCTGATCACCACCGGAGACGACATCAAGGCCGCTGTCCGTGAATTCGCCCTGGAGAAGTGCAAGTGGGTCTATGAGACCTTCGAGCGCAAGGAGCGCCAGCAGCGCGAAGCCCAGGTGAAGGAAGAAACCTTGGCCGCTCTGGCTGACCGGTTCCCGGAAAGGGAAAGCGAAATCGAGGACGCCCTGTACTACCTGAACAAGGAAGTCATGCGCGCCAGGATCCTGAACGAGGGAATCCGCCCCGACGGACGGAAGGTGACCGAGATCCGGCCCATCTGGTGCGACGTGGGCGTGCTGCCCCGGACCCACGGCTCCGCGATTTTCACCCGCGGCCAGACCCAGGCCCTGACCGTGACCACCCTGGGCACGGTGTCCGAAGGCCAGACGCTGGACGGGCTGAGCAACACCGAAACCTTCAAGCGCTATATTCATCAGTACAATATGCCCCCGTACGCCACCGGCGAAGCGGGCCGCCTGAAGAGCCCCGGCCGCCGCGAGATCGGCCACGGCGCCCTGGCGGAGCGGGCCCTGATTCCTGTGATTCCCTCTGAGGAAGAGTTCCCCTATGCGATGCGTCTGGTGAGCGAAATCCTGAGCTCCAACGGTTCCAGCTCCATGGCTTCCGTGTGCGGAAGCACGCTGAGCCTGATGGATGCCGGCGTTCCGATTCACGCGCCGGTTGCCGGTGTGGCCATGGGCCTGATCACCGATCAGGAGAGCGGCAGGCTGGCTGTTCTGACCGATATCCAGGGCCTGGAAGACTTCCTGGGCGATATGGACTTCAAGGTTGCCGGTTCCATGAACGGCATCACTGCCCTGCAGATGGATATCAAGATCGCGGGAATCAACCGCGCCATCCTGCAGCAGGCGCTGGCTCAGGCGCTGCAGGGCCGCCTGCATATCCTGAAGATCATGCTGGATACCCTCGGACAGCCCAGGGAAGAGCTGAGCCCCTATGCACCCAAGATCATCAACTTCATGATCAACCCGGACAAGATCCGTGAGGTGATTGGGCCCGGCGGAAAGATGATCAACAAGATCATTGCCGAAACCGGTGTGAAGATCGATATCGAGGACGACGGACGCGTGTTCATCTCCACTCCCGATTCCGAAGCGGCCGCCAAGGCGAAGAAGATCATCGAGGGAATCGCGAAGGATATCGAAGTGGGCGATGTGTTTACCGGCAAGGTCGTACGCATCATGAACTTCGGCGCCTTCGTGGAACTGGCTCCCGGAAAGGACGGCATGATCCATATTTCCAAGCTGGATAATCACCGGGTGGAAAAGGTGGAAGATGTGGTCAATATCGGAGACGAGCTGGAAGTACGGGTCAATGAAATTGACGCCCAGGGCCGGATCAATCTGGTCCGGAACGATATCGTATACGAGAATAACGCTCCCGCCCGCCGGGAAAACGGCAGCCGCCGCCCCCCGCGCCGGGAAAGCCACTGATTTTGACACATATCAGGGAGGCCGAATTGCCTCCCTGATCGTTTTTCCGGCCGCGCCCGGCCCGGGAATGGAGCTTTGTATGAACAAGAGGATTCTGTGCCTGGACGTGGGGGATGCCCGGATCGGCGTGGCCGTATCGGATCCTACCCGTACGATCGCGACTCCGGTGGAGGTTATTCACCGGGTTGGCTGGGGGCCGGACTGCAGGCGGATCAGGGAGCTGTGCGACCGGTATGAAACGGACGAGGTCCTGTCCGGGCTGCCGCTGAACATGGACGGCAGCGAGGGCTTCCAGGCGGAAAAGGTACGCCAGTTCTGTGCTCAGGTGGAAAAGCGGGGGCTGAAGGTCTTTTTTCAGGATGAAAGGCTGACGACGGTCACCGCGGAGGAAGCCCTGCTGGAGGATGGCATGAGCCGGGCCGGCAGAAAGCAGAATGTGGACAAGGTCGCCGCCGCGGTCATCCTGCAGCAGTGGCTGGAGGAGCGGAAACAGCCCTGAAAAAATGGGCTGCGGCAAAAGCAGAAGGCAAGAAAACGAAAGGAGAAAAAAGGCATGGCGGATGATTTCAAAAACCTGGACGAAGCCCGGGAAGAAAATCCGGAAGAATTGGAAGAAAACCTGGATGAGGATGATGGTTTGATCGAACTGGTGGACGAGGAAGGGGAGACGCAGGTCTTCGAGCTGATGGGTTCCTTTGAGCTGGATGGGCAGCAATATCTGGCTGTCGCGGATCCCACCGAGGAGGAAGATCCTGAATCCATGGAGGTCTTCATCCTGAAAATCGTCGAGGACGAGGACGGAAACGACACCTATGTGACTGTCGAGGATGAGGAAGCCGACAAGGCCTTCAATCATTTTCTGACCCTCGTGGACGCGGAGGAAGAAAACTAACCGGCGGCGGAAGGAATCCATGCTCCGGAAAGACCGGGAGCGCGGGATCCGGAAGCAGGAGAAACCATTGAATCAAGCCCCGGCGGAATACCCTGAAATCCCGAATCGTACATTGACGAAAAAGGAGTTCAGGGCTAAAATAGCTGTGCTTTTCCGCTTCAGCTGATCTGCCCTGAGACAGATCATTTGAAGCGGGAATGACAGAATATAATTCCTGCAAGGAAGAATGGGAGGTTCTGTTTATGTCTGTGTGGTATATCATCACGCTGTGCGTGATTGCCGCCACGATCTGCTACGTTTTCTGGAACTACAGCCGCATCAAAAAGATGCCGGAAGGTACGCCGGAAATGGTGGAGATGGCTGGAATTATCCGCAGCGGTGCCAACACCTTCATGAAGACCGAGTACCGGACGATCGCCATCGTCGTGGTGATTCTGGCGCTGGTGCTGAGCCTGTTCGTCGAGCGGACCAGCGGCATTACGTTCCTGCTGGGCGCCCTGATGAGCAGCGTTGTGTGCGTACTCGGCATGAGAAGCGCGACCTACGCCAATGTGCGTACGGCCAATAAGGCGCGGGAAAGCATGTCCATCGGGGAGACCGTGAAGGTCGCCCTGTGCGGCGGCTCCATCTCCGGTCTGAGCGTCCAGGCCTTCGGCCTGCTGGGCTTCGTGGCCGTGCTGCTGATCTTCGGCAACGTGGATCCCGCGGCGACGGGCGGCGGACTGATTACCACCCTGGAAGGCATCAATCCGACCATCATGCATATTTCCACCTACAGCCTGGGCTGCTCCCTGGTGGCCATGTTCAACCGTGTGGCCGGCGGCAACTACACCAAGGCTGCCGACATCTCCGCGGATATCCTGGCCAAGGTCCGGAATGACCTGCCTGAGGATGACAGCCGCGTGCCGAATGTCATTGCCGACTTCATCGGCGACAACGTGAACGATATCGCCGGCAACTGCTCCGACCTGCTGGAAAGCTTCGTGGCGACCGTGGCTGCCGCGCTGATGATCTCCGTGGTCGTGTTCCATCAGCACTCCGGTCTGGATGCTTCTGTCTTCAATGCCCTGACCCAGTATCCTGTGGCCATGGCCGGCCTGGGCCTGCTGGGCTGCCTGCTGGGCCTGCTCTATGCGGCCTTCAAGAAGATGGGCAACAACCCTTCCCGTGAGCTGAATCTGGCGACCTGGATCTCCGCCGGGCTGACCCTGGTGCTGGGCTTTGTCGGCGCCTGGATCATCTTCAGCAAGATTGACGGCGCCGTGCTGCAGCAGCTGGGCTGGGCAGCCGGCTGGATCAGCCCCTGGCTTTGCGCCGTGCTGGGTATCGCCAGCGGCGTGGCCATCGGCTCCATTACCGAGTATTACACCTCCACCGACTATAAGCCCACCCGCATGCTGGCCGAGATGGCTCCCGAAGGAGAAGCCTTCGTCGTAACCAAGGGCGACGCGGTCGGCTCCCGCAGCGTGCTGCTGCCCGTCGTTGTGATCGGTCTGGCCCTGTTCGTATCCGGCAAGCTGGCGGGCATCTACGGCGTGGCGCTGGCGGCGCTGGGCATGCTGGCCTTCGTCGGTGCGACGGTTTCCATCGACGCCTTCGGCCCCATCGCGGACAACGCGGGCGGCCTGGCGGAGAGCTGCCACCTGCCCCATGAGGTCCGGACCATCACCGACAAGCTGGACGCTGTGGGCAACACCACCGCGGCCGTCGGCAAGGGATTTGCCATCGGTTCCGCCGCCTTCGCGACGGTCAGCCTGATCGTTTCCTATGTAGGAACCTATTCCCAGGGCACGCCTGACCTGAATATCGCCAGCTTCGTCGTCGTGGCCGGCGCCATCATCGGCGGCGCTCTGGTGGAATACTTCGCGGCTATGCTGACGGATAACACGATTGACTCCGCCAAGCTGATGGCCGACGAAGGCGACAAGCAGCTGACGCCTGAAGTCCTGGCCGGCAAGAAGACCCCGGACTACAACAAGATGATCAAGCTGGCTGCCAAGGAAGCCCTTCGCAAGATGCTGGTTCCCTCCGTGCTGGCGATGGTCATCCCGGTCATCGGCGGCTTCGTCTTCGGCGTGGAGTTCGTCGGCGGTCTGCTGATCGGCGCTACCATCGTTGCCATTCCGCGGGCGATCTTCATGGGCAACTCCGGCGGTGCCTTCGACAACGCCAAGAAGTATATTGAATCCGGCGCCCTGAAGGGCCACGGAAAGGGCTCTGCGGCCCACAAGGCTGCCGTGACCGGCGATACCGTCGGCGACACCCGCAAGGACGTCGTGGGCGTGGCGCTGGACATCTTCATCAAGACCATGTCCACTGTGGCCAACACGCTGGTCAGCCTCTTCCGCAATATCACCCTGATTCGCTGATCAGGCGAATCCTGCTGAATAAACGGCAGCAGCGGCCGGGCAAAAAGCCCGGCCGCTGTTTTCAGCAGGAGGAATGATTCGTCCGCGGAAAAGCGGACAGAAGGACAGCCCGCGAATTCCGCGGGCTGTCCGTGTGTATTCTGTCCGGATTTATTACAGGCTTTGCAGGGCTTTGCGAACCGCGCCGGGGCCGGCCAGCATGGCGGCGAAATCCGCCCTGATCTTCTCCGCCAGGGGCGTTTTGGTCAGGTCGGTGGCGAACAGGGTCGCGTCCGCCAGCAGGGCATCCAGCTTTCCTTCCGCGGTGGCGGGCTGGCCCAGCGTGATTCCGGCCAGGGCTTCCTGCAGCCGGGGAAGCAGGGGATCGGGACTTATCTCAAAGGCTTCGCCCTTGTCATCCACCCCGAGCAGGTACCGCAGCCATCCCGCGATGGCCAGGGGAATGGCCTTCAGGGAGCCCGCATCCCGGGCCGGATCCGCCAGATAGCTCTTGATGGTCTCGCCGAACCGGATCGGAACCTTCTGGCTGGTATCGCAGGCGATGCGCTGGGGCGTATCCGGCATGAAGGGGTTGGGAAGCCGGACGTTTACAACCGTGTCAATAAAGTCCTTCGGACTGATGACGCCGGGATCCGTCACCACCGGCAGCCCCTCGGTGTAGCCGATGGTTTTGATCAGCCGGACCAGATCAGCGTCCTTCATTTCCTCGCTGATCCGGGTATAGCCCAGCAGGCAGCCGTAGACCGCCAGGGCGGTATGCAGCGGATTCAGGCAGGTGGTCACCTTCATCCGCTCCACCTTGTTGACGGTGTCCCGGTCGGTGAAGAGGAAGCCGGCGGCCTCCAGCGCGGGGCGGCCATTCGGGAAGGCGTCCTCGATGACCAGGTATTCGCTTTCCTCCGCGTTGACGAAGGGGGCGATATAGGTATGCTTGGATGTAATCACGGGATCCAGCCCCTGCAGGCCGTCCGCCCGCAGCATGGCTTCCACGGAAGCGTCCGGGCGGGGTGTGATCTTGTCGATCATGGACCAGGGGAAGGAAACCTTCGCGGGATCGGACACATAGGCCAGGAAGCCGGCGTCCTTCCAGCCTTCCGCAAAGGTGCGGATCGCCTGGAAGAGCTTCTCACCGTTGTGAGAGCAGTTATCCGTGCTGACCAGGGCCATGGGCAGCGCGCCGGCCTGATAGCGCGCGTACAGCAGCGCGGCGACCTTTCCCAGATAGCTCTGGGGTGCCTGCGGACCGGCGGCCAGGTCGGCGGCGATGGCCGGCGCGATATCTCCCTTCGCGTCCCGGACTGCATAGCCCTTCTCGGTGATGGTGAAGGTTGCCATCTGGAGAGAGGGGGAAGCAAAGATCTGCTTCAGATGATCAAATTCGGCGGCATTTTCGCTGTCCAGAATGCAGGACTCGGCGATGGAGCCGATCACGGTCTTTTCGACCGAGCCGTCCGCTTTCAGCGTCACCAGCAGAGAGTAGTTGTCATTGGGGCGATAGCCCTTTTCGACGATCTCGTAGTCAAAGCCTTCGACCGCGATAATCCCGGTGTCCGCTTTGCCTTCATTCAGCATCTTCTGCATGCCGGCGCACTGGAAAGCCCGGAAGATGTTTCCCGCGCCGAAATGCACCCATACAGGGGCTTCCTTCGTCCTGGCGATCATCTTTGCCCTGTCAAAAGCAGGCAGCGTATATCCTTTTTCCAGCCATTCTTTGGGGTCCCGGAGTCCGTTTTCATTCAGTGAAAGCACTTTTCGAATCCTCCTTGGAACAAGTTTTCTGTACTTTCCATTCTAAAAAAGAAGCGGGTAAAAGTCAACTGATCAAATCGGAAAAGAAAGAAAACAAATCGGAAAAGAATGAAAAAAGGCGGAGCGAACGCTCCGCCTGCAGCTTCACGGACTGGCTTACAGCTGATACAGATCGACTTCCATCTTCCCGTCATATTCCTCCACCATGACCGATACCATCTCGGTGTGGCTGGTGGGGATATTCTTTCCGACAAAGTCCGGCCGGATGGGCAGCTCCCGGTGCCCCCGGTCGATGAGAACCGCCAGCTGCACCAGCCTGGGCCGGCCGTGATGGAATACGGCATCAATCGCGGCCCGGGCTGTCCGGCCGGTGTAGATCACATCGTCCACCAGAATCAGCTTTTTCCCGCTGATATCGAAGGGAATCTCGCTTTTTCCGGTTTCCGGCAGATCGTTCAGCTCTGTCAGGTCATCCCGGTACAGGCTGATGTCCACGCTGCCGAAGGGGACGTCCTTTCCTTCAAACTTCTTCAGATTATCCCGCAGCATCGCGGCCAGGGAAACTCCCCTCCGGCGGATACCCAGCAGGCACAGATCATCCGTCCCGTTGTTTTTCTCAATGATTTCATGGGTGATCCGCGTCATGCTGCGCCTGATGGCAGACTCATCCATGATGACAGATTTCAGGACCATTCCTACTTCCTCCCATGAAGATAAAAACCGGGGACTTTCCAACGGAGAGCCCCCGGTTTATCTGCGTATTCAGGGCGGCAGAAAGCCGGACAGGAATCAGGCTTTCTCCTTTCTCCTGTTGAAGATCACGTTTACCAGAATGCCCAGGATCAGACCGGTGGCAACGGAGGAGATGGTAATTGCGCCGAAATTCAGCGTCAGGCCGCCGATGCCGGGCACCAGGATCGCAGCCACCACAAACAGGTTGCGGTTGTCATTCAGGTCCACAGGCTGCAGCATCTTCAGACCGGAAACAGCGATGAATCCGTACAGGGCGATACAGACGCCGCCGACGATGCAGATCGGGATGGACTCAATCAGGGTGACAAAGGGATCCACAAAGCTGAGCAGGATGCAGTAGACCGCAGCGATCGCGATTGTGCTGACGGAGGCGTTGCCGGTGATGGCTACGCAGCCTACGGATTCGCCGTAGGTGGTGTTGGGGCATCCGCCGAAGAAGGAACCGATGATGGATCCGACGCCGTCGCCGATCAGGGTGCGATCCAGGCCGGGATCGGTGATCAGGTCATGCTCGATAATGGAGGAAAGGTTCTTGTGGTCGGCAATGTGCTCGGCCAGGGTGACAAGGGCCACCGGAGCGAACAGGACGAAAATGCTGATCACATCGGAGAAGGATGCAATCTTGTTCGGCGCATCCGGATAGGCTCCGAAAATACCCAGGAAGGTGAAGCGCGGGACCTTGAACAGCTGCATTCCCTCAAAGTTGGAGAAATCGATGAGCTTCAGGGCTTCCACACCGGTGGCGTTGCCGATCAGCGTCAGGATCAAAGCCAGCACGTAGGAGCAGGCAATCCCGATCATAAAGGGGATCATCTTCATGTTTTTGCTGCCCTTCACGGATGCGTAGACCGTGACGAAGAAGGCAAAGATACCAACCGCGATGGCGACCAGGTTATAGCTGCCGCCAGCGGTGTTGTTCAGGTTGTTGACAGCGCTGCCGCACAGGCTCAGACCGATCAGGGCTACCGTGGGGCCGATCACCACAGGGGGAAGCAGGCGGTTCACCCAGGCGGAGCCGGTCTTCTTGATGATCAGAGCGATGAGCACATAGACGAGACCCGCAAAAACCGCGCCCAGGAAAATACCCAGGAAGCCGAAGGAGACAGCGCCGACCAGCGGGCTGATGAAGGCGAAGGATGAACCGAGGAAGACGGGGCTCTTTTTCTTCGTCGCCACGAAGAGATAGAACAGGGTGCCGAAGCCGGCGCCGCACAGCGCGGCAGGCTCACTCATATAGGTTCCGCTGAAGTCCACCAGCATGGGAACCAGAAGGGTCGCCGCCATGATGGCCAGCAGCTGCTGGAATGCATAGACCAGATTCTTTTTCAGCGGGGGCTTGTCACTGACACCATACACCAGTTTCATGAATAAAGGACCTCCCTCATATTTTTCGGAGGGCCTTCAGGGCAAAAGAAACGGCTTGCGCACTTCAGCCGCAAGCCACGATCAAACAAAACTGCCGGTCGCATCTTGTCGGCATCTCGTGCCGCCTTAAAGACCCACCGGTGGATAGGCTACCACCTTTCCATTTTCCCGTCAAGGACAGAATTGTTACAATTTCATGACAAACACGGTTCACAGAGAAATTTACCAGAATGGTCATTTTTCTTTCCGAAACTGCTTGACAAGGAGATGAAAATGGGTTATATTAGCAAAGCCGCTTGTGAGGGAGTCCCGAAGCAGCAATGCGGCCGGTGCGGAAGCATAGCTCAGCTGGGAGAGCACTTGCCTTACAAGCAAGGGGTCACAGGTTCGAGCCCTGTTGTTTCCACTGATATCTGGCCCGGTAGCTCAGTTGGTTAGAGCGCCAGCCTGTCACGCTGGAGGTCG
>CAMNKK010000065.1 GCA_946542235.1 uncultured Clostridia bacterium | reverse complement strand
GCCAGCTTGACCCAGGCGATGACCGCGGAGCCCAGGAAGGACGCGCCCTTGGAGAAGATGTCGTAGATGCCGAAATACTCGCCGGAATTTTCCGGCGGAATAATCTTGGAATAGTAGGACCGGGAAAGGGACTGGATGGAGCCCTGGAAGCAGCCCACGCCGAAGGCCAGGATGCCGAAGTGCCAGATGGTGCTCAGGGTGAGCGCGTAGAGGCAGACGCAGAAGTAGCCGACGATGCATACCAGGATCAGCGGAACCGTGCGGTACTTCTTCGAAAGGGAGGCAAAAACCAGGGAGCCGACCCAGGCGACCACCTGCGTCGCGAGGAGGAAAATCACCTGTCCGACCGTGTTCAGCCCCAGATCCGTGCCGATATTGATGCAGTTGTCAATAATCGTGCCGACGCCGTCGATGTAAAGGAAGAAGGCGATCAGGAAGAAAAGGACCTTCTTGTCATGCAGCGCGATGGTTTTCAGGGTGCGGCCGATTTTTTTGAAGGCGGCGCTGATGGCATGCTTTTCGGTTTCAACATAGTTGATCTGCCGGTAGTTTTTGATCAGCGGCATGGACACCAGGAACCACCAGATGCCGGTGACGGCAAAGCCGATAATCTTTGACAGATTGCCGGGCAGGATGCCCATCCTGACGCCCGCCTCATTGACCGGGCCCATCATCTGGGCGTCCGGGCCGAGAACATAGGCGATGAGCGCGACGGTGAAGGGAATGCAGGATCCGATATAGCCCCAGGCAAAGCCGTAGGAGGAAACCTGGTCCATCCGGTCCTCGGTCGTGACGTCATTGAGCATCGAATCATAGAAGGTCAGGGAGGCGGAATAGAAAATCTTCGAAAGAACATAGATCACGATGAAGGCGACCCAGCCGGCGGCAAAGCCGTTGAGGATGCAGCCGATCACGCCGATGGAAACCGTCGTGGTAAAGAAGATTTTCTTCTTGTCCTTATGGTCGGCAATGGCTCCGAGAACCGGCCCCAGCAGCGCGACCGCCACCGTGACCACCGCGACGGCGATGGAATAATACGCCGTAGCCTGGTCCCCGGTAATCTTTCCGGGGCCTTCGCCGATGGCAAGGGCCTTGAACCAGATCGGAATCAGGGAGCAGGCCAGCATGGTGAAGGCGGAATTGCCCACATCATAGAGGACCCAGGATTTTTCAGCCTTGGTCAGATTTTTGAACATCTCGATATCCTCCGGTTGTTTTTCTGCTGCTATTTTACCATAAAAAACAAAAAACGCAAGGCGATTTGCTCGCCGGCAGGCAGCGCAGCCGCCGCTTAAACGGCGCGCGGGCCGGCTGCGCCCGTATCGCGTCCGCGGCTGCGGCGGCCGGGGATTGATTCAGGGCCTTTCGGAATGATATACTGTAAAAAAACAAATTCTGGAGGCATTCCCATGAAAATTATCGTAGCGCAGGATGGCAGCGGTCAGTATACCAGCCTGCAGGCCGCAGTCGACGCCCTGCCGGAGGAGCCCTCCGCCGGGCAGCACCTGATTCTGGTCCGGAAAGGCATCTACCGGGAGCGGGTCATCGTCAACCGGGATCACGTCCGAATCCTCGGGGAGGATCCGGAGGAAACCGTGCTCACCTGGTCCTCCTATGCCCTGGAGATGCATCCCGACGGCACGGAGCGCACCACCTTCCGCTCCTGGACCCTGATGATCAACGCCGACGATGTGGAGGTGGAAAACCTTTGCATCCGCAATGACGCCGGAGACGGCCGGACCGTCGGCCAGGCGGTGGCGGTCTATGCCGCCGGGGACCGGGGCATCTGGCGGAACTGCCGCATGATCGCCCATCAGGACACGCTGTACTGCGGCCCCCTGCGCATCCCGGACGTGGTCGCGGATCTGGGCGCCCGCCAGGGCCGCGCCGAGCAGGTTCCCCTGGTGCAGGACGGCCACCTGTCCCGCAGCCGGCAGTATTTTGAAAACTGCTATATCCAGGGGGACGTGGACTTCATCTTCGGCTCCTATACCTGCTGGTTTGAATCCTGCACCCTGTTCATGGACGAACGGGGCGGCTGGTACACCGCGGCCAACACCCATGCCGGCCAGCCCTTCGGCTTCGTCTTCCATCGCTGCCGCCTGACGGGCTCCTGCCCGGAAGGTCAGGCCTTTCTGGGCCGCCCCTGGCGCGCCGGTTCCGCCACCCTCTTCCTGGACTGCGAGATGGATGCCCGCGTCGCGCCGGAGGGCTTCACCGACTGGGACGAAACCCGGATCATCACCGGGCGGTACGGGGAATGGAAAACCCGGGGCGCCCGGGCGGATCTCTCCCTCCGGAATCCCCGGGAAAAGCGCCTCACCGACGCGGAGGCGGAACGGATTACGCCGGATGCCGTCCTGGGCGGATCCGACGGCTGGCGTCCCCCGGCGGCCATCTGACCAAAGCACCCCCGGCAGCAAGCTGCCGGGGGTGTTTTTATGCGGTCGGTATATGCCTTACAGTTTGATCTGCTTTCCCGCGGGGATGCAGACCGGACTCTGGTCATTGACGGTGATCCAGCAGTCCCGCGCGTTGGGATTGTATACGAAGGAGTTGTCCGCCGAGAACTGCAGCCGGCGGAAGTCATCCATGCAGTCCATGAACTCGATGTTGGTGCAGTACCAGATGTCTTCCTTCCCGCCCATCATCCTGCAGAAATCTTCGATCAGATCCCAGTTGTTCTGATTGTCAAACTCGTAGCTGTGGCCCCATACATACATCAGGTACAGATACTGCTTCTTGAACAGATCCAGGAACTGCTGGCCCAGCTCCATCAGCCGGTGATTGTGGTGGCAGGTCGCCATCCACCGGTAGGGATTCTCCGGCAGGGCAAAATTGTCGCTGCTGCCCACCACCCGGGCATACCGGATGCCGCAGGCCGGCAGCAGGTTTTCGATATCCGTGCTGAGAGACCCGTTGGGATAGGCCAGTCCCCGTACGGGGCTGCCGGTCTTCTCCTCCAGCCACCGGCGGTCCTCCAGCACCTCCTGGGCCACCTCCGGCAGCGGGCAGCGGGCGATGGTGGGATGGGTCACGGTGTGGCAGGCCACCTCATGCCCCGCGTACAGCGTGGGGATCTCCGAGGGATCTATCCGCTCCGGCTGGCTGAAAAGCCCGCTGTTCAGGTTGAAGGTGCCCCGGATGCCGTACCGGTTGAAGATCTCCACCAGCCGCCGGTCCTGGAGCTTGCCGTCATCGTAGCTCATGGTCAGCGCCTTGTGCTTCCCGCCCGGGAAGCAGCAGTATACCCTGTTCGCCATCTTCGTTTCTCCTTTTTTAACCGCGCGCTGCGCGGGAATTAACACGGTTCCTGCCGCCCTGCCCGGAGGAATGCTGCGCCTTCCGTTCCTTATTCGCGGATCACGAAGGCGCCGCTGTCGTCCAGATCCACCGTCAGGGTGGATCCGGGCTCCACGTCCCCGGCAATGATCTTTCTGGCCAGCAGGGTTTCCACCTTGCTCTGCAGATACCGCTTCAGCGGCCTTGCGCCGTACACCGGATCGAATCCCCGGTCAATCACGGCCTCCATGGCCCTGTCGCTCAGGACCACATGCAGCTGCCGCTCCTCCATCCGGGCATTCAGGCTCCGGACCATCAGATTCACGATGGCGCCGATCTCCTGCCGGGTCAGCGGCTTGTAATACACGATTTCATCAATCCGGTTCAGGAATTCCGGCCGGAAGTGGGTTTTCAGCATCCGGTCCACCTGGCTCCGGGCCTCCTCCGAGATTTCCCCGTCATGGATGCCCTCCAGGATATAATCGCTGCCCAGGTTGCTGGTCATGATCAGGATGGTGTTCTTGAAGTCCACCGTCCGGCCCTGGCTGTCGGTGATCCGTCCGTCGTCCAGCACCTGCAGCAGCACATTGAACACGTCCGGATGCGCCTTCTCCACCTCGTCGAACAGCACCACGCAGTAGGGGTGCCGCCGCACGGCCTCCGTCAGCTGGCCGCCTTCGTCGTAGCCCACGTATCCGGGCGGCGCTCCGATCAGCCGGGAGACGCTGAATTTCTCCATGTACTCGGACATATCGATCCGGACCATGTTCTTCTCGTCGTCAAACAGGGCCTGGGCCAGCGCCTTGGCCAGCTCGGTCTTGCCGACGCCCGTGGGGCCCAGGAACAGGAAGGAGCCCAGAGGCCGGTTCGGATCCTGAATGCCCGCGCGGCTCCGCAGGATGGCTTCGGAGACCTTCTTCACCGCCTCATCCTGGCCGATAACCCGCTCATGCAGCGTATCCTCCAGGTGCAGCAGCTTCTCCCGCTCGCCCTCCATCAGCCGGGCCACCGGGATACCGGTCCACCGCCCGATGATCCGGGCGATTTCCTCTTCCGTCACCCGGTCCCGCAGCAGGCTGCCTTCGCCCTTGCTCTGCTCGGCGATTTCCTCTTCCTTCTCCAGCTCCTTCTTCAGCTTCGGCAGCTCGCCGTACTTCAGCTCCGCCGCCCGGTTCAGGTCGTAGTTCCGCTCCGCCTGCTCGATCCGGGCGTTCACCTGATCGATCTGCTCCCGCAGGCCCGTGACCTTCGAGATGGCCTCCTTCTCGGCCTCCCAGCGGGCCTTCATGCTGTTGAAGGTATCCCGCTGCTCCGCCAGCTCCTTCTGCACCTCCTCCAGGTGCGCCTGGCTCAGCCGGTCGTCCTCCTTCTTCAGGGCAGCTTCCTCAATTTCCAGCTGCATGATCTTCCGGCGGATGTCGTCCAGCTCGGTGGGCAGGGAATCGATCTCCGTCCGGATCATGGCGCAGGCTTCATCCACCAGATCGATGGCCTTGTCCGGCAGGAACCGGTCCGTGATGTAGCGGTTGCTCAGGGTCGCCGCGGCAATCAGCGCCGCGTCCTGGATCTTCACGCCGTGGAAAACCTCGTACCGGTCCTTCAGGCCCCGCAGGATGGCGATGGTATCCTCCACCGTGGGCTCCGAAACCATGACCGGCTGGAACCGGCGCTCCAGCGCCGCGTCCTTTTCGATATACTGACGGTATTCGTTCAGGGTCGTCGCGCCGATGCAGTGCAGCTCGCCCCGGGCCAGCATGGGCTTCAGCAGGTTTCCGGCATCCATGGCGCCGTCCGCCTTTCCCGCCCCGACGATGGTATGCAGCTCATCGATAAAGAGGATGATCTTGCCTTCGCTCTTTTTGATCTCCGCCAGCACGGCCTTCAGCCGTTCCTCAAATTCGCCCCGGAACTTGGCGCCCGCGATCAGGCTGCCCATATCCAGGCTGAAGATGGTCCTGTCCTTCAGGCTGTCCGGCACGTCCCCCCGGACGATCCGCTGCGCCAGTCCCTCGGCGATGGCGGTCTTGCCCACGCCGGGCTCGCCGATCAGCACCGGGTTGTTTTTCGTCTTCCGGCTCAGGATCCGGATCACATTCCGGATTTCCGCGTCCCGCCCGATGACCGGATCCAGCTTCTGCTTCCGGGCCAGGTCCACCAGGTCGGATCCGTACTTCTTCAGCGCGTCGTAGGTCTCCTCCGGGTTATCCGAGGTCACCCTCGTGGCTCCCCGGACCTCGCTCAGCGCCTTCAGAAAATTCTCCGGCCGGTAATTCAGGCTCCGCAGCAGCGCCTTCACATTCCCGTTCGGCCGGGCGCAGATCCCCATCCACACATGCTCGACGGACAGGTACTCGTCCTTCATCTGCTTCGCCTGGGTCTCCGCCTCCAGCAGGGCCTTCTCCAGCTCCGGCGCGATATAGACCTTTCCCGGCTCCCGGCCGCTGCCGCTCACCCGCGGAATCCGCCCGATCGCATCCTGCAGCCCCTGCCGCAGCGCCTGCACGTTCAT
This sequence comes from uncultured Clostridia bacterium, assembly GCA_946542235.1. Taxonomy (GTDB): domain Bacteria; phylum Bacillota; class Clostridia; order Christensenellales; family Aristaeellaceae; genus Aristaeella. The sequence continues at coordinate 4,333 of CAMNKK010000065.1, read as the reverse complement.
TCCGCATTTGGAAAGCAGCTGCGGAATCAGCTCCTGGTCCTCCTCTGTCAGGGCCAGCAGCAAATGCTCCTGGTCCACCTGCATATGCTGATATTCGACGGCAAGGGACTGCGCCCGCTGCAGCGCGGCTACGGTCTTTTGCGTAAACTGATTCATATCCATGGAAAACACCTCCCGGAAGGTCACATTTGACTTTCTTTGACCTTTCGAGTCCATTATACTGAATTTCCCGGGAATGTCAATCCCCCCGGGAAATTATTTTTTTGCTCTCAAAACCCAGAACCCGCCTGACTTATCGAGCTTCTCGACCGTTCCGTAGATGCCCTGCAGGAAGCGCATGCAGCTCTCCGCCCCCTGCTGTTTGCGGATCACCAGATACAGGCTTCCTTCGGGCTTCAGATGCTCCCGGGCCTCCTCAAACATCCGGTAGATCACCTGCTTTCCCGCCCGGATCGGCGGATTGGTGATCACCGCGTCAAAGCTTCTTCCCGCCAGCCCGCCGAACCCGTCGCTCTCCAGGCATTCCACCTCCGCGCCGTTCCGCGCCGCGTTTTTCCGCGTCCATTCCAGCGCCCGCAGGTTCACATCCGCCATCGTCACCCGGGTTTCCGGCCGGGCCGCCTTCACACCGATGCCGATGGGCCCCCATCCGCATCCCAGATCCAGGATTTCCCCGGCCAGATCCTCCGGCAGCGCCTCCATCAGCAGGCGGGTGCCGGTATCCAGCTCCCCCCGGGAGAAAACCCCCGCATCCGTCGTGAAGTGCAGCTCCTTTCCCCGGTAGACAAAGGCGCATTCCGCCGGCCGGGACTCGCTGCCCGGCTCCCTGGTATAGTACTGGTCATTCATCGTCCGTTCCTCTGTCCGCTTCCCGCGGCACCCTCTCCGCTTCTCCGGTCTCCGGCTCCCCCGGCCCGCCGCCTTCCTCCATCCCGGCGGCAGCCCGCAGCGCCGCCAGCTCATCGGGCCGCAGCTCCCGCCAGGCCCCCTCCGGCAGCTCCGGATCCAGCCCCAGGGGCCCGAAGCGCTCCCGGTGCAGCCGGGTCACCTCATGCCCCACGGCGGAGAACATCCGCTTGATCTGATGGAATTTCCCCTCCGCGATATGCACCCGGGCCAGGGAGCTTTCCGCCCCCGCCTCGAGGATCTCCAGCTCCGCGGGCATGGCCGTGAAGTCGCTCAGCCGGATTCCCTCCCGGAACGCCTGCCTTTCCGCTTCTCCCAGCCTTCCGGTCACCCGGGCCGCATAGACCTTTTCCACATGCCGCCCCGGGGCCAGCAGCCGGTGGCTCATCTCCCCGTCGCAGGTCAGGATCAGGATCCCCGTGGTGTCCTTGTCCAGCCGTCCCACGGGCATGCATCCGATGCTCCCGTACGCCGGAGGCAGCAGGTCCATCACCGTGGGCTGCTTCGAATCCCGGGCCGCGGTCAGCAGCCCTCCGGGCTTGTGCAGCATCACGTGGCGCACGCACCGTCCGTCCACGGGCTTCCCGCCGACGGTCAGCCGGTCCGTCTCCGTCTCCGCGGTTTCCTCCGGCGCCCGCACGGTCCGCCCGTTCACGGTCACGCCGCCCTTCCGGATCAGGCTCTTTCCCTCGCTCCGGCTGCACACCCCCAGGGTTGTCAGCCATCGGTCCACCCGCATCTTCATCGCTCTGCTCCCGCGGGCTCATCCCGTCTCCGGCACGCGCCCGCTCTTCGGTTTCCTCTTACCTGGTCCGCCGGGACGTCCTGCGTTCCTCCCGGGGCTCCCGCGCCTGCCGCAGCCCGTCCACAAACGCCGCGGGAATCAGGCTCCGCAGCGGCAGCAGCGGCAGCGTCAGCAGCACGCCCGCCCCGAGGATGACCAGGGTGCCCCGGGTGGAGGGCAGCTCCACCGTCTTCATCAGCAGGCCGTTCAGGTCGCTCAGCACCGGCAGGTAGCGGAGCACCGTCACGGCCACCGCCAGGATCATCGGCAGAATGCTCAGCAGGGACGCCAGCCAGGCCAGCAGGATCTTTCCGTGGTGATGCTTCACCAGCCCGGGATCCCCCTGGGCAAAGGCGTGCCGGGCGCCGCTGTGGAAGGCGCACCCGATCATCAGCGTCAGCAGCGCCGCCACGATCATGCCGGCCACCGTCAGGATGCCCCGCAGCTGGTCGCCGCCGCCCAGATCATTTTTGATCATCCGCAGCACGGTGAAGCTGTCGATGTCCCCGGAAAAATGGATCCGCACCTCGATGGCCAGCGCGATCAGCGGCGCGCTCCAGAGGATCAGGAACCCCAGCCTTTTCAGCCCGAAGCCCAGCTTCCGCCCGTAGTTCTTCCCCTCCGCCAGCACCGGGCTGCACAGGGGGCCGCCCCGCAGCCCGTCCCGCATGGCCAGGGCGGCGTTCATCCGGGCGGGAATCATCACCAGCACCCACAGCACCGCCGAAGCGCAGGCCCAGACCGCCATTCCCTTCTGGTTCAGGAACAGCAGGGGCGCCAGGCAGATCAGCGTCAGGCAGGCCTCCACCAGCAGGAATTTCATCGTCTCTCCAAAGGAAGCGGTATACGCCTTCCAGGCGTTCCGGATCGCGGCAGAAATCTTCACTTCAGTTTCCTCCTTGAAAGTGTAATCAGCGTCAGCGTCGGGGGATTGTAGATCCTCCCGGGCATGTTTTCATAATGGGGATCCGACCCCAGCCCCGGGCTGATGTACTGCGGGATGCCCTCCGGGTAGCTCATGCCCCGGATCAGCGAATCCTCGGGGAACCAGCCCAGCTCCGGCACGTAAACCGCGCCCCGGAAGGGAATCCGCCACTGCCCGCCGTTGTAGTGCCCCGCCAGGATCAGCCCGGCGTAGCGCATGGAGAAGGCCTCCTCCTTCTCCCCCCAGGTAATCATGTCCTTGACATACTCCCGGGTCAGGGGCGTGTGGGTCAGCACGATCTGGATATCCGTGGGCTTGAATTCCTTCCGGATCTCCCGGATCGCCTCCAGCCGCTCCAGCTGGTATTCCAGCACCCGGCTCCGGGCCGCGTCGTCCGCCGTCAGGGCCGTAGCCCGCCGGTTCATCTCCTCCAGCTGGCTCCGGTAAACCTCCCCCATCCGGTCCAGGTCCAGGGTGTACAGCTCCTCGGGCACGAACCAGATCGTTCCCTTGCCCCGGGTCTCGCTCACCGGCCGGTCCAGGATCGTCACCCCCGCCGCCATCAGCTTCTCCGCCCATTCGGTATGGATGGACAGGGTGCTGTGGGCCCGGCTTTCCAGCCAGTCGCCGTCCGTGTCCCCGGGGATGTAGTACTTCGGCGTCTCCGCCGGCATCAGCGCAATCAGGTCCAGCAGGGGCTGCACCTCCCCATGGTCCCCCAGCATGTCCCCCGTCATCACGACGCAGGAGTACCGGGTGGTTCCCAGGGCCGTCCGGATCGCCTTCTGCCTTTCCCCCAGCTCCGCCCCGTGCAGGTCGCTCAGGTGCAGAATCGAATACTGCTCCAGATCCTCCGGCAGGTTCAGGATCGTCAGGTACTCCTTCTCCAGCTCCACATGGCTGGAGACGATAAAGTTGGAGATCAGCAGCCCCGCAATCAGCAGGGGCAGAAAGATCAGCACCCCGTTCCGGAATCCGTGCCGGCCTTCCCGCCGGCTTTTCCCGTTCGGCGCAAAGATATACCTGTTCCGCTCCCGCCGTGCCATGCCGCCGCTCCTTTCCTTCCGAATCCGCACCCTTTATTATAAGGTTTTCAGGGAAAAAGTGCAATTCCGCCGCATCAGAACGGAGAAAGACTGATCAAAGCAGCCATCCGGGGCATTCCCGGCGGAAGGATGCGACCGCCGCCCTTCCGGACCGCACCGGCAGCCGCCTGATCATCTGTTGCGTTTTCCTCTCTTTTCCGATTGACGCATGCCCTGTGGTGGTGTTATCATACAAAGAAGGAAAGGATACCTTTTATCCTTATATTTTGAAAAAGGAGTGACTTCTCATGCAGAATATCCCTGTCATCAAGCTGGGCCTGGTAGCCGTCAGCCGGGACTGTTTCCCCATCGGCCTGAGCGAGATGCGCCGCGCCGCCATCGCGAAGCTCTGCGCCGAAAAAAAGCTGAACTTCGTGGAGATCAAGACCACCGTGGAGAATGAAAAGGACATGCTCAAGGCGGTGGAGGAGCTGAAGCAGAACGGCTGCAACGCGGCCTGCGTCTTCCTGGGCAACTTCGGCCCCGAAACTCCCGAAACCCTGATCGCCAAGTATTTTGACGGCCCCTGCATGTTCGTTGCGGCGGCCGAGGGCGACGGCGACCTGATCAACGGCCGCGGCGACGCCTACTGCGGCATGCTGAACTGCAGCTACAATCTGGGCATGCGCCATC
>CAMNKK010000064.1 GCA_946542235.1 uncultured Clostridia bacterium | reverse complement strand
AGTGTTTATTTTTTTCCGTAAACCTACAGTATTTTCAGTGATCCGATTTTTGCTTCTGTCAGACGATTATTCATTCAAACAGAGCGCGGATGTCCTGTTCGCTGAGAGCTTCCAGTCCGGATTCTCCGGGCATGATCAGCCGGTCGAACAGGGCTTTTTTTCTTTCTCCCAGTTCCACAACCTTCTCTTCAATACTGTCCCCCATCACGAGACGGATAACATCGACTTTTTTCGTCTGTCCGATACGATGAGCCCGGTCGGTCGCCTGTTCCTCCGCGGCCGGATTCCACCAGGGATCGTAATGGATGACCACATCCGCGCCGGTAAGATTCAGGCCTGAGCCCCCGGCCCGAAGGCTGATCAGAAAGATCTGTCCTTCTCCGCCGTTAAACCGTTCCGTCAGCCCCAGACGTTCCCCCGCGGGGGTGTCTCCATCCAGATACATGGTACTGTAGCCTTCATTTTCCAGGCGGATGCGGAGTTTCTTCAGCATGGAGGTAAACTGGCTGAAAATCAGGATTCTTCTGTTTCCGGCAATCATCTCCGGCAGCAGTTCCACCAGCATTTCTTCCTTCCCGCTGCCTCCGGTATAACCGTTCAGGATCAGTCCTGGATGGCAGCAAATCTCCCGCAGCTCCGTAATCGCGGAGAGCACCTCCATACGTCCCCGCCCGATCCCTTTTTCCTGCATTACCTGGCGTACTTTGGGCCGCAGTCTTTCCATCGCTGCTCTGTATATATTACGCTGTTCCGATGTCATCGCTGCTGTCAGACGTGTTTCCAGCTTGTCCGGCAGTTCGGTCAGAACCTCCTGCTTCAGCCGTCTCGTCAGGAATGGCTGAATTCTGGCCCTCAGCTGCTCGCTGTTCATCCCATCCTGGTACTTCCGGAGGAAGGAATGATAGGAAGGAAGATATCCGGGGAGAACAAAATCAAAAATGCTCCACAGCTCCCCTACTCCGTTTTCCATCGGCGTTCCCGTCAGGGCCAGGCGGGTATCCGCCTGAATCTGTCTTGCGGCTGCGGCGACAATGCTTCCGGTATTCTTGATATTCTGGGCTTCATCCAATACGGCGAATCGGAAGGAAATTTCCCGGATCCGGTCGATGTCCCTGCGGATCAGCGGATAGCTCGTGATGGCGATATCCAGATCCCCGTTATCCCGGAGATGCGTCCACATCCGTTCCCTTTGGGCTACTGTTCCGCTGATGACAGCAGCGCTCATCCCGGGAGCAAATCGGTTGATTTCGCTCAGCCAGTTATAGGTCAGGCTGGTAGGGGCGACAATCAGGCTTGTCCTTCGGGCCTCTCTTGTTGCCTGAAGAAGTGCAATAACCTGTACGGTTTTTCCCAATCCCATATCATCCGCCAGTACGCCCCCCATGTGCAGGCGGTCCAGCATGTACATCCATTCATATCCCCGCCGCTGATAATCCCGCAGGGGAATCCCCGTTTCCGGCGCCTCAGCAGGCGCTCTCTTTCCGCTGATTTCCTCTGCGATTTCCCGGGCGGAGTCATCCGTCTCCACAGGAAAGCCGGCTTCTTCCAGCATCCGGATCAGATAACCCGTCCGGTAGCTCCGCAGCACGAGCGCGTCCCGTTCCATCCGTTTTCCGTCCCTGGCAGCCGCTTCCGAAACAGCTTCCGCTTCCTCCTGCCAGCCCAGCATGTTTTCCAGGTTCAGGAAGGTTCCGTCCTTCATCCGGTAATACTGTCTGGACCTGCTCAGCGCCTCCATGATGCCCAGGATCTCCTCGGTGGGTTCCCCGTCCACCTCCAGAGTCATCATCAGGCTGCCGCCTTCCATCCGCAGCCCGCCCCGCAGGGCAGGCCTGCGGACATACATCTTTTTAAAGTCCCGGCTCAGAAAAACTTCACTGACTTCGCCCAGCTTTTTCACACCATCGTTCAGGAATCTGTACAGCGATTCCTCGTTGCTCAGGCGAATCATCTCCCGGTTCACCCTGAATCCGGCGTTGGCCAGAACGTCCAGCACCATATGTTCCCTTTCACCGTCCCGGAGCAGCAGCTTTTCTCCCTTCTCCAGGGTAACCTGCGTCTTTCCCGGCGCAAAGGGGTTCACTTCCCTGTCTCCGTAAACAAAGGCAACCCGGGCTGTTACGCTCCGGCCGTCCCGGTCCAGATAAACCCGGGCTGACATCGGTTTGCGAACCAGCATGGCACGCAGCTCTTCGCTCATGTCCACGGCGCAGCGGCTTTTCAAATAAGGAATGACCTCTCCCACTGCGGTATCCATCCCCTGCAGCGGAAAATCCATCCGCACGCGCCCATCCTGACTGTTTTCTGTCAGGAACCGCACCAGATGGCGCTGCGCCTCCGGAACGCTGACTGTGCCGGTTTCCGTCAGGACATATCTGCAGCTGGCGGTCATCGGCCTGATTGTTTCTTCCAGGCTCAGCATGATCTGCAGACCCCGGGGCGTCATCCGGCACTCAGCCTGGATCTGCATCTGCCGTTCCGGGATCTCCCCGCAGGCAATCATATGACCATCCGGAGCCATCACCCGCATGGGCACCTTCCTCAGCAAGCCCAGCAGCTCCTCCGCCGCGCTGTCGGGGATCCGCATCAGTCGGGCTTCAGCCTGCGTCAGGATCCATTTTCCCATTTTCGCGGCGGAAACCAGCCGGTCCAGCGTCTGCAGAATCTGTTCATTTTCTTCGGAAAAATGCATCCAGGCCGGCTCATAGACAAATTTGCTCTGAAAGCTCAGTGTTTCCTTTTTTTTCCATGCATCCAGAAAGGCGGGAATATCCTTGACCACATACCATTTCTGCTCGCCGACCCGCAGCCCGATCCGCAGCTCCTTTGATTCCCCTTCGGGCATGACCGCTGTCACTTCCATCCGCAGGTTGGGCTCCGTCGGAAGCTCGCTCTCAATGATCGCGCAGAGTTCTTCCGCCCGCTGCGGCGCTTCCCGCTGCAGCTCCATTTCCCGTTCCTCCATCCCGTTTTCGTACACGTGCTCTTCCTCCGGATCATTTTTCCTGCTAATCCGAAATAATTCTCTGTTTCTCTTTCAAATTCCTGCTGTCTCTTTGAAAAGAAAGCCTTCTGCGCACAGCTCCTGCCGGGATCGGAAACACCGCGAAAAAAGGCGCCGAAGCCCTCATCAGGGGCTCCGGCGCGAAGATGGCTGAATCCGTTCAGGACCGCATCCATCATCAGGCATGGATGGGCTTATCTTCCGTTCCCGTTGTTTTCCACAATGATGCAGTCCTTCAGAATATATCCGAAGGTTGGGTTTGAACCATATTGATTTTCCGTATATCCGGCGTTCAGATCGATGGTATCCGAAGGATTTCGGGGATTGACGCCGGTATAGTTCCCGCTGAATACACGGGTCCGGCCTTTTTTCAGGCTGTCAATGGCCCGCTCCATTTTTTCCTCCGTGCCCGGCGCTGCGATAAAGCGGTTCAATTCAAGCATTTCAACCCATCCGCTCTCAAAGCCCGCGCTCAGATCCCGCCCATGGTCATGAGCCTTTATGAAGGATTCTATTTTTTCCGAATTCATCACTGCCTGCACCGCTTCCAGGATGTAAGGCTCCCAGTTTGTCCGGATACTGACCAGCGCGCATGAGGGGGCTGCGTCCATCATGCTCTGATGGTATCCGATATGGTAGACGGTATGCCCGTGCGCGGTTGCCTCTTCGCAGGCTGCCGCAGAGCCTGAGGTGTTTACATGCTGGGCAATGATGATGCAGCCCTCCTCGATCAGTCTGCGTGCCTGCTCCCTTTCCGCGCTGAAATTGCTCCATGATCCGGTGTAGCGCACCCGCATGGATGCCTCGGGCGCAACGCTCCGGACGCCGAGCAAAAAGGCGGTGTAGCCGGAAATAACCTCCGTGGAATCATTCGCGCCCACAAAACCAACCAGCGCGTCCTCAGGACGGATCGCTCCGCTGTCCAGCAGCTGACGAAGCTTCATGCCGGCCACAATTCCGCTGACATACCTGGCCTGATAGATTTCTCCATTGAAGGTGTGATAGTTATCCGATGTCCCCTCCATGCTGATATTGGGCAGGGAAACCTGACAAAACTGCACCTCCGGATATTCCCGGGCCAGCGTCACCGGCACATCCGTATCCATGTTGATGAACAGAATGCTGCAGCCCTCCCGAATCAGTTCCAGCATGGGCTGTTCCGCATCCCTGCTCAGGACATTGCTCCGATAAAGCACCTCGATCCGGTCTCCGTACTTTTCCTCCAGCACACGCTGTGCCTGCACAAAGTTGGCCGTGTAAGGGGTGCTCTCATCCTCGGAATAAACGAAGCCCACCTTCATCGTGGCGCCGCCTGTCTCTCCTGTCCAGTATCCGGTCATCGTGGCTGCCGCCAGCAGGACAGCGGCGCAGACCAGAAGGGTCGGTATCCACGCTCGTTTCATGCGTTGCCTCCTTGTTTCGCCGCTTCCCCGTTTTCCGTGCCGTCCTTCTTTATTTCCTCACCCTTCGCTGCTTCTCCGGCCGGTCCGGGCTTCGGGGCCGGCGTCTCCGCCGCCTTTTCCTGCCCGCCTTCCGCTTTTCCGTCCGGAGTATCTTTTCCGTCCTTTTCTTCCTCCGGATTCTTCGGAGGCACGTGATAGACCTCATTCAGATCGATCGTGCCTTCGCGGATCAATTGCAGCAGAATATCCACATACTGAGGATCAAACTGGGTTCCTCTTCCTCTTTCCAGCTCTCCAAGCACATAGCTGAAATCCATCTGTTTGCGGTATACTCTGTTCGCGGTCATGGCATCAAAGGCGTCTGCCACGCCGATGATTCGGGCAAAGGTCGGAATCTCCATGCCCTTCAGTCCCTTTGGATATCCCCTGCCGTCGAAGCGCTCATGATGGAATTCGGCTCCCTCGATGACATTGTCCAGCAGGGTGAAATCCTTCAGGATTTCTGCTCCGTGGGTGGTATGGGTCTTCATGACCGCGTATTCGTCGTCTTCCAGGCGCCCTGCCTTGTTCAGGATGCGGTCCGGAATCGCGATTTTGCCGATATCGTGCATCTTTGCGGCCCACTCGATATCCTGGCACTGCTTAATGTCCATTCCGGCTGCTTCCGCGATCTTTCTGGAATACATGGCGACCCGGGTGCTGTGCTCGGCGGTCCGCTTGTCCTTCGCGTCCACCGTCTTGGCGATGGCAGCCACCGTCTGCTTGCCCATCTCGACCTGTTTCTCGGCAAGCGCCAGGGCTTCTTCCATTTTTCTTTCCCGGCGTTTGACCAGCAGCCAGGTCACCCAGAACACTGCGAGCATGGGAACTGAAAGGATATAGATGATAAACCAGTTATTGTCATAAAGCTCTTTTTCCTTCTGCAGGGTATAGACACGCTCCGCGATGATCTGTTCATGATTCGAATCAAACACGGCCAGATGGAAAGTATAGTTACCGGCGGACAGGTTCGTATACATGATGGTGCTCAGGGAGTTCTGGGGAACGATCGTCCAGTCCGTGTCAAATCCTTCCAGCATGTATCCGACGTAGGGATCCTGAATCGTGTAGTTGATCACCTCCGGCATGATCTCCACCCGGCTGGTTCCCCGGGGAATCCGAAGCGGGGAGTTTCTCATGACCCGGTAATAATTTCCGTCGATCCGGACAGCGTTCACACTCATCCGGTACACCTGCGTTCCGGAGGCGAAGCTGTCTGTCCTGATCACGAATACACCGGTATCACAGGGAAGATACAGCTCGCTCGTTTCTTCGCTGAACCAGGTCCATGCGTTGGCGGTGAGGCTGCCGCTCAGCCCCCGGCGGGTGTTGAGCAGCTCATATTTGATCTCGTCCTTTCCGCTGAGCAGCTCGCTGCGATCCACGAGATAGATTCCCGCGCTGGATAGGACATAAAGCTGATCCGTGCCCTTGATCCAGATATCATAATTGTTATAGTACGGAAAATTGTCCAGCTTCCGGATGGTATAGTCCGTATTCATGTAGCACAGCCCGTTGCTTGTGACCAGGAAAACGCCGCCGGTTCTGGGGTCCGCAACGGTCCGGAGAATCACCTCGCTGCTCAGCCCATCCGCGCGGGTCAGCAGCCTGCTCACCTGCCGGTTCTCCAGAACCGCAAGCCCGTTGCCGTCCGTGCCGACCAGGATCGTGCCGTCCTCCATCTCGGTGATGCTCAGCACCATGCTGGTGATGGTTCCCTCGGATCGATCGATGGTCTGCTCGACCTGATGGTTCCGGATAAAGCTGATTCCGGTATCCCCTGCGGCGAGAATGGTTCCGTCCTTCAGCTCCCGTACAACCCTGGCCCGGTTTCCGAAGGCGCCGTTTTCCCGGTTGTATCGGTATTCCGTCCCATCGGGGGCGATTTCCACAAGGCCGTTGGAATAGGTGCAGACCCACAGATGATCATCCCGGTCCACAATCATGCACCGGATCCGGATCCCGGCAAAGCGCTCAGTGATCTCGTTCTCGATCCGCTCCTTTCCCTTCAGATCCGCTGCGTCCATCCCCTTGTCCGTACCGAAATAGAAGGCGTCCTGCCACTGGACAATGGTATTGACCACCTGGTTGTCCATACCCGCGGTGGAATAGATATCCCGGAAATCCGAGGGCGCCATCCGCAGCAGTCCCAGCCGGGAAGAGGTGAACCACAGGTTGCCCTGGTAGTCCGTCAGCATATTGTCAATGGAGTTGTTGAAATCGTTGGTGTTGATGCGCTCGTATTTTCCCTCGGCATCCAGATAGGCGATTCCGTTGTCCGCGCAGATGAACATCTCTCCGCTATCCATAAAATGAATGTTCTTGATGTTCTGCAGCCCTGGGCATTTCATGCTGCCGAGCGGCTCAAATCCTCCCGCGCTCACCTTGAAGCGGTGGATCTCGTTTCCCGTCGTGGCCGCATGGAGGATTCCGTCCGGATCAAACATGCAGCTCCTGAACACGGCGTTGCTTCCGTACAGCTTCCGGGAGGAAACAATCTGCCCCTGCCGCAGCAGGAACAGCGTGCCCTCATTGTCCACCGCGGCCACATAGCCGGTCTCATCCGCGCTCAGATGGTCCGCGTAGACGACCTCCGACAGGATTCCCACCCGCTTCATGCCGCTGTTCAGCGTCAGGATCTGCATGCTGCCCGTGGTTCCGATATAGTAATAGCCGTCCGCGCTTCGTATGATCGATTTGACGGAATTAGCCGGCAGTCCCTGGCTCTGGTCAATCACATTGACCACTTCCTCGCGGATCATGATGGACAGGCCGTTGTCGTTGGTTCCGACCCACAGCCTTCCCTCCTCATCCACATAGAGGCAGTTCACGTTCCGGATGGAATCGTACCTGTCCATCCACCTGAATTCCCGTCCGTTGTAGCGGTACAGGCCGGCATAGGTTCCGATCCACATGATGCCGTCCCCGGTCATGGCAATGTCGTTGGCTTCGCCGCAGGGCAGTCCGTTGGTGGTCGAATAAACCGTCTGGACATAATCATTGTAATCCAGCCGCGCTTTGCTCTCTTCCGCTTTCGCCGGCGGGATCAGGCCGGCCGCCATGGAAAGGGCCAGCCCTCCGGCCAGCACCAGCGCCAGGGTTCTGGCGTTTCCCCGTTTTCCTGCCTTCAGCGCTTTCAGTCCCCGGACACGCGTCTTCTTCTCGGAAGCCTCTTCCTTACCCTGCAGCCGCCGTATCCAATGGTAAAGGCGGATCAGAAGATACAGCAGCAGAAGGATCAGCAGCTTGTCCAGCAGCTCCACATACAGCTCGCCGATCATCAGCCCGGCCCAGGCGGAAATTCCGCGTTCCCCAAGAAACCCTATCACCGCGTCTCCCCAGATATTTCCGGTGCTGCCGTGATTGAAAATCAGATTGACGGGATAGGCTGCTACCGTCACTGTCCCCGCCAGATATGCGCTGGCCGTCATCGTTCCAAGCAGCGTTTCATACATTCTTTTCCGGGTTCCGTAACTGGCTACCAGGGCGATCAGCGCGCTGATCACCGCGTAGTACCAGCCCACGCCGTACAGAATATGGCTCAGCAGGCTGGAAGTTACTCCGACGATGACACCGCAGACGGGACCCAGCAGATACGCAGTCAGAACGGTCCCTGTCGCATCCAGCCATACCGGCCATCCGAAGCGGGATGCCAGCTGATCCCCGCCCCAGTTCAGCGCGAGAAAGAATAAAATCTGCAGGATAAGAAGAATTCCTTTTTTTCTGTTTTTCAAGCCTGCTCCTCCTTCCGGCTGAAGCATCAGAAGCCCAGCTCCGAAACCCGCTGAGCGGCTTCCTCCACCCAGGCTTCATACTGCCCGGTCCGGATCGCTTCGTCAATCACTCCGTTGACAAAGGCGATCAGCTGGGTTTCTCCCTTTTTTGCGGCAACCCGGTATCCCAGATAGCTCTCATCCGGCGAAAACCTCAGACCCTCAACCAGCTTCAGTCCTCTCCGGGGATTCTTCCGGATATATCTTTCCGCGGTGCTGATATTCACGATTCCGGCGTCCGCCTTTCCGCGGACCATGGATTCATAGACTCCCTGAATGGAGGAAGCCCGCCGGAATTCCAGATAGTCCGGAATCAGCCGCACCGCGATCGTCTCCGCCAGAGAGTTGCTCTGGGCAATGATCACCTTTCCGGCCAGATCCTCCGGGGAGGCAATTTCGTCCCCCTCCCGGATCAGAATTCCGACGGTGTCCCCGTCCTTCGGGAAGTAATATCCCTTGGAAAGTGTGTTGGAGAGGGCTCTTCCCGGGGTATACACCAGGGCGGAAAGCGCCAGATCGCACTGATCCTCCGTCAGCGCGGAAAGCAGCTGAGAGGAGTCCAGCCGAATCAGCCGCAGCTCCGCTCCCATTCGCTCCGCAATCATTCTCGCCAGCTGAATGTCCGCCCCCGCAAGCTGGTCCTCCGCGGGTCTGGATGTATCCAGGAAAACCTGGGGAGCAGCGTTCCGGGGATCCACGGCCACCCGGAGCACTCCGGTGCGCTGAATCTTTCCCAGCACGCCGATGGCGTCCTTCGGGATTCCCTGGCTGATATCCATGGAATCGCTCACGAAGTTCCACTCATTTTCATACCAGCCGGACTGGCCCTCCGCGCCGGCGGTTCCGGGCAGCGGGCTCCATGCCAGGATCCATGCCAGCATCAGACCCAGCACGGTAAAAAGGCTTCTCTTTCTCATCGGGTTCCCTCCTCAGAAAACTTCCGGTCTGAAAAGAAACCGGACCCGAAGCCGCTGCTCCGGGAAGGAAGATCATTCATCCTCCTTGGTCGGATGCAGGGAATCGAACATTTCGTTGTAGCTTTCCGCCAGCTTCCGGAATTCCCTCGATCCGGTCGGCACGATCTTTTTCCGCTCCCGGATGCTCCCGGCGGCGCCGATCAGAGGCAGGGTGCTCAGCCGGGCGGTCAGCACGATCAGCGCAATCAGGATCACCGTCATCACGATCGTCACAATCCTCAGCTGGGTCAGCTCCCGCATCATCCTGGCGGAGGTATCTCTCCGGGTCTGGTTCATCTGCTGGTCCAAGGTTTCCAGATCGTATTTCAGCCGGCTGCGGATCTTCTCCTTGCTGGCATAGTATTCCGCGCCCATGACCATGTCCCGGGCCAGATTCATCTTCTCCTCCGCTTCCAGGAAGGCATCCGACTCCGTCAGTTCCACGGTGCGCAGCGTGTCCGGATAATCCTGGATTTCCAGGGCTTCGATAACCAGCTTCATGGCATAGTATTCCCGATACATCAGTGTCTGAGATTCCGCCATGGCCTCCTGCAGCTGCTGGACCAGCATCTGGTCCGCGCCGCCCTCGCTCATGCTGACGATCGCCGCTTCCCTTCTCCTGGAGTTGAAGGCTTCCTCAAAATAATTGTTCAGATAGGCAGTATCGCCGTCCAGCGTAAAGCGCTGCACGTTCTCCGTCAGATAGTCCGAGGCTTCCATCAGATCATGGGCTGCCTTCTGGCGGACGATATAGTTTCCCGTTTCTCTGGACATGGCGGAAAAAACGCTGCTGGCCTGATAGGTGGACAGCACAAGCAGCACGGCGATGATCACCGCGCAGGCGATCATTGCCAGATGAATAACATGGATGGAAATGCCGCTGTTCTTTTTATTCCTTGCCGATGTGGTCATAGCTTTCTCCTGTTCCGCGCAGCATGCGCACGGCCTGATTCTGTCTGTCCGGGTCCTCAGGCAGCCGTCTCCCGGTAATATGTACGGACTGATTACGTACATTATATAATATCACATTCTGCACCCGCAGTCAAAAATGAATCTGTGCTGCGGCATATACTCCGGATCCTTCTGTCCGGGAGAAGCGCCGGTGCTTTTGGCAGGGAGATACGATCCCTTTGTCAGGGAGA
>CAMNKK010000063.1 GCA_946542235.1 uncultured Clostridia bacterium | reverse complement strand
CGACCGCCCCTCCCCCCACTCCCAGCAGATGAAGGCGCGAAAGCCTTACATCATATATTAAAAGGAGGTTTCAGGTATGAAAAAGTTACTGTCTGTTCTGTTGACGATTGCCATGCTTCTGAGCCTGGTTTCCGTCAGCGCGATGGCCGAGGGAGAAAAGGAACTCCTGGTCATCGATGTGTACGATGATGCCGCCAACCTGAACGGCCCGCAGACCGGCTGGTTTGCCAAGCTGATCAAGGACAAGTTCAACATTGAGCTGAACATCATCGCCTCCCAGGTCGTCGGCAACACCGTGTATGCCACCCGTTCCCAGGAAGGGAATCTGGGCGACATCCTGGTGGTCGACAAGTCCAAGTTCCCGGAAATCGTGGAAGCCGGACTGGCGAGGGACATCAGCGACAAGCTGCCCGAGTGCAAGAACATCATGGTCTTCAAAGACCAGATCGACGTGTACAACAAGGGCCTGACCGGTGAAGACGGAAAGTACTACGGCATCCCCACCGAGATGACCGATACTTCCCCCACCACCGTGACGGACGACGTGATCTATTCCAGCCCCATGCTCCGCTGGGATCTGTACAAGCAGATCGGCGCGCCGAAGCTGGAGAACCTGGATGACCTGCTGGCTGCCCTGCAGAAGATCCACGAGATCCATCCCACCAATGACGACGGCGATCCCGCCTATCCCTTCTCCCTGTGGCCCGACTGGGACAACAACGACAACATGTCCGGCCCCGCCAACGTTGTGCAGCTGACCACCTGGTACGGCGAGAAGCTGAAGGGCTGCGCCATGCTGAAGCCCGACGGAACCTTCGCGCCCCTGTATGACCGGAACGGCGCCTACTACAAGATCACCAAGTTCCTGAACAAGGCCAACCAGATGGGCCTGGTGGATCCCGATTCCGGCTACCAGAAGTGGGATGACGCCGTGGCGAAGATGTCCGCCGGCCGCGTCGACGTGATGTGGTACAGCTGGCAGGTCGGCTTCTGGAACAGTGTGGACCGCCTGAACGCGGGCACCGGCTTCCGCTTCATCCCCGTGGGCGATCAGACCTACTATGCGGACGCGGACCGTTACTACGGCTCTGACCGGATGTTCGGCATCGGCGCCGCCGTGGAAGGCGAGAAGTATGACCGCATCATGGAATTCCTCGACTGGTATGCCAGCCCCGAAGGAGCCCAGTTCGAGCACAACGGCATCGAAGGCCTGAACTACATCGTGAATGAAGAAGGCAAGTTCGTGCCCTACAAGGACAACGCCCTGATGGACAACCTGCCCGTGCCGGACGAATTCGGCGGCGGCGGATACAATGACGGCAACAACGCCATCAACCAGTGGATCGTTTCCTCCCTGTGCGTGAACCCGAACACCGGCGAGCGCTATGCCCAGAAGTACTGGCAGTCCTACAAGGACATGACCATGACCGAGATGAAGAAGGAATGGACCGAGATGTTCGGCGCCGAGGACGACGTGTCCTGGATGAAGGCGAACGGCAAGCTGCTGGCCAGCCCGAGCGTTGACTTCGCGCCCGCCGCGGATGACAACACCATCTCCGCCCTGCGCTCCGATGTGAACAACTCCCTGTGCGAATACACCTGGAACCTGATCATGAAGTGCGAGACGGACGAAGCCTTCGAAGCGATGTGGGATGAGATGATCGCCCAGCTGGATGGCTTCGGCTACCAGGATCTGTATGCGCATGACTGCGCGCTGTGGCAGCCCGAAGTGGATGCCAAGGCTGCTGTCGTTGCTGCTATGGAATAATCATCGGATTGTAAACCCTTTCGGGGGCGCTCTTCTCAAGAGCGCCCCCTTCCATTAAGCGAGGAGAACGGCATGAACAAAGATCTTTCCAGCCTGCTGCCGGACGGCAGCAGCTTCGAATTCTGGGAGCGGGATCCCGTCTGGACCCGGGACCTGCACGTGGACGCGAACGATCCGAAGGCTTCGGACCGGAACGACGGCAGCGCGTCGGCGCCCTTCCGCACCATCTCCCGCGCGGCGGAGCTGGCTGAGCCCGGCACCCGCGTGCTGATTCATGCCGGCCTGTACCGGGAATGCGTCAGCCCGGCCCGGGGCGGCACGGACCCGGAGCATATGGTTTCCTACGAAGCCTTCGGAGACGGGGACGTGATCATCCGGGCTTCGGAGGAGGTCAAAGATTTCGTGCCCAGCGAGGGCTGGTCCCTGCGCTTCGGCCCGGGGGAGGGAGCGGGGGCGGAAAGCATCCGCATCTGGGAGTATGACCTGGATCCGGACCTGTTCCGCGGCTATAATCCCTTCTGCGCGGTGAACATCCTGCATGACCGGCTCTTCATCGAGTATGACAAGACGGACATGACCACCTATCTGAACCGGCGGGGCTGCGTCTTCTGCGACGGAAAGCCGCTGAAGCAGGTGCCGCTGTACGGCGGCATGGGCCGGGAGGAAAACACCTACTGGGTGGAAGCCAACGGCATGAAGGTGCACTTCCGCCTGGCGGGGGACGCGGACCCGAAGGATCATCGGATCGAGGTCACCGTGCGGGAGCAGTGCTTCGCGCCGGCGAAGCCCTTCCTGAACTATATCCGGGTCCGGGGGCTCATCTGCGAGCATGCCGCCACCGGCGCGCCGGTGCCGCAGCGGGGGGCGATTTCCGCCCACCGGGGGCATCACTGGATCATCGAGGACTGCGAGGTCAACTGGTCCAACGGCGTGGCCGTGGACGTGGGCCATGAGTGCTGGCACCATACCCACACCCCGGGGGAGATCGTGGGCTGGAGCGTCGTCCGGAACTGCAGGATCCGGGACGCCGGGGTCTGCGGGATCGCCGGGATGTTTGCCGAGCGGATGCTGATCGAGGGCAACCTGATCGAGGGCACCGGATGGCAGAAAATGGAGCTGTCCTGGGAGGCCGGGGCCATCAAGCTGCACAACAGCGTGAACGGCCTGATCCGGAACAACGTCTTCCGCAATACCTTCCGGGCGGATCATCTGTGGCTGGACTGCGGCAACGAGAACAACCGCATCACCGGCAATCTTTTCCTGGACGGCATCGAGCAGCGGGAAGCGATCTTCATCGAGTGCACCCGGGACGGCATCAACCTGATCGACCACAACATCATCTGGAACGTGGAGGGGCGCTTCGATCCGGCCGCCGTGCCGAAGGAGCCCGGCTCCTCCGGATGGTACAAGCTGCGGGAAAACGAGGCGGTGAACGGCTACGGCATCTACGGCGAGGGCACGGACCGGCTGCATGTCTCCCACAACCTGATCGGAAAATGCCGCCACAGCGGGTATTACCTGAAGCCGGTGCCCTTCCGGATGCACGGCCTGCTTCGGGGCGGAACCTCCCGGGACGCGAAGATCATCAACAACATCTTCTATGACTGCGGCGAGGCGGCCATCGATTTCCCCACCCGGGACAACACCTCGGAGGGCAACCTGTTCGTCCGCATGCAGGGAGGCTACCTGCGGGTCATGTATCCGGAACCGGAGAACTGCCTGAACCTGCCGGCCTGGCAGGAGTTCTTCGGCTTCGACCGGGAAGGGCAGAACGCCTGGTTCGATATCGAGCTGGATCCGGAGACCGGGAAGGCGGCTTTCCGGAAGGCAGAGGATACCCCCTTCGGCTTCCGGGGCGAGGTGGAGCGGCTGCATCTGGTCTTTTCGCCGGAGGACGTGAAAAGGGTCAGCCCGGACAGGGATCTGCCCGGAGAGACCCGGGAAAGCGTGCTGCCGGGACCGTTTGAGAAATATTGAAAAAAGGGACGTTACAGGAGAGGACGGAGGGAGTATAATATGCTGCGGCAGGTAAAGACGGAAAACGGCTGGGTGCGGGGCATTGAGGCGGCGGATCCGCGGATCACGGCGTTCAAGGGGATTCCCTTTGCGGCTCCGCCGGTGGGGGAAAACCGCTGGCGGGCGCCGAAGCCCTGCGGAAACTGGGCGGGCGTGCGGGACTGCTCCCGCTTCGCGCCGATCTCCATGCAGTGGATTCCGGGCCTGGGGGATGACATCTACTGCCGGGAATGGCATGTGGATCCCGAGATTCCCATGAGCGAGGACTGCCTGTATCTGAATGTCTGGACGGGCGCGAAGAAGGCGGATGAAAAGCTGCCGGTGCTGGTCTGGTTCTTCGGGGGCGGGCTGCAGTGCGGCTATACCGCCGAGATGGAGTTCGACGGGGAACGCATCGCCCGCCGGGGCATCGTGGTGGTGTCGGTGAACTACCGGGTCGGAGCCCTGGGCTTCCTGACCCATCCCCAGATCACCCGGGAGCAGCCGGACGCCCCGGCCAACTTCGGCAACCTGGACCAGCAGGCGGGGCTGAAGTGGGTGCAGCGGAACATCGCCGCCTTCGGCGGGGATCCGGACAGGGTGACCATCGCGGGCCAGTCCGCCGGCGGGGGCAGCGTCCTGAGCCAGCTGGCCTGCCGGGCCAATCAGGGGCTGTTCCGGGGCGCGGTGGTGATGAGCGCCATGATCTTCGATCCCTATCTGCGGCGGGAGGTGGGCCGGCCGGAAACCCTGGCCGAGGCGGAAAAGAAGGGCGAAAGCTTCTTTGACTTCCTGGGGGTGAAGACGCTGGAAAAGGCCCGGGCCATCGACGCGGTGACCCTGCAGCGCAGCTACGAGAAATACATGGAGACCCATGTGCCCTTCTTCACCGTGCAGGACGGCATCTTCTGCGCCGGGGATCCCATCGCCATGTACCTGCGGGGAGAATGCGTGGACGCGGTGATGATGGCCGGCAGCACGGCGGATGAGTTCCTGAATACCGTGGACGCGGCGGACGAGGCGGGCCTGCGGAAGGAGGCGGAGCGCCTCTTCGGAAAAAGGGCGGAGGAATTCCTCGCCTTCCCGGAGAGCCGGAAGCTGGTGCCCGGCCAGGGCTATGCCCCGGTCAGCGGCATCGGATGCTCCGTCCGGGCCGTGCTGGGAGAGGCGGCCAAAACCGGCCGAAAGGGCTACTGCTACTGCTTCAGCCCGGACATGCCCGGATGGGACGATCCCGGCACCTTCCACTCCTCGGACCTGTGGTTCTGGTTCGAGACCCTGGCCAAGTGCTGGCGGCCCTTTGTGGGCAGGCACTATGACCTGGCGCGCCAGATGTGCGATTACTTCTGCAACTTTATCCGGAGCGGAGACCCCAACGGAAAGGACCGGAACGGGGAAACCCTGCCCCGGTGGGACACCTGGACGCCGGAAAGCCCCTGCAGGATGATGTTCCTGCGGGACGGCGCGGCGCCCTCCGGGGAGCCCGCGGGCCCCTTTGAGCAGTTTATTGCGGACCGGATCGGAGAGCGGATCCGGGCGATCCTGTAACAGGAAAAACGGAAACCGACAGGGAGGGAAAGCATCATGCTGCAGCCAAAGTATCCCAATCAGTTCGCCCGGATCGGCGTGACTGGCCGGGAGGCGCTGGAGCGGGTGGAAGCCTGCTTTCAGACCATTTTCTTTGACCCGGACGAGAAGTTCTTTCATGAGGTGGATTCCGACAGCGCCTGCATGGTCGACACGGGCAATATCGATGCCCGGACCGAGGGCATGAGCTACGGCATGATGATGTGCGTCCAGATGGACCGGCAGGACCTGTTCAACAGGCTCTGGCAGTTCAGCAAGCGCTATATGTATCACGAAAGCGGCATCTATGCGGGATATTTTGCCTGGTCCGTGGACCTGGAGGGAAAGCACAACGCCGAAGGTCCGGCCCCGGACGGGGAGGAATACTTCGCCATGGCGCTGCTGCTGGCCGCGGCCCGGTGGGGCAGCGGGGAAGGGATCTTCGACTACGAGGCCCAGGCCCGGGACATCCTGCGCCACTGCGTCCGCCAGCCGGAGCTGGTTTCCGGCGGCCGGGCCATGTGGGATGAGGAGAACCATCTGATCCGGTTCGTGCCGGAGGCGGACTACTCGGATCCCAGCTATCACCTGCCCCATTTCTACGAGGTCTTTGCCCAGCGGGCGGATCCCCGGGACCGGCCCTTCTGGAAGCGGGCGGCGGAGGCCAGCCGGGCCTATCTTGCCCTGAGCGCGGACCCGGTCACCGGCATGAGCCCCGAGTATGCCGAATACGACGGCAAACCCCGGCTCATGTTCCGCAAGCCCTTTGCCTATTATTCGGACGCCTACCGGGTGGCGATGAACATCGCCCTGGACACCCTCTGGTTTGGGCCGAACCCGGAGCTGTCGGGGATCGTGACCCGGCTGCAGAACTTCTTCCACGGCATTCCGGAGCTGGAATACATGGCCTACCAGCTGGACGGAACCCCGGCGGCGGAGCCGGCGATGCACCCGGTGGCCATCACGGCGGTGCTGGGGGCCGCCTCCATCGCCAGCGAAAGCCCCTTTGCCGAGGAATATCTGCGGAATTTCTGGAACACCCCCCTGCGGAAGGGAAAGCGCCGGTATTATGACAACTGCCTGTATTTCTTCTCCCTGATGATGCTTGCCGGCGTGTATCAGATCTATTGATCGTGCTCCTGATGGAAAGCCCGCCGCGCGGGCGGCTTGCCGAGATCAATCTGCCGGGCGGATTCCGCCCGGTTTTTTCTTTGCGCCCGGGGAAAACTGTGGTATCATGGTTCCGGACCGCGGTCCCGGCCGGAAGCGGCGGCCGCGGGGAATGATCGAACAGGGGGATGGAAAGATGTTTAATCCGATTACCGGAGAAATGCTGGAGAAATGGTCTGCGGACTATCAGAAGGACGAGGTGCGCCAGGTGGCGACCATGGCGCTGTCCGCCGGGGAGCTGTACGAGGCCTGCCGGAGGAAGAACGCCCAGAACCGCATGCGGCAGAAGTTTTCCGTGCAGATCGAAACCCTGCCGGTGACGAACCAGAAGAAGAGCGGCCGCTGCTGGCTGTTTGCGGCGACCAATGTGATCCGGGAGAAGATTGCCCGGGACCTGAACCTGGCGAATTTTGAGCTGTCCCAGAGCTATCTGGCCTTCTGGGATAAATTCGAGCGGTGCAACTATTTCCTGGAGAGCATCATCGCCACCGCGGACCTGCCCGCGGACGACCGGACCGTCTCCTTCATCCTGGCGACCGGCGTGCACGACGGCGGCCAGTGGGATATGTTCGCCAACATCGTGCGGAAATACGGCCTGGTGCCGAAGGACGTGTTTGACGAAACCGCCCAGAGCGAAAACACCCGGGATATGAACTCCCTGCTGAACCGGGCGCTGAAGGTGGGCGCGGTGCGCCTGCGGGGCATGATCCGGGACGGGAAGACCCCGGATCAGGTGAAGGCCGCCAAGGAAGAGATCCTGGGGAAGATCTACGGCTTCCTGTGCAGCTGCTACGGCGAGCCGCCGAAGACCTTCGACTTCCAGTATGTGGACAGGGATAAGAAGTATCATGAGGACCGGAACCTGACCCCGGAATCCTTCTGCCGGAAGTACGCCGGGGACCTGCTGGACCGGATGGTTTCCGTGATCCATGCCCCGACGAAGGACAAGCCCTTCCATCGCACCTATACCATCCGGTTCCTGGGCAACGTGGCCGACGGCCGCCCGGTGAAGCACCTGAACCTGGAAATGCAGGAGTTCAAGGCCGCCATCATCGCCCAGCTGCAGGCGGGCAAGGTGGTCTGGTTCGGCAGCGATGTCGGCAAATACGGGGACCGGTCCCTGGGCATCTGGGATGATCAGATGTTCGGCGACGAGATGCTGAGCGGGCTGGATCTGAAGATCAGCAAGGAGGACGCCCTGGATTACGGCTTCTCCGCCATGAACCACGCCATGGTGCTGACCGGGGTGCAGATCGAGGACGGAAAGCCCGTCAGATGGCGGATCGAAAACAGCTGGGGCGACGAGAACGGCGAGAAGGGATATTACATCTGCTCCGATTCCTGGTTTGACGAATATGTCTTCCAGGCGGCGGTGGAGAAGGAATATCTGGGCGATCTTGCGGCCCTGGCGGAGCAGGAGCCCGCGGTGCTGGAGCCCTGGGATCCCATGGGCACCCTGGCGGACTGAAAAAATGAGCACGCTGAACGCATATATCTGGGACCTGGACGGCACGCTGCTGGATTCCTACGGTTCGATCGTCTCCAGCCTGGCGGAGGTGGCCGAAGCCTGCGGAGCCCATGACTCCCCGGACAAGATCCTGCGGACCGTCAAGCAGGGGTCCGTCTCGGGCTACCTCCGGGATCTGGCCGCTGCCCGGGGCTGCAGCTATGAAGGGCTGTTCCGGGCCTACCGGCAGGCCAGCCACGGAAAGCTGGAGGAGATTACGCTGATCCCCGGCGCCGCGGAAACGCTGCGGGCGCTGCGGGAGAAGGGCGCGGCGCACTTTGTGTATACCCACCGGGGCGCGTCCGCCCTGCCGCTGCTGGACAGGCTCGGCATCGCTCCCTTCTTTACGGAGACCGTGACCCACGAGCAGGGCTTTCCCCTGAAGCCCTCGGGAGCCGGGGTGACCTACCTGGTGGAAAAGTATGCCCTGGACCCGGCGCGGACGGCCTATGTGGGGGACCGGACGCTGGATGTGCTCTGCGCGAAGGACGCCGGAGTGCAGGCCGTCCTGTATCTGCCGGAGGGCGCCTGCGTGGCTCCCACGGGAGAGGAGGACCGGATCATCCGAAACCTTTCAGACCTGGCGGAGGCGCAGGGGGAGAGCTGACCGGGATCGCCGCAGCCCGGAAGAACCGGCCCCGGCCCGGAACGCACGGTACTCAATCAAAAGCACAGAAACGGAGACCCGTCCGATCGGACGGGCCTCCCGTTTTTTTCGAAAGCATGGAAATGCGCGCTTCCCGTGTTCCGCGGCGGAAACTGCGCCGCGGGAGAAATCAGAAGAAGGGCCAGCGGGACAGCAGGAATCCGGGCACGACGACGATCAGGAAGAACGCCCAGCTCACCAGCGTGAACACCCGGATGAAGGCCCTGCCCCTGCCGGGATATTCCCGGACATAGATGCGGTAGTTGATCACCGAGGCCAGGGATCCGATCAGGGAGACCAGCCCGGCGGTATCCGCCCCGTAGATCAGGGCGGCAAAGTTCTCCGTGAAGGGATAGAGCACGATGGTGGCCGGGACGTTGGAGATGATCTGACTGATCCCGATGCTCCACCAGTATTCGGATCCGGCCACCGCCTTCCGCAGGAAGCCGGAGATGCCGGGATTGGTGGCGATGGAGGAGGAGAAGATGAAGAAGCACAGGAAGGTGACCAGCAGCACGTAGTCCACCTTCAGCAGCAGCTTCCGGTCCAGTGCCAGGATGACGCCCAGCACCACCGCGATCGCCCAGGGCCACAGATCGGTCCGGGTGACGATCACCGCCAGCACCAGGATGAACAGGCAGAAGTAACCGATCCGGCGGACCTTTCCCTCCGGAGCCCAGGCCATTGTGCCGTCCGAAACGGAGATGGTTTCCTTCGGGCTCTTCCGGTAGAGCACGAAAACGAAAAGGATCAGCAGCACGGCGGACATGGCGCACAGCGGCAGCATGTGGAGCATGAAGTGCCAGGCGCTGACGCCGGCCCTGCCGTACAGGAAGAGGTTCTGGGGGCTCCCGAAGGGGGTCAGCAGGGATCCGCGGACCGCGGCGATGTTCTCCATGGAGATCACCGGCAGGATGTATTTTTCCTTCCCGTTGTCACGGAACAGCATGATGGTCAGCGGAACGAAGATGATCAGCGACACGTCGTTGGTGACGAACATGGAGGAGAAGAAAACCCCGAACACCAGGAAGAGCGACAGCGAGGTCATCCGCTTCAGCCGGCCGGCCAGGCTGACCAGAGGGCGGAGAAGGTTCTCCTGCTTGAAGCCCTCCAGCACGCACAGCATCATCAGCAGCGTCCCCAGCGTGTGCCAGTCAATGTCCCGGACCAGCTGCGGCGAGGGCGGCGTGATGATCAGGGCGATGGCCGCCGCCAGCAGGGAAAGCGTCAGCATCATTTCCTTTTTCAGGTAAGAAAGAACACGTTTCATGGCAGAATGCCTTCCGTTCCTGTCCGGAAACAGCGCCGGACTGATTGCCTTTCAGCGTATCCGAAAAAAATTTTTTTGAACACGCAAAAGCCAGATATATATACAAAATATTGGAATGGCTGTCAAGACAAATACGAAATATAGCAAAAAGTGAAGCAGAAACTGCCCAATTTACGCGATTGAATTGTAACAGATTGGTTTGCTTTATCTTGATGAATTGACAGGTACCCGAAATCCATGTAAAATTATAGCGTGGCATAGTGTAAGTGCTGTGCCGGCGATAAGGAGATAGATTTGGAATGACACAATTCAGGCTCTGCGGAGCCGAAGAAGCATGACAACCCGACCGACAGATAACTGAAAAACGACATCTTGGACGGATGCGATTTACAGGACCCGTCGGTACATTTTAGAAAGATTTTTTGACGAAGGTATGTTTTTGGCATACCGATTTGGAGGTAACCTGGATGAAGAAATTCTGGAAGATCTGGATGGCTATGGCGTGCGTGCTGACGATGCTCGCGTGCGTTTTCCCGGCCCTGGCCGACGCGGAAGCGGCGGAGATCCCGGACGGGCCACTTTCTGAAACGGAAGTAGCGGCGGAGCCTGCCCCCGCGGCGGAGCCCGTCGTGGAAGCGGAGCCTGCGCC
>CAMNKK010000062.1 GCA_946542235.1 uncultured Clostridia bacterium | reverse complement strand
TCCCCCGGCATATCAGCATCAGGGCATATGCACGGTGAAAAAACAGACAGCACGACTTGCTTGCAGACGGGAGAAAACTGGCGTATGATAAGGGGCATCGAAAGCGGCGGAAGGGATGGAAAGGCCGAATGACAGAGAGACTGTACTATGAGGATGCCTACCTGTGGGAGTTTGACGGAAAAGTTGTTGCGGAAAAAACGGAAAAGGACGGCCGCTGGATTGCCCTGGACCGGTCCGCTTTTTATCCCACCTCCGGCGGGCAGCCCTATGATACCGGCACCCTGAGCAGGAACGGTCAAATCGCCGAGGTCACGGATGTGGAGGCAGACCGGGAAGGATATGTCTGGCACAGGGTGAACCTGGAAATCCCGGTGGGATCAGAGGTGCACGGGTGCATAGATGGTGAGAGGCGTACGGACCACATGGAGCAGCACGGCGGGGAGCATATGCTGGCCGGAGCGATCTGGGAAAAGCTTGGCGGCACGACCATCGGTCTCCATCTGGGAAAAGAGGACAGCAGCATTGATGTTTCCATGCCGGACGGGAGAACGCACCTGACCGAGGAAGAGATCCGGATGCTGGAAGAAACCGTGAATGCCCGGATCCGGCTGGACGCGCCGATCCGATGCTGGTTCCCCGGAGAAGAGGAGCTGGCCGCCCTGCCGCTGCGGAAAAAGCCGACGGTAACCGAGCATGTCCGGATTGTAGCCATGGGAGATTTTGAAATGGTGGCCTGCGGAGGCACCCATCCGGCTTCTACGGGGCGCATCGGTCAGATCAAGGTGATCAGCGCTCTTCCCAGCAGGGGAAAGATCCGAATTACCTTTGTCTGCGGCGGAAGGGCGGAACGGATGTTCCGGCTCTACATGCAGTGCGCCCACAAGGCCGGGAATGTCCTGTCCTGCCCGGTTGAAAAGCTTGCTTCAAACGCGGGAGAGCTGAAGGCCCGGCTGGCGGATGCGGAACGGAGGGTGAACCGGTATGAGACGGAGCGAATCCTGGAAGCAATCCGGCAGAACGAAGACGCGGAGAGTCTGAAGGGGATCACCCTGAGCGTGACGATGCTTGAAGAAACGGACGCGAAGCCGGCGGCCGAAGCGGTGAGCCGCTATATTCAGGAGGATGGGCGGGCTTTGCTGCTGAGCGTGGGAGAAAGACTGACCTTTGCCAGAAGCCGGGATGTGGACATAGACATGAATGAACTGATCCGCCGGGTGGGACGGGGCGGCGGGCGGCCGGATCTGGCCAGCGGCGCCGGAATTCCCCAGTGCGCGGAGGTTGCCAGAAAAATACTGATGACAGAAGGGAAGAACAGAGCATGGCGGAAGAAGATCTGATCCGGATTCGGTGGCATGTGGACAGAACCAGGGAACCCTGCGAATACATGCTGGTGAGCCAGCATCCCGATTATCCGGACCTGGTGGTCAGCATCAGCTCCGGGGAGGTGACAGAGCGGGTGGCCAAAGCCCGGCTGATGGAGCAGATGTATGCCAAAGGAAAAGAAATGGGGATTCCGGCCAGACGGCTCCGTTTCAAGATCAACGGAATAGAAGAATAAGGCTGAAACCTGCTCTTTCATACGGTACGAGCGCCGGAAGCTTTCTCCGGCGCTTTCCCGCAGGCACATTCAGAAAATTCAGAAAAAACCTCTGGCGGAAAGGTTCCTGACCCGGAATTTACCTATTGACTTTCCTGTACTTTTGTTGTAGATTGTATACAATGTGCAGCAAAAAAGCATTTGCGCTGCATTGAAGGAGGATGGAAATGTCACTGACTTTTCAGCCGATGATGGAAAGCCGGCCAATCCGTGAAATCGCATACGAAGTGCTGAAAAAGGCGATTATTACGGGTGAAATTCCGGCGGGAGAGCGTATCGTGGAAACGGACTACGCAGATCGGCTTCATATCTCCAGAACGCCCCTGCGGGAGGCGCTGCGAAAGCTGGAGAGGGACGGACTGGTGGAATATGTCATGCGGCGGGGCGTTGTAGTCCGCGCTTTCACCATCGAGGATGTCCGGCAGATCTATACGATCAGGAACGCCCTGGAGATGCTGACGCTGCCCAGTATTATCGAAAATGCCACCAGCGAGGACATTGCTTCTCTCCGGGAAAAGCTGGAGGAAATGGACCGCCTGCAGGAAAAGGACGATGTGGAGGGACTGAGCCCTCTGGCCCGGGATTTTCACTGGCAGCTGACGTGTATCAGCCAGCAGAAGCGGATTCTGCGGGTGATTGAAGGCCAGGATGAATACATCCGCCGCTTTTCCGCCATGGCCATCCGGCAGGAAAGCCGCCGCCCCGCGGCGCATCACGAGCATCATCTGCTGGTGGACTATGTGGAAAAGAAAGATCTGGAGAGCTTTACGGAGCTGACCAAAAAACATATCGAGCGCAGCATGGAAAACTGCCTGGACGCTCTGGCCGCCCAGAAACAGAACAGGGATATCTGACAAATCTTTCTACTTTTCTTCTTGCATTTTGAAGGAGGGTATGATAGACTATCGTGGCTACAGACGAGGAGGTTTGAGACTGATGAGTACCGTACTTTCCATCCTGCTGATTATTGACGCATTGTTCATGATCGTGACCGTTCTGATGCAGAGCTCTGACGATGACGGGATGAGCGCACTGTCCGGCCGGACCAGCGACAGCTATTTCAGCAAGAGCAAGGCCAAGACCATGGAAGCCCGCCTGGCGCTGGGAACCAAGATTGCCGCTGCGATCTTCGTGGTGCTGAGCCTGCTGACGCTGCTGGTCAAATAATCAGGCGAGGATTGTTTTGTAAAAATGCCCTTCCGGTGGAGGGCGTTTTTTATTATTCTTTTAAAGCCTGCTTCCGGCGTGCTGCGCAGCGGATCAGGATCAAAATGGAACCAGAGGTTGAGCGGTGAGAAAACCTGTTGTATAATGCAGAAGGCGCGGATGGCGAATCCGCCGAGAAGGAGAAACCAAATTGTTTGAAAGATTTGAAGCGATCGCTAATGCCCCGATGCGGGAATATACGACGCTGAAACTGGGCGGGCCGGCGGACTGGCTGGTTACGCCCAAATCCACCCGGGAGCTGGTGCAGATTCTGGGAGAAGCCCGGGAGAACGGGCTTCCGGTGACCGTAATCGGCCACGGAAGCAATCTGCTCGTGCTGGACGGGGGGATTCGCGGAGTGGTGATCCGGATGGCCCGCGGGATGAAGGACTGCTTCGTGAAGGGAAACCTGCTGGTGGCAGATGCCGGGACGATGATGGGCGCTGCTGCGTCCGCCGCTGCGGACGCGGGGCTGACCGGGCTGGAATTTGCCTCGGGAATTCCCGGAACCGTGGGCGGCGGCGTTATCATGAACGCCGGAGCCTATGGCGGAGAAATGAGCCGGGTGGTGCAGGAGGTTTGCCTGATCCAGCGGGACGGTACCTTCCGGACCCTGGGAAAGGAGGAACTGGATTTCGGTTACCGGCACAGCGCGCTGCAGGCGACGGATGACATCGTCTGCCAGGTAACAATGCGGCTGGAAAACGGAGATCCGGACTCCATCCGGGAAAGGATGAGCGAACTGAACCGGCAGCGCGCCGAAAAACAGCCGCTGGATGTTCCCAGCGCGGGAAGCACATTCAAGCGGCCGGAAGGAGCCTTTGCCGCCGCGCTGATTGATCAGTGCGGGCTGAAGGGATACACGGTGGGCGGCGCCAAGGTCAGCACCAAGCATGCCGGATTTCTGATTAACATCGGAGAAAGCGCCAGGGATTACCTGGAGCTGATCCGGACTGTCCAGCGGATCGTAGAGGATCGGACCGGGATCCGGCTGGAAACCGAAGTCAGGATTATCGGGGAGGACAGGGAGCCGGACAGCGGTGAGAAAGGTTTGAACGCATGAGATATCTGATTGTGACAGGACAGAGCGGAGCCGGAAAGACCGCTTGCGTCCATTATCTGGAAGACCAGGGCAGCTTCTGCATGGACAATATGCCGCCCATTATGCTGCCCAAGCTGGTGGAAGCCTTTTCCGCCGCGCCCATCCGGCAGAGTGTGGTCACCATCGCCATGGATGTGCGAAGCGGAGAGTTCTTCGACGCGGACGCAGTGGCGGGAATGATCAGCGAGCTGCGAAAGTCAGGGCAGCGGATCGACATCATCTTTCTGGAGGCCAGCGATGAGACGCTGCTGGACAGATACAAGGAGAGCCGAAGGGAGCATCCGCTGACCCAGGAAGGCCTGACGCTGATGGAGGCCATTACGGAGGAAAGAACCCGGCTGCAGCCCCTGCGGGAGACGGCGAACTACGTCATCGACACGACCGGCCTGCGGAGCCGGGCCCTGGTTTCCCTGCTGAGAAAGACGCTGGGATCCCTGGGAGAGGAATCCCCAGCCATGCGGGCGGAAGTCATGAGCTTCGGCTTCAAGCGAGGACTGCCGAGGCAGGCGGATCTGGTCATGGACGTACGCTTTCTTCCGAACCCGTTCTATCTGGATGAGCTGCGCCAGCACAGCGGGCTGGATGAGGATGTCAGGGAATATGTCATGAACAATCCCACCACACAGGAATTTCTGCAGCGATGGGAGGACATGCTGCGATTCCTGATCCCGCACTATCAGGAGGAAGGAAAGCACCGCCTGGTGATCGCTGTGGGCTGTACGGGCGGGGCGCACCGATCGGTAGCCATTGCAGAAGCCATCGGCGCATTTCTGCGGGAATATGGGATGCCCGCGGAGGTGCAGCACCGGGATCTGGAGCTGGAACAGGCCCGCTGGACAGCCAATTACGAATAAGAGCGGAGATTCTGCACGCCAGGGGAATCCGCCCGGAAGTCCCCGGTGCATAACGGCAAATACAGAGGAAGTCAGACGGGAGCGATGAAAATGAAAGGCAGGGAGGACGGACCGACTTTTTCCGGCCGGGTGAAGGAAGAGCTGGTTCGCCTGCCGATGGGGAAAAGCTGCTGTCAGCTCAGCGAGATCCAGGCCATGACGCAGACCTCCGGACATCTGTCCTTCCGCGGCCGGGGCAGAATTCTGGTTCAGTACCGGATGGAGAATACCGGCGCGGTAAGGCGCCTGTTTCAGCTGCTTAAAACCCGGCTGGGGGTGAGCCCTTCGCTCCATTATACCCAGACGCGAAAGCTTGGCGGCCGGAGAACCTGGGTGCTGACACTGGGGGAAGAGGATTCCCGGGCCCTGCTGCTGGCTCTGCATATGATAGAGACGGATGAAGACGGCGGGACGACCATGAAACGGACGGTTCCAAGGCATCCGCTGACCCGCCAGTGCTGCCGGCGGGCCTTTCTGCGGGGAGCTTTTCTGGGAGCGGGTACGGTTTCCAACCCGGAGAAGGGATACCATCTGGAATGGAACGCGGAGGATGATCGGCTGGCGGAGACCCTGGTCCGGCTGACGGAAAAAAGTGATATTCCCGCCAAAACCTTTGTCCGGAGAGGACGGCAGGTCGTCTATCTGAAGGAAGCCGACCGGATTGCCGGCATGCTGGCGCTGATGGGCGCCTCCGGCAGCGTACTGGAGATGGAAAACATCCGGATCAAACGTCAGACCAGGCTTCGCGCCGCCCGGGCTGCCAACTGCGACGAGCACAACAGCGAAAAGATGCTGGACGCGGCGATGCGCCAGGCGGAGGCCTGCCGGAATATCAGCCTGCAGGTGGGGCTCTTCACGCTGCCGCCGGCCCTGCGGGAGATTGCCCGGGCCCGGATGGAACACCCGGAAATGAGCCTGACGGAGCTGGGAGAGATGATGGAGCCGAAGCTGAGCAAGAGCGCGGTGAATCACCGGCTTCGACGGCTGATGGAAATTGCGGAGGGACTGGAGTAAAGATGCTGCTTTCGACGGGCTATTTTTTATGTTTTCAGATCCTGGGCTGTTTCAGCGTCCGGTGCCTGCTGCCGCGGCGAAGGGTGCTGGACCGGATCTGGCTGGGAATGAGCCTGGGGCTGCTGGAGGAAATGTGGCTGCCCGCTCTGTTTGCCTTCCGGTTCTCCTTCGGCAATCTGGCGCATCTGCTGGCACTGGGGGCCGGAGTCCTGCTGGCCGCGTGCTGCCGGATGCTGCGGGACCGGCGCCCTGTGCGGGAATGGGACGGGGAAGAAACCCGGCAGGCTGTCCGGATGATCCTGATGGTTGTTCCGCTGACGATACTGGGAGGATATCTGCAGTACAGCCACGTCATGCGGGTGGACCAATACGGAAACTGGAACGTGGGGCAAAGCACCTACGGCGACCTGCCCATGCACCTGAGCTTTATTACCGGGCTTGTGGGGAAAAGGTTTCCCGCGGATTATCCCTTCTATCCCGGGCACAGGCTGAGCTATCCCTTTCTGGCGGACAGCCTGAGCTCCACCTTCTGCCTGATGGGGTGCAGCCTGCAGGCCGCGGTCATTATCCCGGGCACATTCATGATGATGCTGTGCTACATGGGCGTGATGATTCTGGGACGGGAGATGACCACGGGAAAGAAAACCATTCTGCTGGCGGCTGCGCTTTTTTTCTTCAACGGCGGGCTGGGATTCCTGTACGATTTTGACCAGGCAGCAGGATATAACGGGAACGGCGGACTGACCGTGCTGGACCGGCTGCGGAACATCATGGAGGGATATTACAAAACCCCCACCAATCAGCCGGAGCCGAACAACCTGAGATGGAGCAACGTGATCTGTGACCTGATGCTTCCCCAGCGGACGCTGCTGGGCGGGTGGGCCATTGGCATTCCCTGCTTCTATCTGCTGGAAACCTGCTTCCGCCCCGGGAGAAGGGATGAATGCGAGCATCCCAGGGGAACAATCCTGCTGGGCATCTGGGCAGGCGCACTGCCCCTGATTCATACCCATACCTTCCTGGCGCTGGCCCTGAGCAGCGCCGGTGTCCTGGGATATGACCTGATTCACGGAGACCGTGAGGGAGACAGGAGCCGGATGCAGATTCTGGCGCAGTACCTGATTTACGGCAGCATCGCGGCCTTGCTGGCCCTGCCGCAGCTGTTTGAATTCACCTTTTCCCAGACCTTCCAGAAAGGGGAAGGAAATCCAAGCTTTATCGTTTTTCAGTTCAACTGGGTGAACAATCCCTCCGGAAGCGGCATGCGGGATTTCTATCTCTGGTTCTATGTCAAGAACATCGGGATTCCCGTACTGATGCTGCTGCTGGCGGCCTTTGAAAAGGATCCGAAGCAGCGGAGGCTTTTCAGCGGGATGATTCTGATCGTGCTGGCGGCGGAGCTGATCCGGTTCCAGCCCAATGAATATGACAACAACAAGCTGCTCTACCTGGCCTGGATGATCGGCTGCATGATTGTCAGCAACTGGGCGGCCAGGGTATGGCGGATGCTGAAGGGACTCCGGGGCAGAGCGGTAATCGCGGCGGGTGCTGCCGGAGTGATCTTTCTGAGTCCTGCCCTGACGATAGCCAGGGAATGCGTTTCCTCCTATCAGGCCTTCGGAGCCGCGGCGGTTGAAGCCGGAATGTTTGTGAAGGAGAAGACGGAAGAGGACGCTGTTTTCCTGACCGGAACGCAGCATCTGAATCCGGTGGATTCCATAGCCGGCCGGACCATCGTTTGCGGGCCGGACCTGTGGCTGTACTGGCACGGTTTCGATACCACCGAACGGAAAAATGACCTGCGGATGTTCTTTGAGGATCCCGCGAACCATGATGAGGTGCCGGAAAAATACGGAGCGGATTATATTTATGTTTCCTCTTACGAGCGAAACGACTATGAGGTGGATGAACGCGCTCTGCGGGAAAGATATGAAACGGTGTTTGAAAACCGGGAGGCGACGATTTACCGGATTTCCTCCGGAGAGAAGCTCGCAGAATCAGAGCAATAGTTATCAGATATTGCGTTTTGGCCGGATGCATCCGCGAAAGACGAAGGAAAGAAACCGCACAGGGACGAAATAATAATCCAAAATCAATGATTGCATCATGCGGAGGATCATATGAGAAACAGAGAAGAAGCCCGAAAGAAAGCGGAAGCCCTCGTAGCCCGGATGACGCTGGAGGAAAAAGCCAGTCAGCTGAAATACAACGCTCCGGCAATTCCCCGGCTGGGGATCCCGGCCTACAATTGGTGGAATGAAGTGCTGCACGGCGTCGCGCGGGCCGGTACGGCCACCGTATTTCCCCAGGCCATCGGACTGGCCGCCATGTTCGACGAGGACATGCAGGAGGAAATTGCCTCCGCCATCGCGGAGGAAGCCCGGGCGAAGTTCAATGGGCAGAGCCGCCATGGGGACAGGGATATCTACAAGGGCCTGACTGTATGGAGCCCGAATATCAACATTTTCCGCGACCCAAGATGGGGCCGGGGGCATGAAACCTACGGCGAGGATCCCTATCTGACATCCCGCCTCGGCGTCCGGTTTATCCAGGGGCTGCAGGGAAACGGGAAGTATCTGAAGACGGCTGCCTGCAGCAAGCATTTTGCCGTGCATTCCGGCCCTGAGGCGGAACGTCACCAGTTTGACGCCAGGGTAAACAGGAAGGACCTGTTTGAGACCTACCTGCCTGCTTTCGAAGCAACCGTAAAGGAAGCGGGCGTGGAAAGCGTCATGGGCGCCTATAACCGGGTAAACGGAGAGCCTGCCTGCGGATCCAAAACCCTGCTGAAGGATATTCTCCGGGGAAAGTGGGGCTTTAAGGGACATGTCGTCAGCGACTGCTGGGCCATTCTTGATTTCCATACCCATCACATGGTTACAGCTACCGCGCCCGAAAGCGCGGCGCTGGCCCTGGAAAACGGATGCGATCTGAACTGCGGCGTGACCTATCTGCATCTGCTGGCGGCCCTGCAGGAAGGCCTGATCCGGGAAGAGCAGATTACCGAGGCCTGCGTTCGGCTGATGACGACCCGGTATCTGCTGGGGCTGTTCGATGAGGACTGCGAATATGATTCCATTCCCGTGACGGCGGTGGACACCGCGGAGCATCAGGCGCTGGCTCAAAGGGCGGCGGAGAAGAGCATGGTGCTGCTGGAGAATGACGGCGTGCTGCCTCTGGATCCCGAAAAGGTGAAGACCATCGCTGTCATCGGCCCCAACGCCGACAGCGTCATGGCGCTGGAAGGAAACTACAACGGCACCAGCAGCCGGTATGTGACCCTGCTGGCGGGCATCCGGGAGTACGCGGAAGCGCACGGAATCCGTGTCCTGTACAGCCTGGGATGCCATCTGTTCAAGGACCGCACCTCCAACCTGGCCCAGGCGGATGACCGGATGGCGGAAGCGGAGATGTACGCGGAAATCGCGGATGTAACCATCGCCTGCGTGGGGCTGGACGCCGGGCTGGAAGGCGAAGAAGGCGACACCGGGAACGAATATTTCAGCGGAGACAAGAAGGATCTGCTGATTCCCGAGAGTCAGCGGAAGCTGATGGCCATGCTGCAGAAAAAGGCCAAAAAGCTGGTAACGGTCATTGCCGCGGGCTCCAGTCTGAATGTTCCGGAAGGGAACGCCAAGATCTTTGCCTGGTATCCCGGTCAGGCCGGAGGCACAGCGCTGGCCCGGATTCTGTTCGGGGAAGTCAGCCCGAGCGGAAAGCTGCCCCTGACCTTCTATCATGACATCGAAGAGCTGCCTGCCTTCGAGGACTACTCCATGAAGAACCGGACCTACCGCTACTTTGAAGGCACTCCGCTGTATCCCTTCGGATACGGGCTGAGTTATACCGATTTTGAAATCAGAAGCGCGGAAGCGGACAGGCAGGAGATGAAGGTCCTTGTCCGGAATACCGGAAAGCGCGACGGAGAAACCGTGGTCGAGATTTATGCGGACTGCGACAGCCCGCTGGCTCCGAAGCATCCCAGGCTCTGCGGTTTCTGCAGGGTCAGCCTGAAAGCAGGAGAGGAAAAGGAAGTAAGGGTAAAGCTGGATCCCCTGACCTGGACCGTGGTGGATGAGCAGGGTGAGCGGCAGCCGGTTCAAACGGGTACGCTGTATGCCGGCTTCAGCCAGCCGGACGCCCGCAGCGCGGAGCTGACCGGAAAGAAGCCGTACGAGGTTAAAATCGGATAATTATCTGACTATCGAGCACAGCAGAAATTGCAGCCGGCCGAAGAGGCCGGCTGCTGTTTTATTCCGGACAGGGATCATCCATCCCGATGGCCCCCCTCTGAAAGAGGTTACGCATTGAATCTGCAGCATTCATCCGCAATATTCCGGCCTCGGCTCCGGAATTTTTTTGCATTCGGGGTTGACAGGAAAGGCAAAGCGTGTATAATTCAGGTTGCTCGATTGAACAATTGCTCAAGCGAGAAGGTTTGAAAGAGAGGTCATTATCATGAGCGAACTGCAGCCGAATGATGAAATGCTGTATGATCTGGCGGATCTTTTTCGAATGTTTGCGGACAGTACCCGCGTTCGGGTGCTGAACGAGCTGAGAAAAAAAGAAATGGGCGTAACCGAGCTGGCCGGTGAGCTGGGGATGACAACCTCCGCCATTTCCCATCAGCTTCGAACGCTGAAGGATTCCAGGCTGATCCAGTCCAGAAGGGATGGAAAGGGAATTCTGTACAGCCTTGCGGATGACCACGTGAGGACCATCCTGGATATGGGCATGGAACATCTGATTGAATCGTAACACCCGCCGGTTTTCCACCCCTGTATTTGAAGCATAAAAAATGACGGAGGAAGGACCATGGAAAGCAGTCAGGAATCTGAGTTCGATAAAGAGAAGAAATGGCAGGAAGATTCTGCCGGCAAAGCAGAGGAGCACTGCGAATGCCGCCATGAACATCACGGCG
>CAMNKK010000061.1 GCA_946542235.1 uncultured Clostridia bacterium | reverse complement strand
TGCGCCTCTCCAATGCGTCGCATTGTCTTCGGCAGGGGATCAGACTCCATATGTCCGGAACAAACGAAAACAACCACCCGTGAAGGGTGGCTGTTTCGTCTGTGGAGCATAGGGGAGTCGAACCCCTGACCTCTACAATGCGAATGTAGCGCACTACCAACTGTGCCAATGCCCCAGGCGTTCCAATCGGAACGGGAGAGAGTATATCATAGAAGTTAAGAAATGGCAAGCACTTTTTTTCCCTTTGAGTACTTTTCCCGGCAGAGTTTATCACTGCGTGGATTCATGGGCGATCTTACGTATTGGCTTTTGCCCCGGACGCTGTTATAATCGGAGAGAATTTGATCGGGTCAGGGGAGGAACGAAAATGACGGATCATGAGCTGAAATCACTGCTGGAAGGCATGACGCTGGAGGAGAAGGTCGGGCAGCTGGTGCAGTGCAACGCGGGCAACTTTATTTCCAACAGCATGGGAATTACGGGGCCTGACGGGGAAGCCCTGCCCGCGGAGGAAATGAACCGAGTGCTCGGAAGCGTGCTGACTTTTGAAAACGCAGAGCAGGCGAAGGCTCTGCAGGAAAAGCATCTGGCGGCAGACCGGAACAGGATTCCGCTGCTGCTGATGATGGATGTGATCCATGGGCTCCGGACCACCTACCCGATTCCGCTGGCCATGGGCTGCGGCTTTGACGACGCGCTGACGGCGGAATGCGCTGATATGGCCCGGCGGGAGGCATCGGCCTGCGGGGTGCATGTGACCTTTAATCCCATGGTAGATACCGCCCGGGACGCGAGATGGGGCCGCATTATGGAAACCTATTCCGAGGAGCCGATGATCAACGGCCGGATGGGGGCGGCTATTGTCAAAATTACCCAGGGAAAGAATCTGGCAGATCCGGAGAACATCGCCTGCTGCGTGAAGCATTACGCAGCCTACGGCGCGCCGGAAGCAGGACGGGACTATAACGCAGTGGAAATGAGCGAGCGTCAGCTCAGAGAGAGCTACCTTCCGGCGTACAAGGCCTGCGTCGACGCCGGAGCAAGGCTCATCATGCCTTCCTTCAACGCGCTGAACGGGATCCCTTCCGTGGCCAACCAATGGCTGATGAATCAGGTGCTGCGGAAGGAATGGGGATTTGACGGCGTGGTGATCAGCGACTACGACGCGGTGGGCGAGCTGGTGACGCAGGGTGTGGCCGCGGACGCGAAGGATGCTGCGCGGCTGGCCATGGAAGCCGGATGCGATATAGATATGGTGAAAAATATCTACTATGAGCATCTGGCGGAGCTGGTGCGGGAGGGCATCGTAACGGAGGAAGCCCTGAACGCTGCCGTGATGCGGGTGCTGCGGCTGAAAAACGAGCTGGGGCTGTTTGAAAACCCATATCACGGCGCCAGCGAAGAGAAGGAGAAGGCGGTCTATCTCTGCCCGGCGCACCGGGAAACCGCCCGGCGGGCTGCGGAAGAGACTGCGGTGCTGCTGAAGAATGAAGGCGTGCTGCCCTTCCGGAAGGACGTGAAACGCATAGCACTGATCGGGCCTTTTGCGGAATCCAGACAGCTGAACGGCTTCTGGTCCAGGCCGGGGGCGGAACAGTATACCGTAACGCTTCCGGAAGGTATTCGGAATCTGCTGCCTGAGGCGGAGCTGGTGACGGAAAAGGGATGCGGCGCGGATCTGGGGGACATGGACCGCGGAGGCATCGAAGCGGCTGTGCGCGCGGCGAAGGAGGCGGACGCCGTGATACTGGCCATCGGTGAGCCGGAATATGACAGCGGCGAGGGACGAAGCCGGTCGGATGTGACGCTGCCGGGGGTTCAGATGGAGCTGGCGGAACGGGTCATCGCAGCCAACCCCAACACGGCGGTGCTCCTTTTCAACGGGAGGCCCCTCGCGGTTCCGGAGCTGAGCCGGATCGCGCCGGCGCTGCTGGAGATGTGGTATCCGGGAACGGAAGCGGGCAACGCGTGCGCCCGGCTGCTGTGGGGGGATGCCAATCCCTGCGGCAAGCTGTCCGTCGGGCTGCCGTATTCCGTTGGGCAGTATCCCATGCCCTACAACAGAACCAATACGGGCAGACCGAAGCCGGGACCTGACGGGCAGCCGGTGCCCTTCACCAGCTGCTATCTCGACGGGCCGAACCTGCCCCTCTACTCCTTCGGATACGGGCTGAGCTACACACGGTTTGAATACGAGAAGCTGGAAACAGACAGGGACAGTATCGGCAGGGAGGATTGCCTGCAGGTCAGCGTGACCCTGCGGAACGCCGGGGAGCGAAGGGGAAAGGAAACTGTGCAGCTGTACCTGCGGGATCGGGTGGCCTCCGTGGTGCGGCCGATTCAGCAGCTGATTGATTATCAGAAGGTGGAGCTGGCCCCCGGAGAAAGGACCACCGTCCGCTTCCGGGTCACGGAGAAGCAGCTTCGGTTCTGGAACTTTGCCTGCCGGGAGGTTTCCGAACCAGGGGAGTTCGAAATTTCCTGCGGATGGGCGGACCATCTGCTGCTGACCCGCCGGTTTGAGCTGAAATAATGCTTTGACGGGGAAAAAAACGGGTGGTATGATAGGGCAGATTTTTTGCGGAGGGAGAGCTCCTGCGAAGAAGGAGCAGGCTGCAGCATGGTGAAGGAAGAAGTTCGATGGCACAGCCCGGCGCTGAACCGGGATATGGGGATCATGATTTACGGGTCGGGGGGGATACCCATCCTCGGATTCCCGACACAGAATTCCAGATGCCGCAATTATGAGGATTTCGGCCTGACGGATCAGATCAGCGACTATCTGGATCAGGAGAGGATCCAGCTGTTTGTGGTGGACTCGGTGGATGAGGAAAGCTGGTCCGCAGAATGGGTGAATCCGGAACGGCGGGCTGCCCGGCAGGAAGCTTACTATCATTATATCACAGATGAAGCGATCCCCTTCCTGCGGAGCCGGAATGATCAGCCGCCGTTGACCATGGGCCTGAGCATGGGCGCAAACCACGCGGTGAACTTTTTCCTGCGGCGGCCGGAGCTTTTCCGGGGACTGATGGCGCTGAGCGGCGTGTATGACAGCGACTATTTCTTTCACGGCTGGATGAACCCCACGCTGTATGACAATTCACCGGAAAGATATCTGCCCAATATGCCCCGGGACCACTATTATATCGACATGTACAATCATCGGAAGATGATCCTCTGCGTCGGGCAGGGCGCGTGGGAAGAGGACGGCGTACGTACGCTGGAGCATATGAAGCGCACTTTCGAAGAGAAGGGTATCCACGCGTGGTGCGACTTCTGGGGCTGTGATGTCAACCATGACTGGCCCTGGTGGTACAGACAGACCAGATATTTTTTGCCGAAGCTGCTGGAAGAGCAGGAAAACGACTGAGGAAACAGGCCTTGCGCGGAAAGCGTGAAGCCTTCCGGAAAGGAAGAGACAGGATGAATTTTGTATTTATCAGTCCGCATTTTCCGCATACCTACTGGATGTTCTGCGACCGGCTGAAGCGGAACGGGATCAATGTACTGGGGATCGGGGACGCGCCCTACGACAGCCTGGAGGAAGCGCTGAAGAACGCGCTGACGGAATACTACCGGGTGAACAGTCTGGAGGATTACGACCAGGTATACCGGGCGGTGGCGTTCTTTGCGTTCAAATACGGCCGGATTGACTGGATTGAATCCATGAATGAATACTGGCTGGAACAGGACGCCCGGCTGCGGACGGACTTTAACCTGCATACCGGCATTCAGTCGGACAGGATTGGGCTGATCAAGGAAAAAAGCCAGATGAAACGGCTGTATCTGGAAGCCGGAATTCCCACGGCCCGCCAGCACAGGGTCAGCGACCGGGAAGCCGGAGCCGCGTTTATCCGGGAGGTGGGGTATCCGGTGATCGTCAAGCCGGATGTCGGCGTCGGAGCCACCCATACCTGGAAGCTGGAGAACGACGAGGATTTCCGGCGGTTCTATGATCAGCTGCCGGCGGTTCCCTATGTGATGGAGGAATTCATCGAGGGCGATATCTGCTCCTATGACGCCATCACGGACGGAAACTGCGAACCGCTGTTTGAAAGTATGACGGTGTGGCCTCCGGTGATGGATATTGTGAACAGGGACCTGGATCTGATGTACTACACCTGCCCGGAGGTGCCGGAGGCCCTGCGGGAGATGGGCAGAAAAACGGTCAGGGCCTTCGGAGTGGACAGAAGGTTCGTGCATCTGGAGTTTTTCCGGCTGACCAGGGCGAAAAAGGGCCTGGGCGGGAAAGGCGACTTCGTGGCGCTGGAGGTAAATATGCGGCCGGCGGGCGGATATACGCCGGACATGATGAACTTTGCCCACTCCACGGATGTATACCGGATTTACGCGGATATGGTCGCCTTCGGGGAACGCAGGATTCCGGAAGGACCGCACTATTACTGCGTCTATGCCAGCCGGAAGGATGGGCACACCTATGCCCGGACCCACGAGGAAATCATGGCCAGGTACGGGTCGGATCTGGTCATGCAGGAGGAAATGCCGCCCATGAACTGGCCGCAGATGGGCAGATATATGTATACCGCCCGGCTGAAAACCAGGGAAGAGACGGAAGCCTTCATTCAGTTTGTATTGGGATGAGCCTGAAGCGCGCCTTTTTTATAAAAAAGACTTCAAATATGATGGAAAAAAGGGTATAATTACAAATTGTATCTGTTTCTGTATTTTTATGCTTTCAGGAGGGGAGACACCATGTCACTGACACCGAAGGATATTGCGCAAATGCTGGACCATTCCACGCTGCAGCCCTGGCTGACGGAGGCGGATATCCGCCGCGGATGCGAGATTGCGCTCAAGTACGGCACGGCCAGCGTCTGTGCCCGGCCCTGCGATGTTCCGATTCTGACGGAGATGCTGGAGGGGAGCGGAGTCAAGGTCTGCACAGTGATCGGGTTTCCCCACGGGGCACACGAGACGGCCATCAAGCTTGCAGAAGCGCAGCTGGCCCTGGCGGAGGGCTGCGAGGAGCTGGACATGGTCATTAATATCGGCAAGATGAAAGCCGGAGACTATGAATACGTGGGCAACGAAATCCGTGTCATCGCGGAGACGGCTCACCAGGCCGGCGCCATTTTGAAGGTGATTCTGGAGACCTGCTATCTGACGGAGGAGGAAAAGGTGACCGCATGCCACCTGAGCGAGCAGGCGGGA
Source organism: uncultured Clostridia bacterium (assembly GCA_946542235.1). Taxonomy (GTDB): domain Bacteria; phylum Bacillota; class Clostridia; order Christensenellales; family Aristaeellaceae; genus Aristaeella. The sequence continues at coordinate 5,678 of CAMNKK010000061.1, read as the reverse complement.
GCGGATTTCGTGAAAACCAGCACGGGATACGGCTCCGCCGGCTGCACGATAGAGGATCTGAAGCTGATGCGGGCCAATGTGTCCGCCAAAGTCAGGGTCAAAGGATCCGGCGGGATCCGGGACCTGGATACGGTGCTGGCCGCCCGGGAAGCGGGAGCATCCCGCTGCGGCGTGAGCGCCACGGAGAAAATCATGGCCGAGGCCGAAAAACGCTACGCGGAAGGAAAGCTGTAATCAGGGGAAGCTTTGATCAGGAGGAAGGAAACCCATGTATACGAAAGTTACGACCGACATGAATTTTGTTGCCCGGGAACGGGAAGTTTCCAAAATGTGGAAGGAGAAGGATATCATCCGGAAATCCTTCCATCTGCGGGATGGAAATCCGCAGTTCACCTTCTTTGACGGCCCGCCCACGGCCAACGGAAAGCCGCATATCGGCCATATCGAAACCCGGGTCATCAAGGACCTCTTTCCCCGCTACCAGACGATGAAGGGCAGGAGCGCCCTGCGGATTGCCGGCTGGGATACCCATGGGCTGCCGGTGGAGCTTGAGGTGGAGAAAAGCCTCGGGCTGGACGGAAAGCCGCAGATCGAGGAATACGGAATCGAACCCTTTATCGCGGAGTGCAAGAAGAGCGTCTGGAAATATCTGCATGAATGGGAGAAGATGTCCGACCAGGTCGGATACTGGGCGGACATGGAGCATCCCTACATCACCTATGAAAACAACTATATCGAGAGCGAATGGTGGAGCCTGAAGCAGATCCATGAGAAGGGCCTGCTTTATCAGGGCCACAAGATCGTGCCCTACTGCCCGCGCTGCGGAACCGCCCTCAGCTCCCATGAGGTGGCGCAGGGATACAAAAACGTAAAGGAAGTATCGGCTTTTGTACGTTTCCGGGTGAAGGGAGAAGAGAATTCCTTCCTGCTGGCCTGGACCACCACGCCCTGGACGCTGCCCAGCAACCTGGCCCTGTGCGTGAACCCCACGGATACCTACTGCCGGATCGAGGTGGAAGGCACCGTGTACATCATGGCGAAAGCCCTGACGGAAAAGGTGTTTGAGGGGAAGGAAATCCGGTATCTGGACGAATTTGCCGGAGAAACCCTGAAAGGCATGGAGTACGAGCCGCTGTACCGGTTCCGGGAGCCGGACGGAAAGGCCTGGTTTGTCGTGTGCGACAACTATGTCACCATGGAGGACGGCTCCGGCATCGTGCACATCGCACCGGCCTTCGGCGAGGACGACAACCGGGTCTGCCGGGAGAACGGACTGCCCTTCATCAACCTGGTGGATACCCAGGGCAGATTCGTGGAGGGAACCGACTGGGCCGGCACCTTTGTCAAGGACGCCGATCCCCTGATCCTGGAGGATCTGAAGCGCCGCGGACTGCTGTTTGCCGCGGTGCCCTTCGCCCATGACTATCCTTTCTGCTGGCGGTGCGATACCCCCCTGCTGTATTATGCCAGGCCCACCTGGTTCATCCGGATGACCGAAGTGCGGGATCATCTGGTCCGGAACAACCGGACCGTGAACTGGATGCCGGACAATATCAAGGAAGGCCGGATGGGCAACTTCCTGGAAAATGTGATCGACTGGGGCCTGAGCCGGGAACGTTACTGGGGCACGCCCCTGCCGGTCTGGAAGTGCGAATGCGGCCATATGCATGTCATCGGTTCCCGGGCGGAGCTGCGGGAAATGGCGGTCACGGATCCGGGAGAGGATATCGAGCTGCACCGTCCCTTCATCGATGCGGTGACCCTGCGCTGCCCGGAATGCGGCGGAGAGATGCACCGGGTGAAGGAGGTTATCGACTGCTGGTACGATTCCGGAAGCATGCCCTTTGCCCAGTGGCACTATCCCTTTGAGCACAAGGAAGAGTTCGAGAAAAACTTCCCGGCGGACTTCATCAGCGAAGCCATCGATCAGACCCGGGGATGGTTCTATACGCTGGAAGCCATTTCCACCGTCCTGTTTGACCGGGCTCCCTTCAAAAACTGCATCGTGATGGGCCATGTTCAGGACGCGGAGGGACGGAAGATGTCCAAGCATCTGGGCAACGTGGTGGATCCCTTCACGATGCTGGATAAATTCGGCGCGGATGCGCTGCGCTGGTATTTCTACACCACCTCCGCACCGTGGCTGCCCAAACGCTTCAGCGAGGAAGCGGTGATGGAGGGAATCCGGAAATTCCTGGCGACCCTGCAGAACACGTACGGCTTCTTCACCATGTATGCCCAGATCGACGGGTTTGATCCCCTGGCACATCCGCTGGATCAGGCGGAACTGACGCTGATGGACCGCTGGATCCTGAGCCGGCTGAACAGCCTGATCGCCAGGGTGGACGACGATCTGGCCAATTATCGGGTTTCGGAGCCGGCGGGAGCCATCTCCGCCTTCGTGGATGACCTGAGCAACTGGTATGTCCGCCGGGGCCGGGAACGGTTCTGGGGCAAGGGCATGGCCGGCGAGAAGGAAGCTGCCTTCGCGACCCTGTACCATGTGCTGGTGCAGCTGGCGAAGCTCTGTGCGCCCTTCATTCCCTTCCTGAGCGAGGAAATCTATCAGAACCTGGTCGTGAACAACGTGCCGGGCGCTCCGGAAAGCGTGCATCTGTGCGATTTCCCGAAGGCGGATCTGAGCCGGGTCGATTCCGATATGGAGAAGCAGATGGCGGCGCTGCTGGAGGCCATCCAGCTGGGCCGGGCCTGCCGGAACGCGGCAAACCTGAAGGTGCGCCAGCCGCTGCAGAAAATGTATGTCAAGGGCGCTGCCTTTGACGAAGCATATCAGGCCCTCTGCGAGGATGAGCTGAACGTAAAGGAGGTCATCTTCACGGAGGATGCCAGAGCCTTTACCACCTATCAGCTGAAGCCGCAGATGCGGACGCTGGGCCCGAAATACGGAAAGCTGCTGGGCAAAATCGGCCAGCATCTGGCCGCCATGGACGGCAACGACGTGGTGGATGCCTTTGCCAGGGGAGAGGACGTTTCCTTCGAGATCGACGGAACTGCGGTGACCCTGGGGAAGGACGATGTGCTGACATCCCCGATGCAGAAGCCCGGGTTTACGGCGCTGGAGGACAAGGGCGTCACTGTGGTGCTGGATACGAACCTGACGCAGGAGCTGATCCGGGAAGGATATGCGCGGGAGGTCATCTCCAAGATCCAGACCATGCGGAAGGAAGCCGGCTTCGAGGTGACGGACCGGATCGAAATCGCCTATGCGGCGGACGATACCCTGGCGGAGGCGCTGGAAGCCTGCGGGGAAATGATCCGCAAGGGAACGCTGGCCCTGCGCATGGAGCGGAAGGCGGCGGAGGACGGCTATGCCGTGAAGGAATGGGATATCAACGACCGGAAGGCTACGCTGGCCGTACGGAAGGCGCGGTAAGCATCCAGGGTTCAGGGCGCTTCCTCCGGAAAAATCCGGGGGCGGAACCCTGACGGGGAACAAACAAGGAACAAAGATGAAATTTGCATTCATTGGGCAGGACATTCCGATGCTCCTGCCCACCCTTTTAACAGACCTTCTTTTTGCGGGAGAGGAACGGGACGCGGAGATCCGCGTGGAGGAAAAGAACCCTGCCATGGCGGAGCTGCTGGCCGGATACGGCGAAATCATCCTGAAGAAGGCGGGTAAAGGCGGCAGCATCCGGGCGGATGGCAACCGGGAGGAAATTCTTTCCGGAGCGGACTGCGTCGTCTACGCGGGAGATCCCCAGGCTGCCAGCCGGTTCTTCATGGACCGGGCAGCCCTGGAGGGAGACCGGGAGGAAGCCCGGGAGGCGGAGAAGACGGAGGAAAGCCGGGCGCAAAGCCCCCTGGAGCCGCTGGTTCATGCCGAAAACCTGGGACTGACGGATCAGGCCCGGGTCAACGGCGGACTGGAGGGTCTGCTGCACGCGATGCGCGCAGGCCAGGCGGTTCTGGAGCTTTGTGACGCGATGGAAACAGCCTGTCCGGAGACGCTGGTCATCAATCTGGGGCAGCCCATGGCCCGAACCACAGAGATTTTCCTGCGGCGGGGATTCCGATGCTATGGGATCGGCCGGACGCCGCTGAAGGGAGCAAACGGGCTGGATACCCTGGCCAGGCGGCTGAAAACCCGGGAGGCGGACCTGGAATGGGAAATTGCCGGGCTGCCGGGATTCAGCTTCCTGACGAAGCTGGAGGACCGGGAAAGCAAGAAGGACTGGCTTCCCCGGCTGAAGAAGGCCGCGCGGGAAAACGAACTGGGTCAGCTGACCAAAAGATGGCTGGACTGGTGGGACGCGCTGGCGGTGGGGGATGTGACGGATCATGCGGAATTTTTGCCTGCCCAGCCGGATTACATTCCCGAGGAGAAGCCGGAATTCGGAGAGACCGTGGAGAAGCGGAAGGAACGGATCCTCTGGATGAACACGGTCCGGGAAAAGGGCGCGGACGCGCGGGAAGGGGCGATGGCTCAGCTGCTGCTTCTGTCACGGGTGCCCCCGGTCCGGCCGATGAGGCTGGCCCTGGCGCTGCTGAGGAAAGAGGACGCGGCGCTTCCGGCGGTGACGCACCGGAACGGCGGCGATCTCAGGCAGCTGCCGAAGGATGCCATTGTGGAAACGACGCTGAAGCTGGAAAAGGGAGAACCTGTTCCTCAGGGAATTACGGAAGCCCCGGCTCTGGCGGAAGTGATGACAGAGATCGACTGGAGCAACCGGCTTGCGGCCCGGGCGGCCATGGGAGACCGGGAAGCTCTGCGGGAATATGTGGAGACGGATCCGGCTCTGAGCGGCCTGGACAGGCTGTACTGCCTGGACGTGGTCAGCCGCCTGATCGAGATGCATCGGGACATGCTGCCGCTCTATGCCGAGGAATGAAGGCGGGCCTCGCCGCACGGCAGGGAAACGGGTTTTCCTCTTCCCGCGGGGAGAGGGCGAAAGGATCTTACATGTTTTTATGCAACAGCTGGAAGGATTATGAGGTGCTGGACACCGGGGACGGGGAAAAACTGGAACGCTGGGGGGATGTGATCCTCCGCAGGCCGGATCCCCAGACCATCTGGCCGAAAGCGGACGCCGGACTCTGGGAAAGGGCGCACGCCGTCTATCATCGGAGCGAGAAGGGCGGAGGCCAGTGGGAGTTCCGCCGGAGCCTGCCGGAAAGGTGGACCGTGCGGTACGGGGACCTGCGGTTTTACGTGCGGCCCACGGGCTTCAAGCACACCGGACTGTTTCCCGAGCAGGGGGCCAATTGGGACTGGATGAGCAGCCTGATCCGGGAGTCCGGCCGGAAGGATCTCCGGGTGCTGAACCTGTTCGGCTATACCGGAGGCGCAACGCTGGCCTGCGCGGCGGCAGGAGCTCACGTGACCCATGTGGACGCGGCAAAGGGAATGGTGTCCTGGGCAAAGGAAAACAGAGAGCTGTCCGGTCTGCCGGAGACCAGCTGCCGGTGGATCGTGGAGGATGCGATGCGCTTTGTGCAGCGGGAAATCCGCCGCGGCAACAGCTACGACGGCATTCTGATGGATCCCCCCAGCTATGGGCGGGGCCCCTCCGGAGAGGTATGGAAGCTGGAAAACGAGCTGTACAGCCTGGTGGAAACCAGCGCCCGGGCACTGTCGGACTCGCCGGTGTTTTTCCTGATCAACAGCTATACCACGGGCTTCCAGGCCAGCGTGCTGAGCAACATGATTGAAAAAT
>CAMNKK010000060.1 GCA_946542235.1 uncultured Clostridia bacterium | reverse complement strand
GGCAAGGGCCGGATGGTGGACCTGCTGACGGAAAAGTACGACGTGGTCATCCGCTACCAGGGCGGCGGCAACGCCGGGCATACCGTGATCAACGAATTCGGCAGGTTTGCCCTTCATCTTCTTCCCTCGGGCATTTTCCGCCCCGGTGTCATAAACATTCTGGGAAACGGGGTGGCGCTGGATCTGGAAAATCTCTGGAATGAAATGGAGCAGGTCCGGTCCCAGGGCGTGGCCATCACCCCCGACTCCCTCCGCATCAGCGACCGGGCTTCCCTCCTGCTGCCCTGGCACCGCCTTCTGGACGGGCTGGAGGAGGCGCGGCTGAAGGACCATGCCTACGGCTCCACCAGGCAGGGGATCGCGCCCTTCTATTCCGATAAATATCAGAAAAAGACGCTGCTGGCCGGCGAGCTCTTTGACATGGATGCCCTGAAGGTCCATGCCGAGGCGCTGCTGGAGTGGAAAAACCTGACCCTGACCCGGGTCTACGGCGCCGATCCCGTCCGGCTGGAGGATCTGATGGCCTGGCTGGAGGAGTACGGATCCCGGCTCCGTCCCTATATCTGCGACACCACCCGGCTTCTCCGCCGGGCCCAGGACGAAGGCAAGCGCTTCCTTTTCGAGGCGCAGCTCGGCGCCCTGCGGGATCTGGATTTCGGCATCGTGCCCTATACCACCTCCTCCAACGCCATCGCGGCCTACGCCCCTGTCGGCGCCGGGCTGCCCGGCGCCCGGCCGGAGGAGGTCATCGGCGTGGTCAAGGCCTATTCCACCTGTGTCGGCGAGGGCCCCTTCGTCTGCGAAATGTTCGGGGAAGAGGCGGAGCGCCTCCGCCAGGCCGGCGCCGAATACGGCGCCAAAACAGGCCGTCCCCGCCGGGTCGGGCCCATCGATCTGGTGGCCACCCGCTACGGGGTCCAGATGCAGGCGGCCACCTCCCTGGCGCTGACCAAGCTGGATATTCTCAGCAGCATGGCGGAAATTCCGGTCTGCGCCCGCTATGAGCTGGACGGGAAGGAAATCGACGATTTCCCCTTCCCCACGCTGCTGGACCGCTGCAGGCCCGTGCTGACCACCATGCCCGGCTGGCAGCAGGATATCTCCTCCGCCCGTTCCTGGGATGATCTGCCCGAAGCGGCCCGCCGCTATGTCGAAATGATCGAGCAGGCGGTCGGCTGCCATATTGCCTATGTCTCTGTCGGTGCCGAGCGCGACGCCTATATCTATCGGCCCTGAAAGGAATCATCATGTACGACAAGTATGAATCCCCCCTCTCCTCCCGCTATGCCAGCGCCTATATGCTGGAGCTTTTCTCCGCCCGCACCCGGATCCGCACCTGGCGCAGGCTCTGGACCGAGCTGGCCCGGGCCGAAAGCGAGCTGGGGCTGCCCATCACGCCCGCCCAGGTGCAGGCGCTGGAGGCCCATCAGGAGGACATCGATTTTGACATGGCCGCCGCCCGGGAAAAGGAGGTCCGCCATGATGTCATGGCGCATGTCTATACCTACGGCCAGGCGGCGCCCGAATCCGCCGGCATCATCCATCTCGGCGCCACCTCCTGCTATGTGACGGACAACGCGGACCTGATTCTCTACCGGGACGCGCTCCGCTATCTCCGGGGCGAGCTGCTGAAGGTCATGAGGAATCTCGCGGCCTTTGCCGACAGGACCAAATCCCTGCCCACCCTGGGCTATACGCATTATCAGCCCGCCCAGCTGGTCACCGTGGGCAAGCGGGCCTCCCTCTGGCTGCAGGATCTGGCCTCCGATCTGGAGGAGCTGGATTTTGTCCTTTCCGCCATTCCCTTCCTGGGCTGCCGCGGCGCCACCGGCACGGAGGCCAGCCTGCTGGAGCTGTTCGACGGGGATCACGGAAAGGTGGAGGAGCTGAACCGCCGCCTCATGCGGCGCTTCGGCTTTGACCGCATGTTCGATGTCTGCGGCCAGACCTATCCCCGCAAGCTGGACAGCCGGATTCTCTCCTGTCTCAGCGCCGTCGCCCAGAGCTGCTACCGCATGGCGAACGATCTCCGCCTGCTGCAGCATGACCGCCAGGTGGAGGAGCCCTTTGAAAAGAATCAGATCGGTTCCTCCGCCATGCCCTACAAGCGCAACCCCATGCGCTGCGAGCGGATCTGTTCCCTGAGCCGCTATCTCATGGCCGATTCCATGAATGCCGCCATGACCGCCTCCACCCAGTGGCTCGAGCGCACGCTGGACGATTCCGCCAACCGCCGGATTTCCCTGCCGGAGGGCTTCCTCTGCGCGGACGCGGTGCTCCGGCTGGCCCAGAATGTCACCGACGGCCTCCACGTCAATGAAAAGATCATCGAGCGCACCGTCATGGAATATCTGCCCTTCATCGCCACGGAGAACCTGATGATGGAGGCGGTCAAGCAGGGGGCGGACCGCCAGCAGGCCCATGAAGCCATCCGGCGCTGCTCCATGGAAGCGACCGCCCGGATGAAGAACGGGGAAGCCTGCAACCTGCCCGAGCTGCTGGCCCGGGATCCGGAGTTCCGCCTGACCGAAGAAGAAATCCGCGCCGGCCTGCTGCCGGAGAAATATATCGGCCGCTGCGCCGAGCAGGTTTCCCAGTATCTGGATCGTCTCCGGCCGCTGCTGGAGTCCGTCTCCGGAGAAAGCGCGGAGATCAGCATCTGAGGAGGTACAGCATGCAGAATATGATTCCCGTTGGTCTGGATTACGCCCGGGCGGGGATTCCCGCGCCGGAAAAGCCCGCGACCCTGAATCTGCTCATCCTCCCCCATCAGGAGGAAATCACCCTCCATCCGGAGCGCCCGATGGTCATCGTGGTCCCGGGCGGCGCCTATGCCTTCTGCTCCGACCGGGAGGCGGAAGCCATCGCGCTGAAGTTTCTGGCGGAGGGCATCCACGCGGCCGTCCTGCGCTACAGCGTGGCCCCCAGCCGCTACCCCGCCGCGGCCCTGGAGCTGGCCTGGAGCCTGCAGTACTGCAGAGCCCACGCCAAAGAATGGCATGTGCATCCGGACGCCATTTCCATCTGCGGCTTTTCCGCCGGCGGCCACGCCGCGGGCACGCTGGGCACGCTCTGGAAGGATCCCGTCTTCTCCCGCGCGCTTTCCGGCGATGTTTCCTGGCGGCCGGACTGCCAGATTCTCTGCTACCCGGTCCTGACCCTGGGGCAGTTTACCCACGCAGGATCCCGGGAGAATCTGCTGGGCTCTCCCGAAGACCCGGAGAACCAGCTGGACAAAACGGAAAGCCTGTCCCTGGAGACCCGGGTTTCCGCCGATACGCCGCCCACCTTTCTGTGGCATACGGCGGAGGACGGCGCGGTGCCCGTGGAAAACAGCCTGATGTACGCGGCCGCCTGCCGGCGCTGCGGCGTTCCCTTTGAGCTGCATATCTACGAGCGGGGCGGCCACGGCCTGTCCACCTGTCAGGAGCTGACCTCCCGGCAGGAGAGCGAAACCGTCCCGGACAACACCTCCTGGATGCCGCTGGCCATCCGCTTCCTCAAGCGCCACTGGGAGGATCTCCGGTCCTGACATCCCGCGCGGCCCGGCTCCGCCGGCTGCGCTTTTTCCTGCGCCCTGCCCCGCGCGGCAGAGAATATACTTGTTTCCGGAGGGAACGGATATGGATTGGGGAGATATTCTGGTCATCGGCTTTGGGCTGGCCATGGACGCCTTTGCGGTTTCCGTCTGCAAGGGCCTCGCCTTCTCCCGGCGGGACTGGGGCAAAACCCTGCTCATCGCCGGCTGGTTCGCTGTGTTCCAGATGCTCATGCCCCTGGCCGGCTATTTTCTCGGCACCAGCTTCAGCGCCGTCGCCGCCAGCTTTGATCACTGGATCGCCTTCATTCTGCTGGGGCTCATCGGCGGAAACATGATCCGGGAATCCTTCCATCCGGAGGAAAAGCAGGAAACCGGGGACGTCTCCGTCCGGGTCATGCTCCCCCTGGCCGTCGCCACCAGCATCGACGCGCTGGTCACCGGGGTCACCTTTGCCTTTCTCTCCGTGCGGATCTGGGCGGCCGTGCTGGTCATCGGGCTGGTCACCTTCCTCCTGTGCGTGCTCGGCGTGCTGCTGGGCCGGTTCCTCGGCCGGCAGCTGCAGAAATACTCCCAGCTGCTGGGGGGCATCGTGCTCATCCTGATCGGGCTCAAGATTCTCATCGAGCATCTCAGCGGCCTGGCCTGACGGTCCGCCCGGGGGCCCTCCGGGCCCGGAAGGCGGATGAAAAAACATGGGAAGAACAGGAATCCTCTTGATTTTGGAGGATTCCTTTTTCATAATAGCGTAGAAATCAGGCGCCACCTTCGTCTGATACTTATGCTGTGAGGAGGCAGAAAGATGAACGCATATGTAGCCCGTGTCTACGCCGATCTGGAAAAGAGAAACGCCCATGAGAAGGAATTTCTTCAGGCGGTCAAGGAAGTGCTGGAGGCGCTGAGCCCCGTTTTCGACAAGCATCCCGAATATGAGGACAAGGGCCTGCTGGAGCGCTTTGTGGAGCCCGACCGCGCCATTATCTTCCGGGTGCCCTGGGTGGATGATCAGGGCAAGGTCCAGGTCAACCGCGGCTACCGTGTCCAGTACAACAACGCCATCGGCCCCTACAAGGGAGGTCTCCGGCTCCATCCCAGCGTCAACCTGAGCGTGATCAAGTTCCTGGGCTTCGAGCAGGTGCTGAAGAACAGCCTGACCAGCCTCCCCATCGGCGGCGGCAAGGGCGGCAGCGATTTCGACCCGAAGGGCAAGAGCGACAATGAAGTCATGCGCTTCTGCCAGAGCTTCATGACGGAGCTGTACAAGTATATCGGCAAGGATACGGACGTCCCGGCCGGGGATATCGGCGTCGGCGCCCGGGAAATCGGTTTCCTCTACGGGCAGTACAAGCGGATTACCGGCCTGTATGAAGGCGTGCTGACCGGCAAGGGCCTGAGCTACGGCGGCTCCCTCGCCCGCAAGGAAGCGACCGGCTTCGGCCTGTGCTATCTCACCGCCGCCATGCTGAAGAAGCACGGCATCGACGTGGCGGGCAAGACCGTGGTGGTCTCCGGCAGCGGCAATGTGGCCATCTACGCGGCCCAGAAGATCACCGAAATGGGCGGCAGGGTGGTCGCCATGAGCGATTCCAACGGCTATGTGTTCGACGCCGAAGGCATCAAACTGGACGTGGTCAAGCAGATCAAGGAAGTGGAGCGCGGCCGGATCAGGGAATATGCGAATCGGGTTCCCGGCGCCGTCTATACCGAAGGCTTCCGCGGCATCTGGACCGTCAAGTGCGATATCGCGCTGCCCTGCGCGACCCAGAACGAGCTGGATGAGGAAGGCGCCAAAGCGCTGATCGCCAACGGCGTCATCGCCGTGGCCGAGGGCGCCAACATGCCCACCACCTACGAGGCGACCCTGGCCCTGCAGAAGGCGGGCGTCCTCTTTGCCCCCGGCAAGGCGGCCAACGCCGGCGGCGTGGCCACCTCCGCCCTGGAGATGAGCCAGAACAGCCTGCGTCTCTCCTGGACCTTCGAAGAGGTGGACGCCCGGCTGAAGACCATTATGGAAAATATCTTTGCGGCCATCGACAGCGCCGCGGAAGAATATGACGCGAAGGACAATTATGTGGTCGGCGCCAATATCGCCGGCTTCCTGAAGGTCGCGGACGCCATGCTGGCCCACGGCTGCGTCTGATCCCGCGGCATCGCAAAAACCGCAGTCTCCCGGCGGAGGCTGCGGTTTTTCCTTTCTTCGGGCCGGCTTTCCTTTGAGCCGGCCTTTCTTTCTTCGGGCCGGCCTTCCTTTCCTCCGGAAGCGCCTTCCCGCCTTACGTCTCTTCCTGAATCTGGCGGAAAATCCGCCGGGCCGCGTCCTGCATGAAGCGCCCGTAGGACGGCACGTCCACCCGGCTTCCGAAGAAGCACAGCACAAAGGGCTCCCTTCCGCCGTCCACGATGGCGGCGTCATGCACCACGTTTGTCAGCCCGCCGGTCTTGTGGGCGATGCTGTGCTCCTCCAGCTCCCCGTCCAGATACCAGGGAATCAGGGCGCCGTTCTGCTGATTTTTCAGAATCCGCATCATCTCCCGGCTGGCCTCGGGGCTGACCAGCTCTCCCCGCCAGATTTTTTCCAGCACCCGGGCCGTCTCCTCCGCGGAGGTGGTATTGTCCTCCCCCCGGGCGATGGCCTCCAGATCCATCATCCTCCGCCGCATGCGGGTGGCCTCCAGCCCTTCCGCCGCCAGGTACCTGTTGATGTTTTCCAGCCCGGCCTGGTTCAGCAGCAGATTGGTGGCGGAATTATCGCTCACGATAATCATCAGCTCCGTCAGATCCCGGATGCTCATCTCCTCCACATCCCGCAGATAGCTCAGCACGCCGGCGGAAGGCGCGATCAGGTCCCGGCGGATCGGGATCCGCTGCTCCATGGAAAGCCGTCCCTCCCGCGCCTGCTGAAACAGGCAGGCCATCAGGAAGATCTTGATGACGCTGGCGGAGGAATGCACGGCCCCGGGCTGATAGGCCCAGGTCTCTCCCGTATGCAGGCGCTTCAGCACGCAGCTCACCTGCCCCTGCTGCGCCCGCATCCCCTCCTCCAGCCAGTTCCATTTTCCGTTCATGCTTCCTTCCCCCTCCGGCTCAGCCGGGCGTCCTCTCCGCCAGCTTGAAGCTGGTCACCACCGTCTCCGCGATTTTCCGGCCGGTATCGTCCTCCACGGTGACCCGGGTCACGATGTTGTTCCGTCCGTTTTTCAGGCAGACCGCCGCGGCCGTCAGCCGGTTTCCCCGCACGCCGTTCAGGTAGCTGATGCTGACCTGCTGGGCCACCGTCGGCCTGTGCAGATGGTTGCTCAGCGCCGCGGAGGCAAAATCCGCCAGGGTAAAGATGGCGCCGCCCATGACGCCGCCCAGGCCGTTCCGGTGGTTCTCCCCCACCTCCATGCTGCATACGGCCTTCTCCTCCGTCAGCTCGTCCAGCTGCATTCCGTTTCCCGTCGCGAATCGATCCTGCCGGAAAAAAGCCTTTGCTTCCTCCAGGCTCTGAAAGATGGCCATCAGGGTTTCCTCCGTTTCTCCCAAAAAATCCGGCCGGACTCCCCCCGACGCGCAGGGGGAGCCCGGTTCGTTTTATACCTGCAGTACCAGGTGCTTTTCCGTCACCTTATGCAGCAGCGCAAACGCCGCGATCATTTCCACGGCCGCCACGCCGGCCGCGCCCGCCAGCGCGGCTCCGCCGCCCCGGCTCCACAGCAGCACCGCCGCCGCGGCGCACAGGCCGATCAGCACCACCCACAGCATCATGCCGATCACCTGGTTGAAATTCTTCTTGATCGCTTCCATCTCGGTGGTCCAGTTCAGCTGGGGGCGTTTGGCGTCCACCCACAGCGAAAGCGCCGCGGCCGCCAGCCCGTTCATCAGGGCGACGCCCAGGGCGGCCAGCAGCCAGAGAATCGGCATCCGGACCAGGTACCAGGCGACGGCGGCCACCATCACCATGCAGACCGCGTTGATTTCCATGCCGACCATCAGCTTCGCCCGGAAGCGCACCTTCTGCTGCACCGGCAGCGTCAGGGCAAAGGGCCACCTGCCTCCCTCCCGGGAGATCGCCGTCGACACGGCGGGATTCACCATGGAGCCCAGCATGATCACCCCGGACGTCACCAGCGCCACATATCCGGGGTCCACGTTCCCCAGCAGCATCCGCATGGATTCGATGCTGTCCCCCGCCTTCGAGAATCCGGCCACAAAGCCGATGGCGATCATCAGCGGGAACATGATGACCCCTACCAGGGAATTGTAGGCCCAGGCGGGCGTCCGCAGCAGCTCCTTCCATTCCAGGCCGTGCAGCGCCCGGAAGGCGGAGCCCTTCCGCCATCCGAAGCTTTCCGTTCTCCGGGTCCGGTGAACCGTCCGCTCCGTGCTGCTCAGCGCCTGCTCCAGGTATCCCGGGCCGGCGGCCAGAATCACCAGGGCGGCGGCCGCCAGCGATACCGCGGCAAACAGCAGCAGCATGACCGCGTCTCCGATCAGCCCCTTCGTCGCCCACAGGGCGGGCGGGAAGGCACCCAGCAGCTTTTCCAGCAGGCCGTTCTGGCTGGCCAGCATGACCGCGTAGGCGGCCGGATTCCCATCCTGCTGGTTCATCAGGGTCACCCCGATGGAGTAGGCAATGGCCACCAGCATGCTCAGCGCCATGACGATCGACTCCCGGTGCCTGGCAAAAACGGAAACCCGCATCAGCAGGTAGGCGATCAGGGCCACCGCGCTCAGCGGCAGCACCGGCAGCAGGATCAGCGTCGGCAGGCCTGTCAGCAGCACCGGCAGCGCCGACTGCCGGCCGATCGAGTACAGGACGAAGGCCGGCAGGCAGAGCACCGCGTCAATCACCAGCTCCGACAGATACAGGGTCGTCAGCCGCGCCGCGAAAACCGTCCGGGAGGTCAGGGGCAGCACGGCCAGGAACGGCGCGTCCTTCCCCTGAAACAGCTCGGACAGGCTCTGGAACAGGCCCAGCACCAGCGTCAGCACCATCGAAAGAAAGATGGCCATCCCCGGCAGCACCATGGGCATCCGGATCATGTCCAGCCCGCTGTAGATCAGGTACTCCAGGCTGATGATGGTGCCCAGGGCAAGCAGGATGAGAATCAGCACGCCCGCGGCCCGGAAAATCGCTCTTCTTTTCTTCTTTCCGTCCGTATAGGCGCCGGCCATGGGGTTCATGGAAGCAAGCATGTTCTTCAGCATGACCCGGGTCAGAATCCAGTAGTTTTTCATTTCCGCTCATCCTCTTCCTTCGGGGATTCCTGGTCCTTATCCGTCAGCTCCAGGAACAGTTCCTCCAGGCTGGCATCGCCGCGGCGGGCGATCAGATCCTCCGGGCTTCCCTCCATGATCAGCTTTCCCTGATTGATGATGCCCACCTTGTCGCACATCTTCTCCGCCACCTCCAGCACGTGGGTGGAGAAGAAAACGGTCGCGCCTTCCGCGGCTCTTCTTTTCATTTCTTCCTTCAGCAGGAAGGCCGCCCGGGGATCCAGGCCCACCATGGGCTCGTCCAGCACCCAGATCGGCGGATTGTGAATCAGCGCGCCGATGGAGGCAATCTTCTGCTTCATTCCGCGGGAATAGCTGGAAATCCGGTCCCCCGCGGCCTGGGTCATCTCGAAGATCTCCAGGTACTTCTCGCCCCGGCGCTTCCGGTCCTCCGCGCTGACGCCGAAGATGTCCGCCATGAAGTTCAGGTATTCCCATCCCGTCAGCTTGTCGTACATCTCCTGGCTGTCCGGCACAAACCCGATGAGCCGCTTGGCTTCCACCGGCCGCTCCGCCGTATCGATCCCGTTGACCAGGATCTTTCCCTCCGTCGCCCGCAGGGCGCCGGTCAGCAGGCGGATCGCCGTGGTCTTTCCGGCGCCGTTGGGCCCCAGAAAGCCGTACAGGCATCCGTCCCCGATTTCCAGGTTCAGATGGTCCAGCGCCGCCCGGTCGCTCTTTCCGTATACTTTGGTTGCGTTTTCAAATCGAATCATGGTTTCCTCCGTTCCTCCTTCGCAGCCTGCGGTTACCCGGCTGACGGTACCCATCATACCCTATTTCCGGAAAAATTAAATCCTTATTTTGGAAAAATATCTCCGCTTATTTCTCTTCCGCCGGGGGACAGCCCGTTTTCGCGCCCTGCCGCGGGGGCCCGCCGCTTTCCGGGTCCTCCGCCGTTTGCATTCTCCGGATCGATTTGATATACTTCCCTCCGGAATGCCGCCCCATCCCTGGGGGCCGGCGCAAATGACAGCACAGGAAAGAGGAATCGGAAAATGGAAAAAATATCGGAAAATCTGCTGAAGAAATATGCGCAGCTGATTGTGCGCACGGGGGCCAATGTCCAGCCCGGCCAGGTGGTCCAGCTGGTCATCTCCGTGGAGCAGTATCCCTTTGCCGCGCTCATCATCGAGGAGTGCTACCGGGCCGGCGCCAAAAAGGTGAACGTGGACTGGTCCTACGATGTCCACAGCCGGCTCAATTTCCTCTATGCCGACGAGGAAACCCTGTCCGCGGTGCTCCCCTGGCAGGAGGAAAAGATGAAGCAGGCGGTGCAGGATCTCCCGGTCCGCATCTTCATTTCCTCCGAGGATCCGGACGCGATGAACGGCGTGGATCCCCGGAAGCTCTCCGCCGTGGCCCGGGCCCGCTCCACCGTGATGAAGCCCTACCGGAACGCCATCGACGGCCGGCATCAGTGGGTCATTGCCGCCTATCCCTCCGCCAAATGGGCCGCCAAGTGCTTCCCGGACGCGGAGGAGGAGGAAGCGGTCCGGCTGCTGTGGGACGCGATCCTGAAAACCGTCCGGGTTCGGGAGGACAGCGATCCCGTGGCCGAATGGAAAGCGCATACGGATTTTATCGAGAAGAAGGCAGCCTGGCTCAATCAGCAGGGCTTCACCTCCCTCCGGTACCGCAGCGCCAACGGAACGGACTTCTCCGTGGAGCTGATTCCCGGCGCCAAATGGGAAGGCGCCGGCGCCATTAACTCCGAAAACGGCGTGTTCTATATCCCGAATATGCCCACGGAGGAAATCTTCACCTCTCCCCTCGCCGGAAGGTGCGAAGGCACCCTGGTGGCGGTGAAGCCGCTGTCCTGGAACAGCCAGCTGATCGAAAACTTCTCCATCACCTTTGAGGGCGGCCGGGCCGTCTCCTGCCGCGCGGAGAAGGGACAGGAGCTGCTGGAGAAAATGATTCATATGGATGAGGGGGCCTGCATGCTGGGCGAGGTGGCGCTGGTTCCCCGGGAAAGCCCGGTCAACCAGTGCGGATTCCTGTTCTATGAAACCCTCTTCGACGAAAACGCCTGCTGCCACTGCGCCCTCGGCATGGGCTTCAAGGAGGTGCTCCCGGACGGGGACCGCCTGACCATGGAGGAGGCGCAGAAAATGGGCATCAACGATTCCATTATTCACGTGGACTTCATGGTCGGCGCGGATGATCTGTCCATCGACGGCATCCGGGCGGACGGCACCGCCGTGCCGGTCTTCCGGAACGGCACCTGGGCCTGACCGGTCCCGCCGCGCAAAAAAACAGCCCGAAG
>CAMNKK010000059.1 GCA_946542235.1 uncultured Clostridia bacterium | reverse complement strand
TTTTTCAGTATCTCAGTACACATACTTCCTTGTTTTCCTGTCATATACAACCTCCGGCAGGGCGTCCAGGTCAAAGGTGCTCTGGTCGAACCGCTTCAGACCGGTCCAGCCGATGACATGGTTCGTCCCGGGAATTTCGCACTGGATCCACCAGATATCGTTGTCCGTATCCCAGCTCTTCGCGAACACCCGCACATACTGGCCCTTGACCCGGTAGGTTCCGATCTCGTCAAAATACCTGCTTGTCCCTGGCCCGGCGTTGATGGAAAGCCGGTCAATCGCCAGGGCCCAGATTTCCTGATCAGGTCTGGCTGTTCCGCACTTCTCGCAGTAGTTTCCGCTGTTTCCGGTTCGATTGCATACGGGGCAGTTCCAGGACGTTCCCGGCCTCCTGCAGGCACAGTTGGAGCAATAGTTGCCGGTGTTTCCGGACTGGCCGCACTGCGGACAGTTCCAGGCGGATCCCGTATCCGCCATGGCGGTATTCATCAGCACCAGGATCGTAAGGCACAGCAGCAGCAGCGTTTGGGCAGCCTTCCTCATTTTTTCTTCCTCCCTCACTCATTCCGGCCGAACGGCCTTCCGGCACTTTCTGTTCGGCACAGAGTATCTTTCATGCCGGTTTCCGGCCTTCGCTCTTTCCGGCATCTGTATATATTGACTGTCTGACGCTGCCGAAAGTTCCTTCTTTGTTTCGGAACGATCCCATAAAAAAAGCCTGCGGGAGCATTGCAAACGCAGTTCTCCCGCAGGCTGATCTTATTGCATGGGCCACGGCGCGTGTACCACGTCCGTCTGATCCGTAAAAAAGTATTCGCAGTAGATCCAGATTTCTCCCAGATCCGCGGCCGGTGTCAGGCGAAGGGACAGCGGCTCGTCCAGGGAAAGGAAAACCGACCGGGTATCTATGGTCTCGACGGGCGCTTCATTTTTCTCCAGAACCCGCAGCAGCGGCTCCGCCTGATCGGCCAGCAGCAGCGGCGCTCCGTCATAGGCTCCGCCCAGCTCGCTGGAGTTCAGTACCTGCCGGATAACCCGGAAGGGTTCTTTTTGGCTTCCCGTCACCGTCAGCTGCAGGGTCGCAAAGAATACGCTTTCCCCCGTCAGGCTGATCTCCTTTCCCGTCAGGGTGACCGTGCCGTGCTCGTATCTTTCCCGCACCTCCAGCGGCTGCTTTTCCCCTTCAAAGAGAAGAGCCAGCCCGCTGTAGGCGGCTTCCGTTTTCCCGGTTTCATCCGCGTTCAGCAGGATGCTGCAGAAGGGGATCAGGGTCTCGCCTTCCCGGAGGCAGATCCAGGCCTGTCCGTAATCAAGCTTCCGCAGCTCCTCCTCCGTAATCTGATCACGGATCAGGATCTGCTGAATCGCCGTATCCGGCGCCATCAGGATCTCATCCCGGACCATCTGCTCTTCCCGGCCGGAGAACCCGGCGGGTTCACATTTGAGGTCTTCCCCGAAAAGCAGCTTTCCTTCGGTGGACAGCTGATCCTGGAAGGACATCCGGAAGGATACCTCCTGAATGGATTCATCATCTTCCGCGGGATAGATCGTCAGGTCCACCGGTAAAATCTCTCCGGGCGGCAGCATCACTTTCTCGCTGGGCCACCCGTTGCCGAAAACGGTATCGATGCCGTCCGTTTTCGGAACCAGGAAGAGGAGCTGTGCTTCCCTGTCCCCCAGGTTTTCGCAGGCCAGATGAATTTCAGCCGCTTCTTCCGTGACTTCCGCGGAAGTCACTTCAATCCGCAGATCCGGTTCATCCAGAATCTTCATCTGCTCCGCCGAAGCGGGGCGGTACAGCAGCGTCATCAGCACGCACAGCACCGCTCCCGCCAGGGCGGGAATTGTAATCAGCTTCATTTCGTATCGCTCTCAGTTCAGGATAATTGCAGCACCAGAACGATGGAAACAGGCACTGTATTCAGCACGGAGTTGTCCGCTGCGTTCGTCACGGTCAGTTCAAAGTCAATCGAGGTGATTTCCTTCTCTCCTTCCAGCGCGTCCATCGGAACGAACAGGTTCAGCATCTGGGTTTCGTCCTTCAGCAGGCCCCAGTTCTCTCCGTTCCCGTACACCTCCGCGGTCTGGTCAAAGGCTTTTCCGTTGATCTGCAGGTTCCCCAGCGTCACGATCATTTCCGTGTCCGTCAGGTTGGTGACCTCTCCGGTCAGGGTCAGCTGATTCATCACGCTCAGGCTGACATGATCCAGCGTCAGCAGATCCTTGTTGTCATAGATCACGGAAACAATGTCCGGCTTCGGAACGGGCGGAACCATCTCCGTGGGAATGCTGGCATACTGGTTGGCCTGGCTGTCCTGCACCTCGAAGGAGACATAGAGCTCATCCCGGCTGTTCATCACATCCACCATCCGGAAGGACCAGTCCTCCCCGATGGCGTGCTCGAAGGGATGATCCTCCGCCGCTTCCCACTGGTCAAAGGGCAGCAGGGATTCCTCCCTGTTTTCCGGTTCCCGCCTGCTGATGCAGTGGATCAGGATGCTGCTGTAGTCTGAGAAGCTGGTCTGGAAGCTTCCGGTCCAGCAGCTCATGGCTTCATCCCATACCAGCACGCCGCCCGGCGTCAGGTTCTTCGTGTCCTGATCCATCTCGCAGTATACCAGCGCCTGATGCACCGCGCTTTCCTGGCCGTCTTCCGCCGGCAGGCTCAGCTCCGCCGGGATCAGCACCGTGCCGTCCTGCGCCAGGCTGTAGGGCAGAACTCCGGATATGGGGTTTCCGTCCGCATCCACCGCGTACAGGCCCATTCCGTTATAGGTTCCGGTTACCTTTCCGTCGCTCATTTCCGTCTGGCCGGACACGCCGGTGAAGGTGAAGCTCCCGTCTTCATTCTTCCACAGAACCTTCATCCTGGAGCTGCCGTAGTTCGCGGCCTGCTCTTCGTTCAGCTCCAGCGTATAGTTGGAAATGACCGCCTTGTCCGCCTTCCCGCGCTGGGTCAGCAGGTTGGCCCAGTTGGCCAGCGGCTGTCCGGTCATGACTGCCGTGTATTCAATGACGTAGTCCACATACGCCGGCGCAAAATTAAGCCCCGCATAGGTCTCCATGGACTTTGCAGCGGTTTTCTGGTTCAGGCTGGGATGATAGATCGTCAGGCCAAGGCAGCGATCCTCTTCTCCGACATGGAACGGAACCGCTTCCTGCAGCTTCTCCATCAGGGCGCTGCCCAGCTCGGAGTCAGCTCCGAAGCTCTTGACCAGGCTTCCCACATCCACCAGGTCATACTGGGAGTTTCCGCCGCTTTCCGTGACGCCGAAGTCCACCCCGTCTCTCCGCCGGTTGGCGATGGCGGTAAAGTTCGACTGGTCTACTGTCGGCTGATTCTCGAAGTAATCATTCAGGGCCGGAAGAATTCCCGGAACCTTTTCCAGGTCAATGACGGAAACGGAGTTCAGCTGGCTGGCCTTCTGGGCGGTAATCGCCTTCTCATTCTTCAGATAGGTGGAATCCGCGATGCGCTTCGCCGTGTCCAGCGCGCTTGCATCGTTTTCCAGCCCCGCCAGCCATTCATGTCCCAGGCCGTACATGGCGTCCTCGGTGGCCACCATATACTGGGCGAAAGGAGCCAGGCTGTTGCTGATTTCCAGCGAGCCCATCAGACAGCAGTCAAAGGCAATCGTGTCCAGTCCGCGCCCGGCAAATTCACTGTCAGCCAGCGCCTTGCTCAGATTGTTTACGCTCAGCAGGGAGCGGTCGAACAGATAGTCCACGCAGCAGCCCAGCAGCGGTCCGCCGCCATGGTCGCTGATCACAAGGATATAGTGCTCCGCGGGATACTTCTCCCTGCAGTAGTTCAGGAAGCCTGTCAGGGTCGCCGGATCGCTCATCGCCCCCAGCGGCATCTCATCCACCTTGCTGGGGCGCCGTCCGCTGACATTGACGATGCTCAGCACGCTGGGATCAAACCGGTTTCCCGCCCACCGGGTGGTGCCGCCCAGCAGACCGATCACGTTGATTTCCTCCGCGTTGTACCGGGTGGCCAGGATATCTGCCAGGCTGGCGCTCTCCTGCCCGTTGTCCCGCTCCAGATCCGCCCCGCAGACATACAGCATCACCGTATACTTCTTGCTCTGCTCTGCGGCGGCTCCGCTCACGGCAGCCAGCATCAGCACCGCGATCAGCACCGGTACAATCCATTTCCATGCAGATCGTTTCATTTCGTTTCTCCTCTTTACACATTCTGTGGATCACCGGATCCCCTGGTTCTTTCTTGAAAAAAAGCATGCGGGAACAGCATCCCACTGTCCCCGCATGCTCCGGATGGATTATTCGAAGGAAATGGCCTTCACGAAGTCGTTGAAGTCCGCATAGTCATCTTCCGTCATGGTCTCACCGTTCGGGAAGAAGGCAACCAGCACATATTCAGAGTTCTTGATGGTAAGCATGGCATTGGCGGCAATCTGAACCCATACGGTGTCATTGATGGAGTAGAGATTGTACTCTCCGCCTTCATCGACCATCACGCTGGCCACAGCCTTGATTTCGCTCTCATTCAGGGAAGCAAGATCCCGGACATGTTCGCTCAGGGAATCGGAGCCCAGGGTTCTGAGATAGGCTTCCTGGAAAGCGCGGTAAGCGTCCGCCACCAGGAAATGCACATCGTTCTCAATCAGGGTATCGATCATGGACTGCGCATCGGTATCATTCTTATATCTGCTGTAAACATCGATGGAGGCAAAAAAGCTCTGGGTATACACAAAGTAGGGCAGGCCCGTCTTGTCGAAATGGATCTTCAGGCCGCTGCCGGTGGTGATGTCGTACACTTCCCCGTTTTTCACGACGGTATCCGTCGAGGTCAGCGCCTTGGCACTGCCGTTCAGCTCCACCTTGCCCAATCCTTCCGCGTTCTCCGGGATGGAGATCGAAATCTGCTCGGCAGTAAAGTCGGTCTTGGTCTCCGCAAACGCGCTTACCGCGGTCAGGCAAAGCGCCAGGGTCAGAATCAGGCTAATCAGTTTTTTCATGGATAATACTCCTTTCATGAGCAAGCGCTCTTTCAGTACTCTTTCAAAGGTTCCCGTGATCCCGGCCGGTTCCTCAGTTGGCGGAAGGATCAAGGGTCAGTTCCACCGTCACCGGAACGGTCATCCGGGCTTCGCCGGACGCAGCATCCTGAGAAACCAGATCGAAGGTAATCTCCGTAATGGCTCCCTCCGGCAGATCCGCCTTCGGAACGGTCAGGTTGATCATCTGCTGCTCGTTCTCCAGCAGGCCCCAGTTCGCTCCGTTGCCATAGGCTTCCGCGGTATTTTCCAGGGCTTTTCCGTTCACCGTCAGATTCTTCAGCGCGATGATCCTTTCCTCCGCCGTGAGGTTCGTCACATTGAAGGACAGCATCAGCTGATCATCCAGGAAGCTGACAGCGGGGTTCGCCAGGGTCAGCGTCTCCAGATCGTCGTAATGGAAGATCGGAGCGGGACCGGAACTGCGTCCGATCTGAAGCAGTTCGCTGCTGTAGACGTTGTTCTGGCAGTCCGTCACTTCGAAGGTCGCATACAGATCCGCTTCATCGAAGGCTTCCGGAATCACCGCAAAGCTCCAGCTTCCGTCCAGCTTTCCCGTCCAGGTTCTGGTGTCCGCAATCTTCCACTCGTCAAAGGGCAGCAGGGTATTTTCGCCGTCCCGGGTCTCTTCCCTGCAGGTAAAGGTCAGCTGGATTTCATCATAGTCCGCAAAGCTCAGGCCGTAGGAAGCGGAATAAGCCCCGATGGCTTCGCTCCTGACCAGCACGGATCCGGGGATCAGCGTCCGTGTATCCTTGTCATAGGTGCAGGAAATCAGCGCTTCGTGGGTCAGTTCATCGTTCTCTTCTCCGGCGTGCTTGATCATCACCGCGGGAATCAGATAGCTGCCCTTCTGGTTCAGATAATAGGTCACGGCTTCGGAGAGCTTTTCCCCGTCCGCGTTGGCCGCAAACACGGCGTTCTCGACGAATTCGCCGGTGATCGTATCCTGATCCAGCGAAGTTCCTCTGTTCATATAGGTGAAGGTATAGTGGCCGTCCTCTCCCTTCAGCAGGACCTTCAGGGAGGATTCACCGTACTGCTCAGCCTGTTCCGCCGTCAGCGGCAGGATAAACAGGGAACGCACGTCCTTGCTGGCCGCGGGAGTGGAAGTCTCCAGGTCCTTCCAGGATGCCCTGGCGGTGCCGGTCAGATATTCGGCGAAACGCTCGATGAAGGCCGTATAGCTTTCCGAGAAGTTCAGGGAAGGATACTCCTGCAGCCATTTCATCGCGCAGCGCTTGTTCGCATAGGGATAATAGACCGTCAGGCCGTTGCAGTTATCGTTCGCATTCCGCAGATGGACCACGGCACCCTTCAGCGCTTCCATCACAGCGGCCGCCTTCTCCGGCGCGTAATCGCTGTATCTGGAGACCAGGTCTCCCAGGTCCACCAGGTCATAGTCGGATGCGCCGCCGCTTTCCGTCACGCCGAAAGCCTGCGTGTCTCTGCGGGCCGCGGAAAAGCGGATCATTTCCTTCTCGCCGGGTACCGCGAGTACATCAGCAAAGAAATCGTTCACAGCGTCCTTCAGCGCCTGCATTTTGCTCAGGTCTGTCACGGAGAAGGAGTTTGTTTCCGATTCATGCTGGTTTGCGATGACTTCCTTATTGAATTCATAGGTGTCATCCACGATCCGGGTGGCGGTCTCCAGCGGTGTTCTCGTCTCAATTCCGTTCAGGAAAGAGTACTTCAGGCCGTACTGGGCATCTTCCGACGCGACATAATACTTCGCGTAGGGCGCCATCAGACCGGCAAATTCCGCGGAGCCCATCAGGCAGGCATGCATCACCATCAGGTCAAGCCCCTGGTTTTTGAAGGGGCTGGCTTCCATAGCCTGCAGCATCTCCATGGGCGTCAGCTGGTCGTCGTCAAAAACCTCATCCCAGCACAGACCGCGGTTCGGGCCGCCGCCATGATCCCACATCACCAGGTCATAGGAATCCGCCGGATATTCCTCATAGCACATCTGCAGGAAGCTGGTCAGCGTTTCCGGCTGTCCCATGGATGTCAGGGGCAGTTCCTTGGTCACGCTCAGCTGGCGGCGCGTGCCCTTTCCCACATCCACCACGGACAGCGCGGAGCTGTTCAGCCCCGAAAACCATTTTTTCGTTCCTCCGCACAGGGCAATCACGTTCACTTCGTCCTTGTTGAACTGTGTGGAGTACATTTCAGAAATCGTCGCAGTGCCGGCTCCGCTTCTTTCCAGGTCCGCTCCGCAGAGATAAATCATAACCGTGACCTTTTTCCTGGGGGTTTCTGCCTGCGCGCTGACGCCGGCCAGGCCCAGAATCAAAACCAGAAGCATGCACAGCGCGATTCTGAGTTTCCTCTGATTTGCCATGTTTCATTCCTCCGTAAAGATACCGGTCAGTTCAGCTTCAGGGATCTCATGAAGTCGGTGAAGTCGCTGTAGTCGTCGCTGGTCATGGTGTTGCCGTTGGGAACATACTGGACATGGGCATATTCGGAGTTCACGATGGTGAACAGGTTGTTGGCGCCCAGCTGGATCCAGATATTGTTGTTGAAGTTGTAGAGAGAATACTCATCCAGGCCGCAGCTGACCGCCAGATAGGACGCCACCGTGTGGATGTCGTCCGCGCTCAGCTGGGCAAGATTCCTCACGGCCTTGGACAGATCATCGCTGCCGAAGGTGTCCATCAGGATGAACTGGAAGGCATCGTAATAATCCCACACCAGAACGTGGATCCCGTCGTTGATCAGGTTGTTGATGTAATTCTGCGCCGTGGCCTTGTCCTTGAACTGGCTGTACACGTCGTAGGAAGCCT
Source organism: uncultured Clostridia bacterium (assembly GCA_946542235.1). Lineage (GTDB taxonomy): Bacteria > Bacillota > Clostridia > Christensenellales > Aristaeellaceae > Aristaeella. The sequence goes on along the minus strand of CAMNKK010000059.1, from coordinate 3,495 downwards.
GATAGCTCTGGGTCAGGGTGAAATAGCTCAGACCCCGGGGATCAAACTTGATGGACATTCCCGAAGGCGTCGAAATGGAATACACGCCGTTGTTGTTGGTCACCGAGTCGGAGCTTTTTCCCGCCCGGGCTTCCTCCTGCAGTTCTTCCAGCGGAATCTGCAGATCCATTGCGCCGGCCAGATCAACGCCTAACTTCTCCTGGGAGAAATCGGACCCCAGGGCGCCGACTGTCTCAGTCGCTTCAGTCGCAAGCGCTGAAACGGAGAACACGCAAAGAACGAGTGCCAAAATAATCCCAAATACCCTCTTCATCTTTTACACCTTTCCTTTTCTTAAAATGTTCCTGCATGATAAGTAGCAGGACGAGAGCTGTAAAAATTATACCAAAACCATCCCATTTGTCAACGTGAAATCAAGATTCGGAAGTTGTTCTTTTCTGTTTTTTTGGGGGTCCCGCCGGGCTGTTCATGTCAGGAAAAAAGCCGCGGACGCCCCCTGCAAGGCCTGTCCGCGGCTCATTTGTTCAGTTTCGGCTTCCGGCTTTCGCAGCGCTCCTGCCGCTCCTGTTTTCCCGCCGTCGGCCTTTTTGCGGCCGCTCAGGGCTGGGAAATCATTTCCGGCTTCTCAAAACCGGTCAGTTCGATCTTCATTTCCTTCTCCAGCAGACCGTCTCCGATCGCCTTCAGGTCCGCGGAATTCAGGATCTCCAGACCCACCGGCTTCGCAAGGTTTTCCGTCTGGAACGCTTCAACCTTGAACATCCTGAATTCCTCCGTAATGAAACCCTTCAGGGGCATCTGGTCCGTCAGGGCGGTAAGCAGGCCCAGCGGATTTTCCGCCACCGGCTTCGCAGCTGCGGGAGCGGCTTTCACGGTGCTGAACTCCGGCGCGCCGATCTCCGTCTTCAGGGTATTCAGGAACGCGGTATTCGTCTCCGGCACGGTTTCGGCGCAAGCCGCGGAAACCATCATCACGGCCAGAATCATCATCGCTGCAAACTTCTTCATCTTTCATTTCTCCTTTCATGAATCACCTTTGTATTCCGCAGGACGCCTTCTTTTTTCCTCCCCGGGAAGGACCTTCCTCCCCGTTCCCTTTCGGGAACCTCCGTCCTGTTACATCCTGTCAGACGCGGGATTCCGGAAATAGTTCCGGGAATTTTTTATATTTTTTCTTTTCCGGACAGAAAGCGGCTCCTTCCCGTCCGCCGGGCACGCTTCTGAAGGGAAAGGCTTTCCCTTTCGGGCATCTCATTCATAGGGGTAAGCTTCCGTCAGAATCTCGCTGCTCCCGTCCGAATAATTCAGCTCGTACTGCACGGTCAGCATTCCCTCCAGCGTATCCGCCCGGACCAGCCGCAGATCCTCCATCCGGATGAACGGCCGTTTCTCATGCCGCGTCAGGAGTTCATATTCCTCCCGAAGTACGGTCACCTTCTGTTCCCCCATCGCCGCCAGCGGTTCATCGCTTTCCGGCAGGGTTTCCGTCACATCCGTCCCTTCCCTGTCCTCCGCGTACCCCCTGTGGGCCGTGCTGCGCGGGATGCCGCCCGCGAGGCTGATCCGGTGCTCCGCCGTCAGAATGTAATCGGGATCCGCTTCCTCCAGGGAGATTTCCTCCGGAATTTCCCGGACGGCGGCCGGATTCCGGAAGACACCGGCGGTCATGCGGAGCACATAGGCTTCCTCCTCTTCCGGATCGGTGCTCTCAGAATCCTCTATCACTTCATTCAGGGAGTTGACCCAGGCCAGCCCGCTGTACCTGCCGGCTATCCGGCCGGCTTCATCCCGGGTCAGTTCCACCGAGCAGATTCTTCCGAGCTCCGGCAGGAGCTCACGGATCGTTTCGCCGTCCTCTCCGACGGTCTCGTAATCATAGCTTTCCTCCGTCCGGAGGCAGATATGCGCCCTGCCGCTTTCGAAGCGCCGCGCCTGCCCCTCCGTCAGGGCAGGAACCAGATCCACCGGGATCAGGCTGTCCGTATCCAGCACGGCGGACGTCCGCAGAAGCTGCTTCGCCCTGCTGACATCGCACATCAGATCCGCGCCGGTAAAAACCTTTGCGCTGCCGGGACCCGGCTGCGCCTCCCGCAGGAGCGTAAAGGCAGTATCCGGGATGGAGCCCGACAGGGCGGACCAGGAGAGGGTGATCTCCTGAATCTTTTCTCCCGCTGCCGCGGGATCCTCCTCCGTTCCCGGAATGATGACCAGATAGACCGTCCTTCCCGCGTAGCCCGGAATGTCAAAGGTCTGCTGTGCGCCTCCCAGCCTGCTTTCCTTCCCGTTGATCCGGGGCGTTTCCGCCGTCAGCTGCACAGGCCGCGTCATCCGGTTGATCAGGTCCAGGCTGACCGCGATGCCCGTCTCTCCGATCAGCACATGGTTCACTGCGATGCGGATTTCGCCGTCCAGCAGCACCAGCTGATCCTCTGCCGGCGTTTCCGGCACATCCGCCAGCGGGATCGGCTTTTCCGGCAGCAGCATAATTTCCTCCCCGCCCTCAAAGGCGGAGGGGTTCATCCCGGCAATGATACAGATTTCGGACAGCTCCCGCATGCCCCGGCGTTCCAGCAGATGATCCTCCAGCGGATACATCTCCCCGCTGCCCCGGTCCGTTTCCAGTTCGTCCCGGGGTATCAGCACCTGGTTGGAGAAGGAAAAGGACATCTCTTTTTTATATCCCGGCTCCACGAGAAGCAGATAAACCTCATTGTTCAGCCAGCCGTTCATCAGCATACGGACCGTGTCCCTGAATTCCTGCTCTTTGCTGGTGTTTTCCACGCACATCCGCAGATCCAGGGTCCCGTCTTCCGCCTCCTCCAGGGAGAGCAGCTCCCATCTCAGCCGGCTCCCTTCCGCCTCCGCAAGGGGGGGCGAAAGCCTGCCCTCGCTCTCCATGGCCAGGGCCGGACAGGCGGCCGCGGCCAGCCAGAGCGCCAGCCAGCAGCACGCCGCCGCCCATCTTCTGAGGATGTTTCCTTTTCCTTTCATCTTGCTCCCCCTTGATAAAACGCGGACGGCCCCGGAGAGGCCGTCCGCGCTGCAAAACCGGTTTTATCCGAGAATGACTTCCACCTTGTGTGTTCCGTCCGCGAAAGCGGGAATCACATTGCCCGCAATGGCTTTTCCGTCCACGGTCATCTGCTTTACGCCGCGGCAGACATGTCCGGGATTCTGGATGTGAATCTCATACATCGCGCCCCGGAACCGGCGGCTGACTGTATAGCCGTCCCATCCGTGCGGAATGCAGGGATCCACCTTCAGTCCGTCCCAATCGGGCTTGATGCCCAGAATGTAGTTGCTGATCACGTAGAAGTTCCAGGCCGCCGTGCCGGTCAGCCAGGAGTTCTTGGCCTGGCCGAAGTGGGGCGCGTCCTTGCCGGCGATCATCTGGCTGTAGACATAGGGCTCCATCTTGTGCAGCTCGGAAATCTCCTCCCGCCAGGCCGGCGCGATCCGGCTGTACAGGTCGAAGGCCCGGTCGCCGTGGCCGAC
>CAMNKK010000058.1 GCA_946542235.1 uncultured Clostridia bacterium | reverse complement strand
GGATCAACACCAAAACCTCCCAGGCGGTGCAGGCCTCGGTGATGATGCGCATTCTGTCCCTGCCGGTGAGCTTTTTCCGCAGGTATTCCTCCGGCGAGCTGTCCAGCCGGGCGGGCAGCGTCAATTCCCTGTGCAGCATGATGCTGAATAACATTCTGTCCATCGGCCTGAGCAGCCTCCTGTCCCTGCTCTATGTGGCGCAGATCTTCAGCTTCGCCCCGGCGCTGGTGTGGCCGTCGCTGCTGATCATCCTGGCCACGGTGGTGATGAGCCTGGCGGTATCCCTTGTGCAAATCGGCATTTCGAGGAAGCGGATGAAGCTGAGCGCCGAGGAGCAGGGCATGAGCTACGCCGTGATGAACGGCATCCAGAAGATCCGGCTTTCCGGCTCCGAAAAGCGGGTCTTTGCCCGGTGGGGACGGCTGTACGCCAAAGGTGCACAGCTGGAATACAACCCGCCGCTGTTTCTCAAAATCAACACCGTCATCACCACGGCGATTTCGCTGATCGGCACCATCGTGCTGTATTATCTGGCGATTCAAACGAATGTGGGCGTCAGCCAGTATTACGCTTTCACGGCTGCCTATGGCCGGGTCATGGGCGCGTTCTCCGCGCTGGCCGGCATCGCCGTCTCGGTGGCCTCCATCCGTCCGGTGCTGGAAATGGCCGAGCCTATCCTGAAAGCCGAACCTGAAGTAGCCGCAGACAAGCAGCCCGTTGACCGCGTGACGGGGCACATTGAAATGAGCCATGTTTCCTTCCGGTATGAGGAAAACACGCCCTATGTGCTGAATGATCTTTCCCTGGATATCAAGGCCGGGGAATATGTGGCCATCGTGGGCCGCACGGGCTGCGGCAAATCCACGCTGGTGCGGCTGCTGCTGGGCTTTGAAAAGCCGGAAAAGGGTGGGATATTCTACGACCGGCACGACCTGAACAGCATCGATCCCCGTTCTCTGCGCAAGCACATCGGCGTGGTGATCCAGAACGGCCAGCTGTTCCAGGGCGACATTTTCTCCAATATTACCATTTCCGCTCCCGATCTGACGCTGGATGAAGCCTGGGAAGCGGCGGAGATGGCGGGCATCGCCCAGGATATAAGGGACATGCCCATGGGCATGCAGACCCTGATCTCCGAGGGCCAGGGGGGTATCTCCGGCGGGCAGAAGCAGCGGCTGATGATCGCCCGGGCCGTCGCCCCCAAGCCCAGTATCCTGATTTTCGACGAAGCCACCAGCGCCCTGGACAACAAGACGCAAAAGCAGGTGTCTGGCGCGCTGGACAAGCTGAACTGCACCCGCATCGTGATCGCCCACCGCCTCTCCACCATCCGCAACTGCGACCGGATTCTGGTCATGGACAAAGGGACGATCATAGAGGAAGGCACGTATGATGACCTGATCGCGCAGAACGGCCATTTCGCCGAGCTGGTGGCACGGCAGCGGCTGGATGCGGCCGGATAAAAAGAAAGAGAAAGGAAAACCACATGATCCGTCTTTCCAACACCCCAAAAACTTGCGTGGGTGGAAATGATCTACTGCAATTTGTGTACTTACAGCAATAGAGTTTAACAGTGAAACTCAAAATAATCTTAATTCACCCTTGACAAAGATCGTCTCAATATGAAATCAGTACGCATTAAACACACTCTTTGTGTTTCCTGTTTTGGTATAATATCTGACAGCAACCTTCATGCCGGATGATCCTCCCTTTTTATTCCGCAGTCAGTTCCTTCCAGGCCTGCTGCAGGCTGTCGATGATGCTCAGATGCTGCGGGCAGGCGGCTTCGCACGCGCCGCAGCCGATGCAGTGATCGGCCCCCTGGCTGTTTTCCCTGATGCGGCGCAGGTCCCAGTTTCCCCTGGGATCGGTCTCGTACAGGGACACGTTGTTCCATACGGAGAAGATGTCGGGAATGCTGACGCCATTGGGGCAGGGCATGCAGTATCTGCAGCCGGTGCAGCCGATCCGGGTGCGGCTGAAGTAGGCGCTGCGCACATCGTCCATGAGCTTCAGCTCCGCTTCGCTCATGATGCCGGCCTCCACAGAGTCAAAGATACGCAGGTTATCGTCAATCTGCTCCGCCTCGTTGCAGCCGGAGAGCACCACGGAGACCTCCGGATGGTTGCACAGCCAGCGGAAGGCCCACTCCACCGGGGTGCGCCGGACCGGGAAGGCGTCGTAAAGCGCCTGCACATTGCCGGGGGCTTTGGCCAGCCGGCCGCCCAGCAGGCCTTCCATGATGACTACCGGGATGCCCTTGCGGCCCGCCAGCTCCAGACCTCTGGTTCCCGCCTGATTGCCGATATCCATAAAGTTGTACTGGATCTGCACCATGTCCCAGTCCCAGTCGTTGATGATATACTCGAAGTCTTCATAGGGACCGTGGAAGGAGAAGCACCTGAAGCGGATTTTCCCGGCCGCTCTCATGTCATTGAAAAATTCCGGCGCGCCGATGGATTTGAAATATTCCCATTTCTCCCGGTTGATGCCGTGCATCAGGTAAAAATCGATATGGTCGGTCTGCAGCTTTTTCAGCTCGCTTTCCAGCAGCGCCTCCATCTCCGCCCGGTTATGGACATACTCCATGGGCATTTTGGTGGCGATGGTGACCCTGTCCCGATAGCCGTCCTGCAGCGCCTTGCCCAGGACAATCTCCGAGGTTTTGTCCAGGTAGACGTAAGCTGTGTCCAGATAGGTCACGCCCCCGTCGATGGCTCTGCGGATCAGGGAGATTGCCTTCTGCTCGTCAATGACCGAATCCCCCGAGGCAGCTCCGTTGAAACGCATGCAGCCCAGGCCGAAGGCGGAGGACTGGAAGCCCAGCTTTCCCATCGTGCGATATTTCATGGTTTGCCTCTCCTTTGTTTCATTTTTTCTATTATACAGCAGCCGGAGAAAATTGGGAAGAGGGGGAGCGGAACGGTAAGAACCGTTTTCCATTCCGCCCTCAGGAAGGATGATGACAGGCGCCCCAATGATCCGGCGCGGTTTCCCGAAGCTCCGGCCGATTTTCCCTGCAATCGGCGGCGCAGCGCGGACAGGAAGGTGATGATAGCAGGTTAACGCTGCAGGATCAGGAGAAGCGCCTTCTCAGGTTGCCTCTCCGGGAAGCTCCATGCGCATCAGTCCGAAGCGGCGGACGATGCGCAGCCCGGCCCGGAGGTAGATTTTCTGCGCGTGGTTTTCCTCCCCGGTAAAAAGGGTGGCAAAGGCTGCCCCCTCCTCCCGGAACGCCTGCAGCAGCAGGGAGAAGAGCACCGTGGCGATGCCGCGCTTCTCATAGCCCGGATCGGTGCAGATCCCCGTGAACCAGCCGCGGCCGCTCCGCTGCAGATCCACGGGGCCGGTGAAGCCGACGATGCGGTGATCATGGGTGGCGGTCAGAAGCGTCCTGGGCCCCCGGGGCGGAGCATCATCCGCCCAGAACCGGGGATCCGGGTTGGGCTGCCCTGCTTTCCAGGCCGCAATTTCCGAGGACAGGACATCACGCCAGTAATCGCTCTGCACCCCGTCGCACATGCGGCCGTAATCATAGTCCAGGGCGGGATCATAGGGTCCGGTTTCAATTCCTTCGGCACGGAGACGGGCCTGCAGCGCCTTCACCTCCGGGGCGATCTCCCAGCCTGCCAGGGAGGTATACATGGCGATCTCCCGTACCCGGACGGAGAATCCGAGATGGGCAAAAAAGCCGGCGGAAGCGCTTTCCAGATCCAGCCCCGGCGCGTTGTTGTGATCGTGGCCGGGAGCGCCGGGAATACGCCAGGGGAGATCCACCGGGTTCCAGTTGGAAATCTGCAGATTCCGGGCACCCCGGGAGCGCAGGCGGGAGATCAGCTCCGCGCAGAGAGCGCGGCCGATTCCCCGTCCCCGGAAGGCCGGCGACACCAGCAGCACCGTGAGGAACGAGTCCCCCGGCTGAGCCAGGGGAAAGGACAGGGGAGGAACGCCGTGCAGGAATCCGAGCACCTGATCCCCTTCCGCCGCCACCAGCCGGAAATCCGGATCGCAGCCGAAAGGCGCCTCCATGAACTTCCGCCGGAATCGGTCCGGCTCCATCGGCAGATAGAGCATATCCCCGCTTTCCGCGCAGGTATTCCAAAGACGGAGCACCTGGGGAAGATCGGATTCCGACATGGAACGAATCATCTTTTTCCCTCCGGATGATCAGTTTTTTTCCGATGCGCTACCGACCGGATTATACCCGAAAGAGGAGTTTTACACAAGGCGGCGCCCGTGCTATAATGAGAAAAGCAAAAACGGAGGAAAACCGTATGATATCCGAAAAGAGAAAAGCCTGGCTGCAGCAGAGAATTCTGGACCTGACGAACCGATACCGGGAGGCGGGATACTTTCCGTCCGCCTGCATCCGGGTTTTTGACCGGGAGGGGACGCTGGCTTCCGTCTGCGTCGGGGAGGCCCGGGAGGATTCGCTGTTTGACGCGGCAAGCCTGACGAAGATCGCGACGACCCTGCAGGTGCTGCAGCTGATCCGCGAGGGAAAAATCACGCTGCAGACCCCGCTGGAAGAAGCATTTCCGGAGATCGGGGCAAGCGCATACCTGCGGGAGCGGCTGGCGGGGGTGACCCTGTACCGGCTGATGACCCACACCTCCGGCATCGTGGACTGGTATCCCTTCTACAGCCGGAGGGGAGAGGATTTCTGGACCGTCCTGGAATATGCCCTGCGGCACACGGAACGGACGGAAGGCATGGTGTATTCCGATCTGAACTACATGCTGCTGGGAAAGCTGATCGAACGGATCAGGGAAAAGCCGCTGGACCGGTGCCTGCAGGAGGATCTGGTGGCTCCGCTGGGGCTGGGAAGCATGATGTACCGGCCCGGGAAGGAGCGGCATATCGTACCCTCCAGCTACGGCAATCCCATCGAGGAGGAGATGTGCCGGGAGCGGGGGATCGGGTTTGACGGCTTCCGGGACCGGAATCAGCCGCTGATCGGGGAGACCAATGACGGGAACTGCCATTACTACTTTCAGGATGTATGCGGACTGGCCGGAATTTTCGCGGACGCGGAGGCCTGGGAGCGGCTCTGCCGCCGGTGCATGACGTCGGAGGATCCCCTGATCGCCGAAGCCGCCCGGGAGCAGCCGACTGCGCCGGGGCGGGGGATCGGTTTTCAGACCGGCGCCTCCTATCCCCATGGCTGCGGGCACACGGGCTTCACGGGAACGGGAATCTATTTCTCCAGGGAGTACGGTGTCGGCGCTGTCTCCATGACGAACCGGCTTTTCTACCGGGAAAGGAACCAGCAGGCGACCGGCGATTTCCGCCGCTGCCTGCATGAGATCACGCTGGCTTTGGCCGCGGAAGGGAAGGAAGCCTGAATCAATACCTTTCACGATACATCGGTGAACGGGAGACTGGGGTTATGAGCATGAAAAAGCTGAAGGAAATCCTGGAGAAGCCTGAGCTGAAGGTGATCGGGCTGATGAGCGGCACCTCGGCGGACGGGATGGACGCCGCCCTGACGGAAATCAGCGGCAGCGGAACCCGGATTCGGGTGCGGCAGAAGTCTTTTGTCAGCCTGCCCTATCCGGATGAGATCCGGAATGAGATTCTGCGGCTGGCAGGCGGCACGGAAGGCGGAAGCCGGGATCTGTGCCTCTTCACCTTCCTGATGGGGCAGCTGGGGCTGGAAGCCTGCAGGGCCGTGTGCGAAAAGGCGGGCATCGCGCCGGAGGAGGTGGACCTGGTGGGGAGCCACGGGCAGACCCTCTTCCATCAGCCGGAGCCCGTGGAATATGCGGGAAGACAGGTCCGGGGAACACTGCAGCTGGGAGAGGCTTCCGTGATCGCGGAGGGGATGGGCTGCCCCGTGGTCAGCGACTTCCGCACCAGGGATTTTGCCGCCGGGGGACAGGGAGCGCCGCTGGTTCCCTACGCGGAATATCTGCTGTACCGGCGGGAGGATGAGCACGTGGGACTGCAGAACATCGGCGGCATCGGGAACCTGACCCTGCTGCCTGCGGGGGGACGGCCGGAGGACACGCTGGCCTTTGACACCGGCCCCGGAAACATGGTCATGGACCAGATCACCGAGCGCATCACCGGGGGCCGCCGGCGCTATGACGCGGAGGGCCGCCTGGCCGCCTCGGGAAAGTGGAGCCGGGAGCTGCTGGACTGGATGCTGTCCGATCCCTGGCTGCAGATGAAGCCGCCCAAATCCACCGGACGGGAAGCGTACGGCGCCGCCTATACGGATACCCTGACGGAAAAGGCCCGGGAGCTCGGGGTCGGGGATACCGATCTGCTGGCGACGGCGACCCGGTTTACCGCCGAATGCATCGCTCTGGCGGTCCGGAATTTCTGCCCCGTGAAGCCCGCAAGGCTGATTATCGGCGGAGGAGGCAGCCGGAACCCGACGCTGCTGCGGGATATCCGGGAGGCGACGGGCCTTCCCGTGATGACCAACGAGGATCTCGGGTTTGACAGCGAAGCCAAGGAAGCGGTGGCCTTTGCGGTGATGGCCAGCGAATGCATCCGTCAGCAGTGCAACAATATGCCCTCGGTGACGGGAGCGAAGCATCCGGTCGTCATGGGAAAAATCAGCCTCTAGAAGGCAGATACCGCCGCAGGCGGCTGATGCGCCGGCTGTCCTGCCGCAACCCGATTGACGGGAAAAACCAAAACTGCTATAATTCTCTCAAAGTTGATGCCAGATGCATCAGATAAAAGAAAGGAAGGGTGTTTTCATGAAGCGTTTTGTTGCTGTGCTCCTGACCTGCGTGCTGCTCCTGTCCTGTCTGAGCTTTGCCTCGGCGGAGGAGAAGAAGACCCTGACGGTCTGGATTCCCCAGTACCAGTTCGGGGATGGGATTTCCGACCAGGATTTCTGGGACGGCGTGTTTGATGCCTTCGAGGCGGAGAACAACTGCGAGGTCAAGGTGGAGATCCTGTCCTGGAGCGACTACAATACCACGATCTATACCGGCCTGCTGAACAACGACGGCCCGGATGTGGTATATGTGACGGACAACTATGACCTGGTCAAGGCGGACCTGCTGCTGGGCCTGGACAGCTATCTGACCGACGAGCAGAAGGACAACTATCTGCTGTGGGCTACCGGCCCCGTGAACGCCGCGGGCGAGCACGTGATCGTTCCCATGGACGACGGCGTGGCCATGGGCTTTGTGAACAAGGACATCCTGGCGGAAGCAGGAATCGAGACCTTCCCGGAGGATTGGGATGCCTTTGTGGAAGCCTGCAAGACCATCAAGGAAAAGACCGGCAAGCAGGGCTTCCTGCAGAACTGGGGCGCCACCACCGGCACCAGCGCGCTGATGCTGGCCTTCTGGCCCTACTACTTCCAGGCGGGCGGCACCATGCTGGATGAGAACGGCGAGATCGCCATCAACAACGAAGCGGGCCTGAAGACCCTGGAGTTCCTGAAGAAGTTCGCGGATGAAGGCATCTTCGACGAGACCATCGTTTCCGAAGGCGAATCCATCGACAAGTTTGCCGCGGGCGAGGTGGCCTTCGTGGTGGCTGACCTGAACAAGGGCAACACCTTCACGAAGAACGGCGTGAACTGGGAATACTTCTTCTCCCTGAAGGGACCGGCGGGCTACGGCGCCCGGACGGCGACGGACTCCTTCGCGGTGGCGGCCAAGGCCAAAGAGCGCGGCAACGAGGAGCTGGCGGTGAAGGCCCTGACCCTGATCACCTCCGGCGAAGTCATGGACCGCTTCCATTCCGAAGTGTTCTATCTGCCGCCCTTCACCAAGGATGCGAAGTACAGCGAAAACGAAGCCTACACCGCGCTGACCTCCGAGCACATCGCGGACATCTACGTCGTCAGCGAATTCGAGGGCAAGGCTTCCTTCGAGAAGGAGCTGCAGGCCAACATCCAGATGATGTTCATGGGCGATCTGACCCCCCAGGAGGTGCTGGACAACACCATGACCTATTACGCGGAGCAGATCAAGCAGTAAGACTTTTTCCAGGGGCTCCGGCGGCCGCGCCGCCGGAGCCCTTTTGATCATTCCGGAGGAACGCATATGTCCATGACAGTACAGGCTCCCCGCCGGAAGGGGATGAGTCAGCGCACCCGGAAGCAGGTCCGGACAGGAATCCTGTTCATCCTGCCCAGCTTTGTGCTGATGATGACCTTCAATGTGGTCCCGATCTTCCTGTCTCTTTTCTATTCCTTTACGAAATACAACATGGCCGCCCCGCCCGCCTGGATCGGCCTGGACAACTATGCCCGGCTGTTTTCCAACCGGGTGCTGACGGAATCGCTCAGCAACACGGTGCGCTACGTGCTGATCACCGTGCCGGTCCAGACGGTGCTTTCCCTGCTGGTGGCGGTGTTTATCGCGGAACACCTGAAGAACCGCTACGGCTCCCTGATGCGCAGCGTGATCTTTATTCCGGTTATCGTTTCCCTGATCGCGTCCGCCACCGTCTGGGACATCATGTATCAGCCCCGGGGCGGGCTGATCAACCAGGTGCTGGAGGCCTTCGGCGCCGAAACGGTGAACTTTCTCGGGAAAAAGGCGACGGCTCTGCCCAGCGTGGCGGTGGTGGCGATCTGGAAGAACACGGGATATTACATGGTGATCTACTATGCCGGCATCATGAACGTGCCTTCGGATGTGCGGGAGGCGGCCATCGTGGACGGCGCAACGCCGGTGAAGCGCTTCTGGTATATCACCCTGCCGATCCTGAAGCCCATCACCTACATGATTGTGACCCTGGGCATCATCGGCTCCTTCCAGGTGTTTGACCTGGTGTACAAGATGACAGGAGGCGGCCCGGGGCGGGCGACGTACACCGTGGCGTACGTGATCTACACCTTTGCCTTCCAGGACAAGAACTTCGGGTATGCCAGCGCGGTTGCGATCTGCCTGCTGATCGTGATCCTGCTGATTCACCTGATTCAGACGACGCTGTTTAAGGAGAAGGACGCATGAAGAAGAAAGAGCGGATTTCTCCCTGGGTGGGACTGGGCACCGTGCTGGTGACCCTTTTTGCGGTGCTGTGCGTGCTGCCGCTGATTTATATGGTGGCGGTTTCGTTTACGGATTCCGAATCGCTGTACATCAAATTCAGCGATCTGCGACCCAGCTTTTATAACTACTGGTATGCCATCGTCAAGCGGGATTTCGGCACGGCCCTGAAGAACAGTATCATCACCGTGGCCGGCTCCTGCCTGCTGGTGGATATCGTATCCGCCATGGCGGCCTACGGCTTCGAGAAAAAGCCGGTGCCCCACAAGGAGGCGCTGTTTCAGGGATATCTGGCCACCATGATGATTCCGGGCCAGGTGATCCTGATTCCCATGTTCGTGATGATCAACCGGGCGGGGCTGACCAATACCTATTCGGCGCTGATCCTGCCGATGGTGGGAGCCTTCGGCATCTTCCTGATGCGGCAGTTCATGGTGGCTGTACCCAATGAGCTGCTGGAGGCGGCGGAGATGGACGGCTGCGGGGAGGTGCGCCGGTTTGTGTCCATTGCACTGCCACTGGTGCAGCCGGCGCTGGTGACGCTGACGATCTTCACCTTCAACGCGGCGTGGAACAATTTCCTGTGGCCCCTGATCATCAATACCCGGTCAGAGATGCGGGTGCTGCCGGTGACCATGTCCACGCTGGCCAGCAATTCCACGACCAATTACGGCATGGTGATGGCCGGCGCGACGCTGACCTTCCTGTTCCCCTTTGTGCTCTACATCTTCCTGCAGAAGCAGTTCGTGGAGGGCATTGCCCTGGGCGGCGTCAAGGGATAGGGAAGGAAACAGGGATCCGGACAGAGAAATATATAAAATCGGTACCCCAAAGAAATTGATCTGCGGAAGGAGAATTTCCCCATGAACACCCAGACTGCTGCTCTGTGCCCGGAAAAAGGCCCCCTGACGGATGAACTGCTGGAGCGGATGAACCAATGGTTCCGCGCCGCGAACTATCTTTCCGCGGGCCAGCTCTACCTGCTGGAAAACCCGCTGCTCCGCAAGCCCCTGACCCTGGATATGATCAAGAAGAAGATTGTCGGACACTGGGGCACCGTACCGGGACAGAACTTTGTCTTTGTCCATCTGAACCGGGTGATCAAACGGTACGACCTGGATCTGATTCTGCTGTCCGGCCCCGGCCACGGCGGCAATTTCTTCATCGCCAATGACTATCTGGACGGGACCTATTCCGAGGTTTATCCGAATATTTCCGAGGACGAGGCGGGCATGGCCAGGCTGTTCAAGCAGTTTTCCTTCCCCGGCGGCGTTCCCTCCCACTGCGCGCCGGAAACCCCCGGCTCCATCAACGAAGGCGGCGAGCTGGGCTACGGCATTGCCCATGCCTTCGGCGCGGTGTTCGACAACCCGGACCTGATCGCCGCGGTAACGGTGGGGGACGGCGAAGCGGAAACCGGCCCGCTGGCCACCTCCTGGCAGAGCAATAAGTTCCTGAATCCGATCTCCGACGGCGCGGTGCTGCCCATCCTTCATCTGAACGGATATAAGATTGCCAATCCGACGGTGTTCGCCCGCATGAGCCATCAGGAGGTCGTGGATTTCTTCCACGGCTGCGGCTGGGAGCCCTTCTTTGTGGAAGGGGACGATCCCATGACAATGCACCGGAAGATGGCGGAAACCATGGACACCGTGATCGAACGGATCCGGGACATCCAGAAGCATGCCCGGGAAAAGAATGATCCCACCCGACCCGTCTGGCCCATGATCGTGCTGCGGACACCCAAGGGCTGGACCGGCCCGAAGGAAGTGGACGGACAGCGGATCGAGGGCAACTTTCTGGCCCATCAGGTGCCGATTTCCATGGCGAAGCCGGAGGAACATCTGAAGATTCTGGATCAGTGGCTGCGGTCCTACCATCCGGAGGAGCTCTTTGATGAGAACGGCCGGATCCTGCCGGAAATCAGGGCCCTGGCCCCGGAGGGGAACCGCCGCATCGGCGCCAATCCCCATGCCAACGGCGGACTGCTGCTGCGGGACCTGCGGCTGCCGGACTTCCGGGATTACGCCTTCGACACCCAGGGCCACGGCGAGCGGGAAGGACAGGACATGATCGAGCTGGGCAAGTTTGTCCGGGATATCTTCCGCCTGAACAGGGATGCCCGCAACTTCCGGATCTTCGGGCCGGACGAAACCAACTCCAACCGGCTGAACGCCGTGTTTGAGGTGGAGAATCGGGACTGGAACGCGGAGCGTTATGAGACGGACGACCATCTGGCGGCCGACGGCCGCGTGATGGACTCCATGCTGTCCGAGCATATGTGCGAGGGCTGGCTGGAGGGTTATCTGCTGACCGGCAGGCACGGATTCTTCGCCACCTATGAAGCCTTCGCCCGGATCATCGATTCCATGGCGGCGCAGCATGCCAAGTGGCTGAAGGTCTGCAACCAGCTGCCCTGGCGGGAGGAGCTGGCGTCCCTGAACCTGATCATGGCTTCCACCGTCTGGCAGCAGGATCATAACGGCTTCACCCATCAGGATCCGGGCTTCATGGATC
>CAMNKK010000057.1 GCA_946542235.1 uncultured Clostridia bacterium | reverse complement strand
TGAAGGCGGAGGTGATGCTCATCACCGCGCCGAACAGCAGCATGGGCTTCATGCTCGGCAGCGTGATGTGGTACAGCTCCTGCCAGCGGTTGCGGACGCCGTCCACATAGCCCGCCTCGTACATGCTCCGGTCCACGCCCTGGAAGCCGGCCACGAAGCTCAGGAAGCCCGTGCCCATGCTCATCCACAGGATGACGATGATCAGGATGGTCATCATGTAGTTCGGATCCGTCAGCCAGAGCCTCGGCGCGTCGATCAGCCCGAAGTCCAGCAGGATGGAGTTGAACCAGCCGTACGCGTCGCCCCGGAACAGGATGGAGAAAACCGTGAAGGCGGATCCGGCAATGGAGGGGGCATAGAAGATGACCACCGCGATGGCCCGCAGCCACTTGGGCAGCTCGTTGATGAACCAGGCGAAGAGGAAGGACAGGATATATCCCACCGGCCCGGTGATGACCGCGATCACAAAGGTGTTCTTGATGGCGGTCAGGAAAACCTCATCCTGCAGGATCAGGTTGATGTAGTTCTGCAGCCCCACAAACCGGGCGGGCTCCAGAATGTTGTAATAGGTAAAGCTGTAGAAGATCGACGTGCAGATGGGCAGGATGAAAAAGGTGAAGAACAGGATGGCGTACGGCGCCAGGAACAGGTAGCAGGTTTTGTTCCGCTTGGCCAGCTCCCAGCCATGGGAGATTTTTTCCCGCCTCATCGCCGCGTATTTCTTGACAAAGGACGTAGACTCCATGCTTGCATTCCTCCCTTCCGCTCAGTCCACCGGCAGGTTGAATTCCCGCCGTTTGATCCGGATTTCGTCATTGATGGTCCGGGCATAGTTCAGCAGCGTCTCCCGCGGATCCTCCTTGGTGTTGATCACCCGGCGGATGGCGTTGGTGATGTGCCTCGTAGTGGAGTAGCCGCCGGCGATTTCCGGGAAGCCCTTCGTATGGGCCATCTGCTCCTCCAGAATCTTCAGCTGTTTTCCGGACCAGGCCAGCTGGCGCAGGGCGTCTCTGTTCGCGGTCTGATATCTTGCGCTCGCGCCCAGCACGCTCTCCATTTCCCGGCCGAACCGGACCTGCGCGTCCGCGCTGACCCACCACTTCATGAATTCCCAGGCGTTCTGCTTCACCTGCTCGTCCTGGGTGGCAACCATCAGGCAGCACAGGCCGTCCGTCTGGGCCGTCCGGTCGATGGATCCGTCCTCCTTCCTGGTCCCCGGGAAAAGGGTAAAGTCCCAGAGTCCGCGGATTTCCGGCGCGGAAACCATCAGCGTGTTGTAGGTGGCGTAGGAGGCAACCCCCAGCGGCATCTCGCCGGAACGGAACCGGCTGACAAAGTCAAACACGACCGGCAGACCGTAGTCATTGTAAAGGCTGGTATACTGCTTGAAGGCCGTCACACCCTCCTCGCTGTCGATCAGGGTCCTCTTCGCCTCGGCGTCATAGATCTGCCCGCCGTTCTGGAAAATCATGGAATCCAGCACGGAGATATCCGCCACCGCGATATCCGGGAAGTTGACCGCCACCGTCAGGCTGTTGCCCTGGATCGTGGGCAGCTGCGAAATCAGCTCTTCCCAGGTCTGGGGAATCGGCAGCCCCAGTTCCTCCATAACGTCCGCGCGGTAGAAAAGGAGCGGGAAATTCTGTGTCTCGGGCAGGCCGTAAACGCCTGTCCTGGTGCCGTTGTTATAGGTCAGCGGCTCCAGGATGCTCGGATAGAAGGGCTGAACCACCTGCTCGTAATCCGGGAACTGGGTCAGATCCTCCACCGCGTTGCGCATGGCGTAGTTCACGGCAAACCAGCCGCTTACGCTCAGCACCAGGTCCGGTCCGTTCCCCGCCACCACCGCGGTCAGGATCGCGTCAGCCTGAACCAGCTTGACGTTCACCTTGATGCCCGTCTTCGCGGTAAAGGTATCGTCCACCATGGTTTTCAGCACCGTGCTCTGATCCCGGCCGGTGGTGATCCAGATGTCCAGTACGTCGTCCGTGGCGTCGAACTTGTCGCCCAGGCTGTTGTAATCCACGGTGAAGGAGCTGATGCAGCTCCTGATTTCATGGGCAGCCCGCTGGAAAATGTTTTCATGCACGGAAGGGATGGGAGCGCCGTCCCCCGTAATCAGGATCAGATCCACATCCAGCTTGCTTTCGGACATGTTCTGCATCGCCGTGCCCAGGGAAGTGATGTTATCCTTGAAGTTGGCAAAGGATTCCGTGATCCGGTCGTTATCCTCCACGAAAACCTCCAGCTGATGGGCCAGGGTCTGGGCTACGGCCGCCCGGTCGCTCTTCTCCCCGGTGATGGCCACGATGTCGTCCACGATCTTGTACAGCCGCTTGCTCTCCAGATCCATGGCCTCGATGGCTTCCGGATAAATGCCTGCCAGGTTGTAGTCCCGGAACCGGTCGGGGTTCACGCCCGTCAGCACCAGCAGCTTCCGGTAGATCTGGTTCAGGCGGAAAATGCTGTCCTCCACATCCTTCAGGATCGGCCCCATCTTTCCGAGGGTCACCTCCATCCGGATCGTGTGGGCGCCTTTGGTCAGATAGAAGCGGAAGGGCTTGCCCGCCTGATCGCTCAGGGTCCGCATTTCCCATCCGGTATGGTAGCTGAAGGCGACGGAAGCCAGATCCTCGAAGGGAACCTTCCCGTCAATATAAATGGTTCTCGCGCTCAGCGCGCCGCGCTGATACATCTGCCGCGCCTTGATGGAAATGTTGTAGTATCCGTCCTCCGGAACCTCAAAATCCCACTGGATCCATTCTCCCGGATGGGTCCAGGGATCCCCGCCGATATAGTTCAGCACGGTATGGTCCACGCTGCAGGGATCCGTCTGGCTGCTGCTGCGGTCGTACCGGGCGTAGAGGCTCGGGCTGCTGCGCAGGGGCGCGCTTTCCCCCTGTACCGTGACCGGATCCGCCTGCGCCTGGCCCGCGGAAGCGGGCTGCCCGCTCAGATACTCCTCATAGCTTGCGTAGACAGCCGGGGGCGTCAGCGTCATCCCGCAGAGAATCATCGGCTCGTTTACCGCGCGGAGGGTCAGCGTGTTCTCCCCTTCCTCAAAATAGAAGGCATAGGGCTCCGTCTGGTATCCCATGTCATCCCGGCAGAAAGCGGTCTGTTTTTCATAGCGCTCTTCCTGGCTGGGGCGGATCTGGTTTCCCTGGTTGTCCGTGCGGACTTCCCCCTTGTCCGTCCACAGGCGGGAGAAACACAGGGTGGACGCGCCGCTGAAGGGCACCTCGCCATTCACGGCCAGCTCCCGTTCAATATCGATTCCCCGGCTCTCCGTAGTCAGATAATCCAGGCGGATATTGTAGAGTCCCGCCTTCGGCACGGAGACCGTCCAGGTCAGCTCGGAATCCTCGGACGTAAAAATCCCGTCCCTGTCTTCCCGGCCGCCGGTTCCCTCAAAGGAAGGCAGGTCAACCGCCACTTCCTCCGTCACGGCAGGAAGATCCGCATACTTCGCCGCATAGGCGTCATAGGTGTTGCTGCGGCCGATCCCGGT
This sequence comes from uncultured Clostridia bacterium, assembly GCA_946542235.1. Classification (GTDB taxonomy): domain Bacteria; phylum Bacillota; class Clostridia; order Christensenellales; family Aristaeellaceae; genus Aristaeella. Next base: position 8,083 of record CAMNKK010000057.1, on the reverse strand, counting down.
GACATCGGTGGACAGATCCGCGCCCTCGTACTTGTCCCGGAATCCGGCCGGAGCCCGGCTCAGAAGCCAGATCCCAGCCCCCAGCACAGCCACCACCAGAACTCCGATCAGAAAGTTCCGCCACTTCCTTGACATGCCTTCAACTCCCTCCAATACTTGCAGCCGGCGTTTGCAGAATCCCGTCGGGGCCCTGTATCCCATAAAAAATACAGGAGTTCCCCGCAAGATTCATTTCCCGGTCAGGTTTCATACACTTTTTGACAAATTATTATATCGGACTGAGCAGATACTGTCAAACCGTGTTTCCTCATTTTTTGTGCTCATTCTTTGTACTTTTTTCAGCACGCTTACTTCCCTGCTTCCGGAGCATGAAAAAAAAGAGGCCGTGATTCTTCACAGCCCCTCTGTTTTTTTCTCCGGTTTCCGAAAGGGAGCCCGGGAAAATCCTTACCTGAGTTCGGCTCCCAGCTTGAACTTCAGGTTGCCCAGAATCTTCTTGACAAACTTGTCCACTTCCTCCGGCTGCAGCGCGTGGTCATCGGACTCGAAGCAGACCTTGAAGGCCATGCTCTTCTTTCCCTCGCCGATCTGCTCGCCGCGGTAGATATCGAACAGCTCCACATCCGTAACCTGCTTGCAGGCCCGGGAGATCTCCTGCATCATCTCTCCGCAGGTCCTGTCCTCGTCCACCGTCAGGGCCAGATCCCGCAGCACGGGAGGCCACGGAGAAACCGGCCGGTACCGGATGCTGACGGCCGCGTGGGACATCAGTCTGACGTAGTTGATCTCACCCAGGAAGATATTATGGTGGCTCTTGCTGTCCTTGTGCAGCTTCAGCTCCGCCGTCACCTCATTGGCCAGCTTGCCGAAGACGCCGACCCGTTCTCCTTCGCAGAGGATCCAGGCGGAAATGCCGGGATGCAGGTAAGGCACCTCCCGGGCCCGCTCCACCTCCAGCTTCAGGCCGAAGGCTTCGCCCAGCGCCTCCACGCTGCCCTTGACGGTGAAGAAGTCCTCCCCGCCGCCGAAGGCCGCGAATCCAAGGTGCATTTCCTCCAGGGGCAGCTTCCCTTCCTCCGTGGGAAGGTAGACGTTTCCCAGTTCAAAGATCCGGCCCTCCAGGTTGCCCCGCTTCAGGTTCTCGACAACGATCTTCAGCACGCTGGGCGCCAGCAGGGGCCGCATGATGGTCAGGTTCTCGGTGATGGGATTCAGGATCCGGACCACGCTGCGCTCCGGCGCGTTCTCCGGAATATGCAGGTCATCCAGGTCGCTGTCCGCGTAGAAGGCCAGGGTGGAAATCTCGTGGTATCCCTGGGCGCACATCGTCCGCTTCACCTTGTCCTGCCGCAGCTGGGCGGGCTTCTTTCCGCCGCCGGTCACCATGGCGTTCTTCAGGAAGGTGGGAACGACATGCTCATATCCGTATTCCCGGATCACTTCCTCCGCCAGATCCGGCTCGCCGATCTCGATATCCTCCCGGTACCGGGGCGCGGTGACCTCCAGCAGGTCCCCCTCCCGCTTCACTTCAAACTGCAGGTTCTTCAGGATCCGCAGGATATCCTCCGCGGGCACCTCGATGCCCAGGATTTCGTTGATCCGGCTGATTTTCGCGGTGAAGCGCTTCCCTTCCCTGGGCGCGCCGGCGCTCTCGTCAAAGGCGCTGGAGGTAATCTCCCCGCAGCCCAGCTCTTCGATCAGGTGCAGAGCCCGGGCCATGCCCAGCTCCGTGGTATATTCGCTGATGCCCTTTTCGAAGCGGGCGGAGGAATCGGAGCTCTGCCCCAGGGCCCGGGATGTTTTCCGGACGCTGTCCCGGGCGAACTTCGCCGCCTCAAACAGCAGCTGCCGGGTATTCTCCGTGATCTCGCTGTTCAGGCCGCCCATGATGCCCGCCAGTGCCACGGGGCGGTTTCCGTCGCAGATGACCAGGTTATCCGTCGTCAGCCCGAATTCCTTCTCGTCCAGGGTCTGGATCTTCTCCCCGTTCTGCGCCCGGCGCACGATGATCTCGGTGTTCTGCAGCATGTCCAGGTCAAAGGCATGCATGGGCTGGCCGATCTCCAGCATGACATAGTTGGTAATGTCCACCACATTGTTGATGGAGCGGAGTCCGCACAGGGCCAGGTGCCGCCGCATCCACCGGGGGCTCTCCCCGGGGGTGATGTTGCGCACGCCGTGGGCCAGATATCTGGGGCACAGATCCGGCGCTTCCACCGTAACCTTCAGGCCCGGATACCGGTAGTCGGAGCAGTGATAGTCCGTCCGGGGCATTCTGACTTCCTTCCCCAGCACAGCCGCCACCTCCCGGGCGATGCCCAGGATGCTCTGACAGTCGGGGCGGTTGGCGGTGACGGAAATATCGAAGATGTAATCGTCCAGCCCGATCACGCCCTGGATCGCCTCTCCGGGAACCGTGTCCTTCGGCAGGTCCAGCAGCCCGTTGACTTCCGCCCCGGGATACATGTCCTCATTGATGCCCAGCTCCTCGCCGGAGCAGAGCATACCCTCCGAGGGAATCCCGTGCAGGGGTTTGGCCTTGATGGTGATGCCGCCGGGCAGCGTGGATCCGTCCAGGGCGGCGGGAGTATGCATGCCGGCATAGACGTTGGGCGCGCCGGTCACGATCTGCTTGGTTCCGAATTCTCCGCAGTTCACCTGGCAGGTATACAGGTGGGTTCCTTCCACCTTTTCGCAGGTCTCCACCTTTCCGACGACGACCCGGCTGATCTCCCCGCCCAGGCTGATCAGCTCCTCCACCTCAAATCCGCAGCCGAAGAGCTTTTCCTCCAGCTCCTCCGCGCTGATATCGATATCCACATATTCCTTCAGCCAGCTGAAAGGTGCTTTCATCCTGTCCGCCCTCCCTTAATCCTTGAACTGCTTCAGGAAGCGAAGATCGTTCTCCGTCAGCAGCCCGATATTGTTGATGCCGTATTTCAGCATGGCGATCCTCTCAATGCCGATTCCGAAGGCGAATCCGGAATAGACCTCCGGATCGATTCCGCAGTTCCGCAGCACATTCTGATGCACGATGCCGCCGCCCAGCACCTCGATCCAGCCCGTATGCTTGCACAGGCCGCATCCCTTTCCGCCGCATTCGAAGCAGCTCACGTCCACCTCGACGCTGGGCTCGGTGAAGGGGAAGTAGCTGGGCCGCAGGCGGGTTCGGACATCCGCGTCAAAGATCTGCTTCACAAACTTGTCCAGCATGCCCTGCAGATCGCACAGCGTGATACCCTTGTCCACCACCAGACCTTCCATCTGATGGAACATGGGGCTGTGGGTGGCGTCGCTGTCGGAGCGGAACACCCGTCCCGGCACCAGCACCTTGATCGGGGGCTTTTCCATGTCCATGACCCGGATCTGGCCGGGGCTCGTATGGGTCCGCAGCAGGATATCCTCGGATACATAGAAGGTATCCTGCATATCCCGGGCCGGGTGATCCTTCGGCACGTTCAGCCGGGTAAAGTTATGCTCATCGTCCTCGATCTCCGGGCCTTCGAAGACCTCGAATCCCATGCCGAGGAAAACGTTGATCATCTCATTTTTCACGATGGTGATGGGATGCAGGGTGCCCATCTCCCGCTTTTTTGCCGGCAGGGTGATGTCGATCTCCTCGCGGCGGTTGCGCGCGGCCATTTCCAGCTGGCCAATCCGCTCGCTGCATTCCTGATAGCGCTGCTCCGCCATCACCTTGAACTCGTTGATCACCTTGCCCATGGCGGGACGGTCTTCCCTGGCCACGGTGCCCAGGCCTTTCATCAAATCCGCCACACTGCCTTTTTTGCCGAGAAATTCCTGCCAGAAAGCCGCCAGGCTCTCCCGGCTGTCAATCCGGCTCAGCCGCTCTTCCATCTGCGCCCGCAGCGCCCTGATTCTCTGTTCCACGTCCCAGTCACTCCTTAAGCATTGGTAGAAAAAGATTCACCGTCGAATGTATCACGCTCCCCTGCCCTTGTCAAGATCAATCCTGCCCGCGCGGCGCAAAGCCGCCTGCGGGGGTATCTGTATCCGCGGGCAGACGGAAAAAACCCGTCCGTCCGGACGGGCTTGTGAAAAGCAGGTTCCTTACTGCGCGTTTTTGACCGTCTGCTTGATTTCCTCCACAATGGATTTCATGCCGGCGTTCTCCTTCATGTTCGCTTCCACGGTCTTGCAGCTGTGGAGGACGGTGGTGTGGTCCCGTCCGCCGAAGACGGTGCCGATCTGCGGCAGGCTCATCCCGGTCATCTCCCGGGTCAGATACATGGCGATCTGGCGGGGAACCGCGATCTCGCGCTTTCGGACATTTCCCGTCATCTCGCTCAGGCTCAGCCCGTAGTAGTCGCTCACCGTCCGCATGATCAGCTCCGCGGTAATCTGCTTGTGCTGCTTCTGGTCGAAGATTTCCTTCAGCGCGGTCTCGCAGAGCTCCATGGTGATGGGCTGCCCGATCAGGCTGGAATAGGCCACCAGCCGGGTCAGTCCGCCCTCCAGCTCCCGGACGTTGTTGTCAATCTTTCCGGCAATCAGCTGAAGCACCTCGTCCGGCGCCTCGATCTTCTCCCGCTGCGCCTTGTCCCGCAGGATGGCGACGCGGGTTTCCACGTCCGGCCGCTGGATATCCGCCACCAGGCCCCATTCGAAGCGGCTGCAGAGCCGCTCCTCCAGCCGCTGGATATCCTTGGGAGGCTTGTCGCTGGTGAGGATGATCTGTTTTCCGGCATTGTGCAGCTCGTTGAAGGTGTTGAAGAACTCCTGCTGGGTGCTCTCCCGGCCGGCGATGAACTGAATGTCATCCACCATCAGGATATCCACCTTCCGGATTTTTTCCCGGAATTCGTAGGTCTTCTTCTGCTGGATTGCGCTGATCAGCTCGTTGGTAAAGGTCTCGCTCGTCATGTACAGGATCTTCGTCTCCGGATCCTTCTGGTGGGCAAAATGGCCGATCGCCTGCATCAGATGGGTCTTCCCCAGGCCCACCCCGCCATAGATGAAAAGGGGGTTATAGGCCTCCGCCGGATTTTCCGCCACGGCCAGGGCCGCCGCGTGGGCAAACCGGTTGCCGCTGCCCACCACGAAGCGGTCAAAGGTGTACTTGGGATTCAGCCGGGGATCGTTGCCGTCCTCCTCCGGGGCCTTTTCGGCGCTGAGGCGGTGCTCCATTTCGCTCTTGGTCAGCAGTTCCGCGTGCATCTCCCGGTTTGCCGCCCGGGAAAGGCATTTTTCGATGGCTTTCTGGTACTGCTTGACCACAAAGTCCCTCATGGGCTCCATTTTGACCGTAAGCAAAAGACGGTCCCCATCCTGCCAGGCGGGAACCAGGTTGTCTCCGATCCAGGTATCATAGGAAACCCGGGCAATTTCCTGCTGGAGCATGTCACAGGTTTCGGTCCATAGCGTTTCCATTTCCATCGTGCGTCTTCCTTTGCGCTCCTTTCCGGAAAAAAGAGCGAAAAAATCACCACCGCCCAGGCTGTGGATAACCGGGCTGTGGATAACTTAACCATTCAAATCCGGCACGAGGATCATATCAGATAATTCCCGAAATTTCAAGCCTTCCCGGGCTGTGGATAAGTTTCGGAAATTGTTAGAATTTCGCATCCGTCCCCCGCTGTGTGTAGTGGTTCCGCTCTTTCCGAACCACAAGATTTACCATTTTTATAAAAAACCGTTTCTGTTTTTTCCCTGTTTCCGGCGGAATTCTGTTCTTTTCTTCATAACTATTAAAAAAAAGTAATATTTTATTCCGGAATGCTGTTATTTCTTATTATATTATGCTAAAATGTCCGTGTTGGGAAAGATCTGTGCCTGATCAAAGGCGGAATCGGAAAGGAGGAAGCGGGCTTGATCACTGCTCAAGCTGTCCGGGACGCGCTTCGCGGTCGTTTCGGCTCCTTTCTGGCGGATGATCCCGGTTTTTTTGACGGGGTTCTCCGGGTGCTCCGCGCCTATTCCCCCGCCCGGGATTCCTTTGCTTCCCTCTCCCTCCGGATGGAGGATTATCTGTTCAACGCCCTGTATGAGCGGCTGGGGCCCGGAATGACCTGCCGGCTGGAGGACGGATCCTTCCGGCGTTTCCTGCTGTCCGATCTCCCGGCCGCGGCGGATGAAGCGCTCTTTCCCCTCTTTGTATCCCTGAAGCCCTATTCCGTCAGCTATGATCATCTGCACCGCTACTGGATGGAATCCGGCTCCTTCTCCGCCATGCGCGCCCTGTACCGGAACTATCAGGAATTTCTCCCCGCCCAGGAGCGTTTCCTGATCGAGCGCATCGTCCGGGAGAATATTCCCGCCCCGGATCAGGAGGCCTGGCTGGCCGTCCGGTCCCAGACACAGCCGGAAAGCGGCTCCGGCTCAACTCTCGATGGAAAGGATTCCCCTGCCTGATGAAAAACGTGATTCGTCTGATTTCCCTGCTTCTGATTCTGATGCTGCTTCCCGTATGCGCCCTGGGCGAAACCGTGGTGACCAGCTTTTACCCCATCTGGCTTCTGGCCCGAAATCTGGCGGAGGGGATTCCCGGCCTGGAGGTGCGCAACCTCGCCGCGCCGGACACCGGCTGCCTTCACGACTACCAGCTCCAGTCCCAGGACATGAAGGTCCTGGAGGAAGCGGATCTGTTCCTTGTCAACGGAGCGGGGATGGAGTCCTATCTGGATCTGGTCTTCTCCGCCTTTCCGGATCTTCCCGTAGCCCGTGCGTCGGACGGCGTGCCCCTTCTCTATGGGATGGACGCCCTTCAGATCGGGGAATCGGAGGAGGAAGAGGAAGGCGAAGCCAATGCGCACATCTGGCTCAGCGCTTCCAACGCCGTCCTGATGGCCCGGAATCTGGCTGACGCCATGATCCGCCAGTTCCCCTCCCTGGAGCCCGGGATCCGGGAAAACCTTGCCTCCCTGACAGACCGGCTGAACCTGCTGGATCAGGAGCTGAAGGACGGGCTCTCGGATCTGCCCCGCCGCGGGATCATCACCTTCCATGAAGCCTTTCCCTATTTCGCCTCCGCTTACGGCCTGGAGGTGCTGGCGGTCGTCAATCGGGAGCCCGGAGAAACCCTGACTCCGGCCCAGCTGGCCCGGCTGATCACCGTCATCCGGGATCTGGGAAACCCGCCTCTTTTCACGGAGCCCCAGTATGAAGACCTCTCCGCCCGCATTCTCGCCTCGGAGACCGGGGCGAAAATCTATACGCTGGATCCGGTGGTTACCGGGCCGGAGGAAAATGTTCCGCTGGATTACTATGAATCCGTCATGCGGAAAAACATGGAAACCCTGCGGGATGCCCTGAGCGAATAATTCCGGGAACCCGGCGGTCTTCCCGCCGCGGAAGCCGGCAAAGGAGATGAGCAGCGTGTCGTCCGAGCTTTACGAGGTTCTGTCCCTGGCGGCGCGCTATCTTTTTGCCCTGCTGGGGGTGCTGATCGTGCTCCGCTCCTTTTTCTGGCTGCTCTCCGAGCGGGCCGAAAGGCGGCGGACCGTTCGCCGCATGCCCTGGTCCGGCACCGTCGGAGAGCTGGTCGTCGTCTCCGGAAGCAGGGATCTTCCGGAGGGAACGGTGATCCCCGTTCCCTGGGAAGGCGTGCTTGGCTCCGTCCGTTCCTCTGATCTTTTCATTCCCTGCGCGGGCGTCCGCAGGAAGCATCTTTCCTTTGTCTATGAGCAGGGAACCGGGCTTCTGATTCATCCGTTCAGCGGATGCGAAGCCGCGGTGGGCTCCGCCGTGCTGGACTGCCGATCCAGACCGGAGGATACGCCCGCGGCCCATGGCGCGTTTCTGCAGGTCGGCCAGGCGGTTCTGCGGCTCCGGGTCTATGCCGCCCTGGATTCCGCCGCGGGCTTTGATTCCGTTCAGGAAAATGCCCCCGCCCGGCTTTCTCCGGAGACGGCGGCGCCGCCCGGAGGTCCCCGGACGCCTGCCGGGGAGCCTGCCGCATCTCCCCTTCCTTTTCCGCAGCAGCCCGCCCCGGGCTTCCCTCCGGAACCCTGTGTCCCGGGCTGGCCCGCTGTCCCTTCCCCTCCGGAACCGTCTGCCCCGGGCTGGTCCGATGTCCCTTCCCCTCCGGAATCGTCTGCCCCGGGCTGGTCCGATGTCCCTTCCC